>JBGTSP010000120.1:0-12397 GCA_041940205.1 Alphaproteobacteria bacterium
CTCGACCATCGTCGTGCCCGAGCGCGGCATGCCGACGACGAAGACCGGGCGCGTGTCCGGCAGGCCCCAGCCGCGGCGCTGGCGATAGAAGTCGCTGTCGCAGAGCCGCGGGATCTCCTGCAGCAGGCCGATCCACGGCGCGGCATCGAAACCGGGATATTTCAGCGCGTTGCCCCGGGCATAGGCGGCAAAGGCACGGTCGGGATCGCCGACATCGTCATGCGCCTTGCCGAGCGCGAAGGCGAGGAAGCGCCGGTCCGCCTCGTCAAGGTCGTCGCGGGCGTCCAGCGCTTCGGCCGCCTCGATGAAGCCGTCGCCTCGCTTGATGCGGTGCGCGCTGGAGAGATTGTAGAAGGCTTCCGCATAGTCCGGCTTCAGGGCGATCGCCTTGCGGAACGAGGCGACGGCCTCCCGGAAGCGGCCCTGGGCGGCATAGATCCCGCCCAGATTGTGGTGCGCCGGCGCGATCTTCGGCGCCTTCTTCAGTGCCCGGCGCAGCAGGGCGATGGCGTCCTCGGCATTGGAATCGCGCTGCCAGAGCAGCGTGCCGAGAAGCTGCAGGGCATCGGCGCTGTCGGGCTCGCGCGCGAGCACCTCGCGATAGATTGCTTCCGCGGGCGCGAACTGCCCGGCGCGATGCAGCCGGGCGGCCTCCTGCAAGCGTTCGCGACTCATGACCGGTGACGGCCCGGGCGCCGGCGTCGCCCGGCGGCGAGGGGACTGCTAGACTGCGGCACGCTCATGGGAGGGGAGCATAGCGATGAAAACCGAACTGCCCATGCTGGAACAGCGCCGGATCGAGGCCTCGGTGGTCAAGCCGATCTACGAGGAGCTCGTCGCCGAGTTCGACGAGGCGAAGGCGCAGGAGATCATCGGCCGGGCGATCATTGCCAACGCCCGCGCCCAGGGACGGGCCTATGCCGAAGCCGAGGGCCGGCCGACCTCGCTTCAGACCTTTGCCGAGACCATGCCGCAATGGACCGCGGGCGGCGCGCTGGAGATCGATCCCGGCGAACAGGACGAGGCCCGGCTGCACTTCAACGTCACCCGATGCCGCTACGCCGAGATGTACCGCGAGATGGGACTGGGCGGGATCGGCCACCTGCTGTCCTGCAACCGCGACGGCACCTTCTGCGAGGGCTACGATCCGAAGATCCGCCTGAAGCGCAGCCAGACCATCATGGGCGGCGCGAGCCATTGCGATTTCCGTTTCTCCTATGCCGCCGATGCCGCGGATCCGGAGGCGGACGGCGGGGAGGGGACGTGAGCGGCGCCGGGGCCAGGGCCGCCGCGCCGGACGCGCGCGTGCCGGCGGTGGCGCTGCAGCCGATCCGGGATCCTGCCGACTGGCGGGCGGAAGAGATGCGGGGCTCGGAGACCTGGATCCACCATTTCAGCGCCGGCGAGCGGGCCGAGATCCATGCCGCGGTCGCCGCGGTGGAGGCGGCGGGCCTCGATTTCCTCGACATCGACCGCGCGCGTTTTCCGCTGCCCCGGCTGGCGGGCACGCTCGCCGAGATCCGCCGCGAACTGCTCTACGGGCGCGGCTTCGTGCTGCTGCGCGGCCTCGACATCGACCTCGCCGACCGGCGCCGGGCGGCGCTCGCCTTCTGGGGCGTCGGCATGCACCTGGGAGACGGCGCCTGGTCGCAGAACGCCAGGGGGCACGTGCTGGGCCATGTGCGCGACATCGGCCAGTCGAAGGGCAACGTCCTGCAGCGCGGCCCCTATTCGCGCGAGGGCATTCCCTACCATTGCGACGCCTGCGACGTTGTCGGGCTCTACTGCCTGCATCCCGCCCGCAGCGGCGGCGCCAGTTCCATCGTCTCCTCGGTGCGGATCCACAACGAACTGCTGGCCCGCCGTCCGGACATGGTCGAGGCGCTGATGCAGCCGATCTGGCGCGACCGGCGCGGCGAGGTGCCGCCGGGCTGCGAGGAATTCTACGCCATCCCCGTCTTCAACGTGCACGAGGGCTGGTTCTCGGCCAATGTCGAGCCGACCTATATCGGTTCCGCCGAGCGTTTCCCCGAGGTGCCGCGCAAGAGCGCGCTGCAGCGCGAGGCGCTGGAGACGGTGCAGCGGATGTCGGACGAGCTGCATTTCGCCATGGGTTTCCGCCAGGGCGACATGCAGTTCATCAACAACCACGTGACCTTCCATTCGCGCACGGCCTACGAGGAGTTCGACGAGCCCGAACGCAAGCGTCACCTTCTGCGCCTGTGGCTGCGCTGCGACGACGGCCGGCCGCTGCCGCACTGGTTTTACGACCGGCACGGCCCCGCCGGAAGCGTGTCCCGGCCCGGCGGCATCGTCGGGCCCGACACGGTGCTCAACACGCCGCTGGAAGCGGCCTGAAGCGGATTTCCCGCGCCCCGGGCGTCAGCGCGCATGCGCGCGGAAGAATGCGCGCATGTCGTCAACGAGTTCCGGGCCCTTCTGCAGGGCGGTGAAATGCCCGCCGTCGGGCAGCCGGGTCTCGTGCACGACATTGCCCAGCCGGGCGAGCCATGACGAGGGTGGCGGCGGCACCAGGTCGTTTGCCGGCAGGCAGAAGCCCAGCGGCTGTTCGATCCGCTGGCCCGGCTTCAGGGCGGAGGAGCCGTCCTCGCGCACCCCGCGATAGAGCCAGGCGGAGGAATGGAAGCTCTCCGAGACCCAGTAGATCATGATGTTGGTCAGCAACTCGTCCATCGAGAACGGCGGTTCCGCCGCCTCGGGCGCGCTCCAGCCGTGGAACTTCTCGGTGATCCAGGCCGCCAGCGCCAGCGGGGAATCGTGCATGCCGTAGGCGAGCGACTGCGACTTGGTGGCCTGCACCTCCTGGTAGGCGGTCTCGCGTTTCATCATCGCCCGCGCCTGTCCGATCCAGGTTTTCTCGTCCTCGTCCAGCGGCGGCGCGTCCTCGCCGAGCGCCGGGCGCAGCGGCGTCATGTTGAGATGCAGGGCGGCCAGCCCGTCGGGATGATCGAGGGCGAGGCGGGCCAGGATGATGCTGCCCCAGTCGCCGCCCTGGGCGACGAAGCGTTCATGGCCCAGCACGTCGCGCATCAGCCGACTGAAGATGCCGGCGATGGCGGCGGGCCCGATCGCGGCGGCCGGCGCCTGCGAGAAGCCGTAGCCCGGCAGCGAGGGGGCGATCACGGTGAAGGCGTCGGCGACATCGCCGCCGAAGCGCTCGGGATGGGCCAGCGGCTCGATCACGTCGAGAAACTCGGCGATCGAGCCCGGCCAGCCGTGCACCAGCAGCAGCGGCAGCGGGGCATCGCCGCTGCCTTCTTCGTGGATGTAGTGGATCGCCAGCGGTTCGCCGTCGGGGCCGGACATCGGCGCGCGGAACTGCGGAAAGCGGTTGATCCGCGCTTCCGCCGCCCGCCAGTCGTAGCTGTCCCGCCAGTAGCGCGTCAGCCGGCGCATGTAGGCGAGGTTGGCGCCGTAGGACCAGCCGGCGTCGCGCGGCTCGCCGGGCCAGCGCAGGCGGGCGAGGCGGTCGCTCAGGTCGGCGAGCATCGCGTCGGGGACATCGAGACGGAAGGGTTCGGGGGCGGCAGGCGACATGCTTGCTCCGTTTTGCGATCGCCGCGCGACGATGCGGCCTGCAGGATGATGCCGGAACGGCTTGCGGGTGCAAGCCGTGACACGGGTGGCCCGCCGGCAGTTGCCCGTTGAGGCGTTCGGGGGTAACGAGCGAACGGACACGGGCCAACGGGAGGGACGGTCTTGAGCGATCCGCAGCAGACTTCGCAGGACGGCGACGCGCTGGCCGATGCGCCCGAACTGGTGCCGATTCCCCGCCTGTTCGCCCGCCACGCCGCCCTGCGACCCGGGGCGCCGGCGCTGACCTTCGAAGGCGAGACCCTGGACTGGCGCGAACTCGACCGCCGCAGCAACCGGCTGGCGCGCGCGCTGGCCGCGGCGGGGGTGAACGAGGGCGACTTCCTGTCGATAGCCCTGCCGAACGGCATCGATTTCATGCTGGCCGCGATCGCCGCCTGGAAACTGGGCGCGGTGCCGCAGCCGGTTTCCGCCCGCATGCCGGAAGCCGAGATCGTCGCCATCGTCGAGCTTGCCAACCCGCCGGTGGTGCTGTTCGACGGCGCGCTGGCGCTGGAACGGCCGGTGCGCCGGGTGGCGGACCTGCTGGCTTCCGAGGCCGACGACAGCGCCCTGCCCGAGAAGGTCTCGCCGTCCTGGAAGGCGCCGACCTCCGGCGGCAGCACCGGCCGGCCGAAGCTGATCGTCTCGGGCCAGGAGGGGGTGTTCGATCCCGCCTCGGCGGAACTCTGGCGCATCGGGACTGACAGCACCTGCCTGATGCCCGGGCCGATGTATCACAATGGCCCGTTCATCACCGCCTTCGTGGCGCTGTTCACCGGCGCGCACCTGGTGCTGATGCCGCGCTTCGACGCCGAGCGCACGATGGCGCTGATCGACAGCCACCGGGCGACCTGGGTCTACATGGTGCCGACGATGATGCACCGCATCTGGTCGCTGCCCGCAGAGGTGAAGGCGCGCTACGACATCTCCAGCCTGCAGGCGCTCTGGCACCTGGCCGCGCCCTGTCCGCGCTGGCTGAAGGAGAAGTGGATCGACTGGCTGGGCGCGGACGTGATCTGGGAACTCTACGGCGGCACCGAGGGGCAGGCGGCAACCGTGATCTCCGGCAGCGAGTGGCTCGAACGGCCGGGCTCGGTGGGCAAGCCGGCGCTGGGCGAGATGTGCGTGCAGGACGAGAACGGCGCGCTGCTGCCGGCGGGCGAGATCGGCGAGATCTTCATGCGCCGCGAGGCCGGCCTGCCGCCGACCTACCGCTATATCGGCGCCGAGGCGAAGGCCCGGGGCGACTGGGAGACGATCGGCGATTTCGGCTGGATCGACGAGGAGGGCTATGTCTTCCTCGCCGACCGGCGTTCCGACCTGATCCTGGTCGGTGGCGCCAACGTGTATCCGGCCGAGGTGGAGGCGGCGATCGACGCCTTTCCCGGCGTGCAGTCGAGCGCGGTGATCGGCCTGCCCGACGACGACCTGGGCGCCCGGGTGCATGCCATCGTCCAGCCCCGCGGGTCGCTGGACGAAGCCGCGCTGGCGGCCCACCTGGAGCAGCGCCTGGCCCGCTACAAGCAGCCGCGCAGCTTCGAGTTCGTCAGCGAGCCGTTGCGCGACGATGCCGGCAAGGTGCGCCGCTCGCAGCTCCGCGCGGAACGCCTGCCGGCCGGCTGAACGGCATCAGTCCCGTTCGGGGTAGCGGCCGCCGCGCTTTTCGAAATAGTCGGGATAGGCCGCGGCCGAGCCCAGCAGCACGCCGCCGTCGACCACCAGTTCCGAGCCCGTGCACATCGCCGAATTGTCGGACAGGAAGAACAGGATCGCCTCCGCGATGTCGGCGGGCTCGACGATGCGCCCCAGCGGCACGCCGCGACCGGCGGCCTGCTTCTGGCCCTCGTCCATAGCGTCGCCACCGATCAGCGGCGTCAGCGTCGGTCCCGGACAGACGGCGTTCACCCGGATGCCCCGCGGGGCCAGTTCGTAGGCGAGATGGCGGGTGAAGCCCAGCATGCCCCACTTGGTCGTGGTGTAGGGCACGCCGGCGCCCAGCGAGATGTTCTTGCCGGCCACCGAGCTCAGGTTGACGATGGCGCCGCCGCCATCGGCCGCCAGCGCCTCGACCGCGGCCCGGGTGCACAGGAAGGCGCCCTTCAGGTTGATGTCGAGGATCCGGTCCCATTCTTCCTCGTCGGTGCCCGAGAGCAGGGCCGGCGGGGCGACACCGGCATTGTTGACCAGCCCGTCGAGCCCGCCCTGGGTCTCGACGGCGCGGGCGACCGCCGCGCGCACCGCGTCCGCGTCGCGGATGTCGAGGCTCTCGGCCCGGCAGGCCGGATGACGCGCGGCCAGGTCGTCGGCCGGCTGGACGTCGAACAGGGTGACCCGGGCGCCGGCCCGGCACAGCGCCTCGACCGTCGCGGCGCCGATGCCGCTGGCCCCGCCGGTGACGATATAGGAACGGTTCGCGAAATCAGGCGTGCCCATGGCGGTGTCCTCCCAGGCGGAACAGGCGGGCCGCGGTGCCGCCCAGGATCGCGGCGGTATCGACCTCGTTCAGGTTGCTGCGCTCGAGCACGCCGCGCGGCGCGTGGTCTCCGATGGGGAAGGGATAGTCCGATCCCAGCATCAGCCGGCTTGCGTCGCTGGCCTCGATCAGGAAGTGCAGGGCGCCGGGATCGAACACCACGGTATCGAAATAGAGCTTCTGGAACTCGGCATAGGGGTCGGCCAGACCGTCGGTGATCTGTGCGTTGCGCCCGAGCCGGCCGAGCATGAAGGGAATGGCCCCGCCACCGTGACTGACCACCATCTTCATGCCGGGAAACCGCGTCAGGTGTCCGCTGCAGATCAGCCGCGACAGCGCGATCGTGGTATCGACGCCGCGCCCGATGGCGTTCTGCAGGCCGTAATCGTCCAGCCGGTCGTCCGGGCAGCCGAACTCGGGATGCAGGTAGATCACGGCCTCCCGTTCGCTGGCGGCCTGCCAGAAGGGATCGAGGCCGGGATCGTCGAGATTGCCGCCGCTGCCGCGCGGCTGGGTGCCGATCATCGCGCCGGCAAGTCCCTGGTCCATGGCGTCGCAAAGCACCGCCGCCGCCCGCGCGCCGTCCTGCAGCGGCACCGAGGCGAGCGCGGAGAACTCCTCCGCCGCGTCGGCGGCGGCCGCGAGATGGCCGGTCAGGAACCGGCTCCAGCGCTCGCCCTCGTCGGGGGGAAGCCCATAGCCGAACATGTCGAGCCAGCCGCCGAACACCTGGTGGTCGATGCCCTGTTCGCGCATCCAGGTCCGCCGCTGCTCCAGTTCGACCAGCTTCGGCAGCAACGGTCTTGTCTCCGCGCCGCCCATGAAGGCGAAGCGGTAGCGGCCGTCCTGTTCGCGCAGGCGGACATTGGGGAACTCCGCCGCGCGCGCCGCGAGGTCGACGAACAGTTCGGGCGGACAATAGTGGGCGTGGGTGTCGATGATCATGAAAGCTCCCCGTCGGACCGGTACACGGCGGCCATCTTAGGCGATCGGGCGCGGGGGGCTACGGCCTGGCGGCGGTCAGTTTCCCTCGGTGGGGGTGATCCGGTAGGCGCAGCGCCGGGCGCCGTCGAGAATGTGCTCGGTCCGCTCGACCCGGACCTCGTCGCCGAGCACCTGCTGGAAGACCTGCTGCTCGATCCGGCACAGGCCCTGGCAGGCGGTCGCGGCGGCGCAGATCGGGCAGTGATTCTCCAGCAGCCACCAGGTGCCGTCCTCGTCCCGTTCGGCGCGGGCCATGTAGCCCTCGCGCGCCCGCTGCTCGGCGAGCGCCGTCAGCCGGCCCTTCAGCGACCGCCGGGCCGCGATGAGCGGGCGGTAGGCGTCCGCCATCTGCGTTGCCCGCGCGTCCAGGATACGCTCCATGCCTTCATCGCCAAGCGCGACCTTGAGGTTGTCCAGCAGCGAGACCGTGAGTTCGGCATGGCTGTCGGGAAACAGTCGTTCGGCCGCTTCGGTCAGCGACCACAGCTTGGCCGGCCGGCCGACCGGACGCGGCAGGGTGCTGGTCTCGACCAGGCCTTCTTCCTGCAACTGGTAGAGATGCTGGCGCACGGCCATCGGCGTGACCGCCAGGCGGTCGGCCAGGGAAGCGGCGTCCTGGGGACCGTCGGCCTTGAGGGAATCCAGCAGGGCGCGGCGGGAGCGGACCTGGCGGGGGGAGCGAACCGGTTTCGTCATGCGTTTTAACTAAAGTTTTTTCTTGCATAACTCAAGGAAGGCCGCATCATGTGAATTACGAAAGAAAAACCTTTCATAAAGGAGCGGGACGATGACGGGCGCGGGCATGCCGATGGAGACGGTCCCCGAAGGCGGAACTGACGGAGCGTCCTGGACCCGGGTGGCGATCCTCGACGATCTGCGCGCGAAGGGCCGCATGGTGGTGCGGGTCTCGGGCCTGCAGATCGTGCTGTTCCTGAACGGGGAGGCGGTCTGGGCCTGCAACAACCGCTGTCCGCACGAGGGCTATCCCCTGAGCGAGGGCAGCCTGTCCGACAGCGCGCCCGACGGCCGGCCCTCCTGCGTGCTGACCTGCAACTGGCACAACTGGAAGTTCGATCTCGACGGCGGCGCCAACCTGACCGGGGGCGACCGTCTGCGGACCTATCCGGTGCGGATCGACGCCGACGGCGCGATCTGGCTCGATCTCGCCGATCTGCCGCCGGCGCAACGCATCGTCGACGCCATGGCGGCGCTGCGCGACAGTTTTCCGCGCCACGAGTACGACCGCATGGCCCGGGAACTGCGGCGGCTGGAACAGGCCGGCGGCGATCCGCTGGACGCGGTGCGCGCCGCCATCGACTGGACCCACGACCGCCTTGAGTTCGGGGCGACCCACGCCCAGGCGGTGAGCGCCGACTGGCTGCGCCTGCGCGACGAGGTGGCGCCCGACGGAGCCGCCCGGCTGGCGACGCTGGTCGAATGTATCGGTCACTTCGCCTGGGACACGCGGCGCGAGCCGGTCTATCCCTATCCTGCCGGCAGCGCGCCCTACACGCCGGAGGCGCTGGTTGCCGCCATCGGGGCCGAGGACGAGGCGGCCGCCGTGGCCCAGGTTCGCGGGGCCTATGGCGCGGGCCTCGCCTATGCCGACCTGCAGCCGGCGCTCGCCCAGGCGGCGCTGGCGCACTACCAGGATTTCGGCCATGCGGCGATCTACGTCGTGAAGACCGGCGAACTGATCGACAGGCTGGGCCCGGGCGTGGCGCTGCCGGCGACGCTTGCGCTGGTCCGCCAGCTCGTCAACGCCTTCCGCGAGGATCTGATCCCGGAGTTCCGCCATTATGCAAGGGCGCTTGCGGCCTGGGACGGATCCGGCGCGCGGCGGGTGACGGCGGCGGACTTTGCCGGCGCCTCGATCAACAAGGCGCTGGACCTGGCGGTTGCCGCCTCCGGCGATCCCGAAGCGCTCTACCAGGCGTTGCTGGGCGCGGCGGCCTGGAACATGCTGCACTTCGATACCGCGGTGATGGAGGCGACGCAGGGCCCGGTCTCGCGCAACATCAGCTGGCTGGATTTCAGCCACGCCATCACCTTCGCCAGCGCGGTGCGTCACCTGGCGACGGCCGATCCCGCGCTGTGGCCGGCGGGGCTGCTGCAGATCGCCTGTTTCGTGGGCCGCAACGCCGCCCATGTTGATGCGGATCTGGATACCGCGGCCTGGCAGCCGGCGGATCCCCGGGCCTTCGCCGGGGCGATGCGGACGCGCGTGCTGGACCACGGCCAGTTCGAATACATCGTCGCCTGCCACTGGGTGAAGCTCGCCTGCGCCGTGCACGAGGAGATCGAGGCCGCCCCGGCTTCACCGGCCGCCGCGCTGCAGGCCGCCGCGCTCAACCGCTTCCTGAACGCGCCCTTCAAGCGCAAGCACACCCTGCGCACCGCGTCCCAGGCCATCGAGTTCGTCGACGCCGGCGGCTGAACATGCGGCCCCGGTGTCGCCGACGGGCCAGAACGGCGGCCTTCGGCGGCGCAATCGCTCGGGTTCGCTCGTTCGCGAGGGGGCAGGCTGGCGGGCATGCCGACCGGAGGGAGTTCCGCCATGGCCGCCCGACCCGCGCCGCTGCCCGACTATGACGTCTATCCCGACCACCGCCGGCCCGTGCGGCTCGAGGCCCGGGGCGACCGGCTGGCGATCGCCTGGTCGGACGGCCATGAAAGCCGCTTTCACTGGCTTTGGCTGCGCGACAATTGCGCCTGCGCGCATTGCCTCAATCCGCTCACCCGCGAGCAGATCTTCGAGATCGACAGCGTGGCCGAGGACCTGCAGGCCGGGGACATGGCGATCGAGGCCGACGGTGTGCTGCGGCTCGCCTGGCGAGATGACGGCCATGTCAGCCGCTACCACCCGGGCTGGCTGCGCGCCCATTGCTACAGCGCGTCCGCCCGTGCCGGCCGTCGCCGGCCGCCGCTGCGCACCTGGGACGGCGGCTTCGTGCCGTCCCGGCACCGGGCCGACGCGGTCCTGCGGGACGAAGCCGCCCTGTATGACTGGCTCGTGGCCCTGCGCGCGGACGGCCTGACCCTGCTCGAGGGCCTGGGCCGGGACGAGGACATGGTCGAGCGGCTGGCCAACCGCATCGCCTTCGTGCGGCAGACCAATTTCGGTCGCCTGTTCGACGTGCGCTCGAAACCGGATGCCAATTCCAACGCCTACACCGCGCTCGAACTGCCGCTGCACACCGATCTGCCGACCCGGGAGGTCGCGCCGGGCCTTCAGCTGCTGCACTGCCTCGTCAACGAGACCGGCGGGGGCGACAGTATCCTGGCCGACGGTTTCCGGATCGCCGAAGCCCTGCGCGCCGAGGCGCCGGAGGATTTCGACCGGCTGGCCGCCACGCCGCTGGCCTTCCGCAACACCGACCGGCTGGACGACTACCGCTGGGACGCGCCGGTGATCGGCCTCGATGCCGAGGGGGTGCTGTCGGAGATCCGGTTCGCCAACTTCCTGCGCGGGCCGTTCGACGTCGCCGAGGATGCGATGGCGGCCTGCTACCGGGCCTACCGGCGCTTCGCCCGGATGACCCGCGAGCCGCGTTTCCGCCTGCAGCTCGCGCTCGCGCCGGGGTCCTGCCTGGCCTTCGACAACCGGCGGGTGCTGCATGCCCGGACCGCCTTCGATCCGGCGCGGGGCGACAGGCATTTGCGCGGCTGCTATGTCGACCGGGAGGAACTGCACTCGCGGATCCGCATTCTCGAGCGATCGCGGCGGGTGGCGACGGACAATTGCTGAGGACGGCGGGGAGGGGACGATGCAGCACGAGGTCTTCATCACCTGCGCGGTAACCGGCGCCGGCGATACCGTATCGAAGTCCGACAAGGTGCCGGTCACGCCCGCCGAGATCGCCGACGCGGCGATCGAGGCCGCGGAGGCCGGCGCCGCGATCGCCCATATCCACGTGCGCGATCCCGCGACCGGCGCGCCGGCCCGGGACCCGGCGCTCTATCAGGACGTGGTGGACCGCATCCGGGCCTCCCGCACCGACGTGGTCATCAACCTGACGGCGGGCCACGGCGCGGACCTGGTGCTGGGCTCCACCGAGGCCCCGCTGCCGCCCGATCCCGCCGGCACCGACATGGGCGGGGCCGAGGACCGGGTCGCGCACCTGCTGCGCTGCCGGCCGGAGATCGCCACGCTGGACTGCGGCACGATGAATTTCGGCGAAGGCGACTACGTCATGACCAACACGCCGGCGATGCTGCGGGCGATGGCCGCGCGCATGCGCGACCTCGGGGTCAAGCCGGAGATCGAGGTCTTCGATACCGGCCATCTGAGTTTCGCCAGGCAGCTCGTGGCCGAGGGGCTGATCGAGGAGCCGGTGATGATCCAGCTCTGCATGGGCATTCCCTGGGGCGCGCCGGCCGACATGCAGACCCTGGCGGCGATGACCGCCAACGTGCCCGCGGGCTGGATCTATTCCGGTTTCTCCATCGGCCGCCTGCAGCTTCCCTATGTGGGCGCCATGCCGCTGTTCGGCGGCCATGTCCGCGTCGGCCTGGAGGACAACCTGTTCCTCGCCCGCGGCGTGACCGCCTCGAACGGCGAACTGGTGGATCGCGCCGTGACCATCCTCGAGGCCATGGGCGTCAGGGTGCTGGGAGCCGACGAGGCGCGGGCGCGGCTGGGCCTGGGGAACGCGACGGGGTGAGCCCGCCGGAACCCATCGCCTGCATCGGCGGCGGCGTGATCGGCGGCGGCTGGGCCGCACGCTTCCTGCTGCACGGCCGGGACGTCACGCTGTTCGATCCGCATCCCGAAGCCGGGCAGCGAATGCGCACGGTGCTCGACAATGCCCGCGAGGCCCACCGGGCGCTGCTGGGGGACGGCGCGGGACCGGAGGGACGGTTGCGCCTTGCCGCGTCCGTCGCCGGGGCGGTCGACGGGGCGGCGTACGTGCAGGAAAGCGTGCCCGAGCAACTGGAGCTCAAGCATGCCGTGCTGCGAGAGATCGAGGCCGGCGCGGCGCCCGATGTGCCGGTCGGCTCGTCCACCTCGGGCTTCAGGGCGTCCGATCTCGCGGCGCCGCTGGAGCGGCCGGAACGGCTGCTGGTGGCCCATCCCTTCAACCCGGTCTACCTGCTGCCGCTGGTCGAGGTGGCGAGCCCCGGGGGCGGCGATGCGGCGGACACGGCGACCGCGCCCGCGCGTGCGCGGGCCTGTGCGCTGTTTCGCGCGGTCGGCATGCATCCCCTGGTGCTGCGCCGGGAAATCGACGCCCATATCGCCGACCGGCTGATGGAGGCGGTCTGGCGGGAGGCCCTGTGGCTGGTGCGCGACGGCATCGCCAGCACGGGCGAGATCGACGATGCGATCCGCTACGGCTTCGG
>JBGTSP010000121.1:0-12370 GCA_041940205.1 Alphaproteobacteria bacterium
CCATGACCCGCTGCCCGACCCGCGCGAGCTGCGCCGGCACGGCCGAACCGACCGCGCAGACGATGCCCGCGGGCTCGTGGCCGGCGATGGGCGGGCGGCCGATCAGCGATGGCATGTAGGCAGGCTGGTCCAGCGGCCTGCGGTAGTTCTGCAGGTCGGTGCCGCACATGCCGGACGCCTTGATTTCAAGAACCACGTCGCGCGGACCCGGCGTCGGGTCGGGAAAATTCGCTTCTATCCCGATCGAACCCGGGCCGCCATGTTCGTGAATGACCGCTGCTTTCAAAACCCGCTCCCTATGGTGTTGGCGGCGCCGTCATTGCGCCGCCTCGGCGTCGTGCGCCTGCTGACGCACCGCCTGATGGTGATGCGGCGGGGACGGGTGGTGGAATCCGGCCTCACCGACCAGGTGCTGGACGACCCCCAGCACCCCTATTCGCAACTCCTCGTCTCCTCGGTGCTGCAGCCATGACCGCCGTCCTCGCCTTCGAGAAGGTCGCCAAGAGCTTCACCCTGCACGTCCAGGGCGGGGCCCGCATTCCGGTTTTCGAGAATGTCAGCTTCGCGGTCTCGCCCGGCGAATGCCTGGTCCTGGCCGGTCCGTCCGGTGCGGGCAAGAGCACCCTGCTGCGCCTCGCCTACGGCAACTACCGCGCGCATTCGGGGCGCATTCCCGTACGCCATAACGGCGCAACGGTGGACCTGGCGCAGGCGACGCCGCATCAGGTGCTGGACGTGCGCCGGCACACCATCGGCTGGGTCAGCCAGTTCCTGCGGGTGATCCCGCGCGTGCCCGCCGAGGAGATCGTCGGCGAACCGCTGCGCGCGCGGGGCGTCGATCGCGAAGGCGCCCTGGAGCGCGCCCGGGAGCTGCTCACGCGGCTGCGCGTGCCGGAGGCCCTGTGGGGCCTGTCGCCGCTGACCTTCTCGGGCGGCGAGCAGCAGCGGGTCAACATCGCCCGCGGCTTCGCCGCCGACTTTCCGGTGATGCTGCTGGACGAGCCGACGGCATCGCTGGACGAGGAAAACCGCCGGACCGTGATCGCGATGATCCGCGAGGCGCGCGAGCGCGGCGCGGCGATGCTGGGAATCTTCCACGATGCCGACGTGTGCGAGGCGGTCGGCACGCGGCAGTTCGATGTCGCGGCCGTGCGCAGCGTGGCGGCGGCATGAGAGCGGACGGCGCCGGGCAGGCGCACCGGTTCGACGGCGGGGGCGAAGGCGCGGCGGATACGAGCGCGCCGCGCCTGGCGATCTACTTCGTGCCCCCGCCGTCGTCCCCGCTGGCGACCTTCGGCGAGGCCTGGTTCGAAGGCGACCTGGCGGCGGAGACGGGTCTCGCGCCCGAGCGGATCGCCGCGCTGACGAAGAGCGCGCGGATGTACGGCTTCCACGCCACCCTGAAACCGCCGATGCGGCTCGCCGCCGGCCGCCAGCCGGAGGAACTGGCCGACGCGCTGGCCTCGTTCTGCGCCGCGCGCGAGGCCTTCCGCGTCGCCGCGCCGGAAGTCGTCCTGCTGGACGGCTTTCTCGCCCTGCGTCCGGGCGCGCCGGCCCCGGCGCTGGACGCGCTGGCGGCCGAGTGCGTCGCCGCCTTCGACGGGTTCCGCGCCCCGCCGGGCGAGGCGGAACTGGTGCGGCGTCGGCAGGCCGGACTCAGCGAGCGGCAGGAGGCCCTGTTCCGGAAGTGGGGCTATCCCTACGTGTTCGAGGAGTTTCGCTTCCACATGACGCTGAGCGCCCGCCTGTCCGATAGCGCCGAGATCGCCGCGCTGACGGCGGCGGCCCGGCGGCTGGCGGCGCCGGCGCTGGCGCGGCCGCTCACGATCGACGCCGTGGCGCTGAGCCGGCAGGCCGGGCCGGGCGCCGCGTTCGAGGTCGTCGCGCGTTTTCCCTTCGGCCGGTCGCCGGGGGCGTCGCGGTCATGAACCTGTCATTGCACGGAGGTCGGAGTTGTCGACATGAGTAGCAGCGAACAGATCCTGGCGAATGCCATCGTCGTTACCGCCGACGAGGCGTTTCCCGGCAGCATCCAGGTGCGGGACGGGCGGATCGCGGCGATCGGGCGGGGCGCGGGCGTGCCTGCCGGCGCCGTCGACCTCGAGGGCGACTACCTGCTGCCGGGGCTGGTCGAACTGCATACCGACAATCTCGAACGGCATGTCTCGCCGCGGCCGGGCGTGGTCTGGCCGCTGCTTTCGGCGATCGGCGCCCACGATACCGAGCTTGCCGCCGCCGGCATCACCACGGTGCTGGACGCGGTCCGGCTGGGCCGGCTGCGCGGAGGCAGCGCCTACATGCAGATGGTTCCCGAGATCGTCGCCACGCTGCGCGCCGCGCGCGGTTCGGACATGCTGCGGGCCGAACACTTCCTGCATTTCCGCTGCGAGGTGAGCAGCGACGGCGTGGTCGATGACCTCGAGGTCCTGCTCGATCCCGAGGATGTCCGCCTGGTCTCGGTGATGGACCACACGCCGGGTCAGCGCCAGTTCGCCGACATCGCGAAATACCGCGAATACCACATGGGGCGGTACGGGCTGAACGAAGCCGAGATGCAGGCCTTCATGGAAAAATCCCGGGTGATGCAGGAGAAGAACAGCGCCCCCAACCGCCGGGCCATCGTCGCCATGGCCCGCGCGCGCGGCCTGGTGCTGGCGAGCCACGACGATGCGACGCCCGCGCATGTCGAGGAGGCCCGCGCGGACGGCGTCGCGGTGGCGGAGTTTCCGACCACGGTCGAGGCCGCCGAACTGGCGGTGCGCCACGACATGCGGGTGCTGATGGGCGCGCCGAACGTGGTGCGTGGCGGATCGCACTCGGGCAACGTCTCGGCCCGCGCGCTGGCCGAGCGGGGCCATCTCGACATCCTGTCGTCCGACTATGTGCCGGTCAGCCTGTTGCGCTCGGCGTTCATCCTGGCCGACGAGGTGGCGGATATCGACCTGCCGGCGGCGGTGGCCGCGGTCTCGCGGGCGCCGGCACGGGCGGTCGGCCTGGAGGACCGGGGCGAGATCGCGGAAGCACAGCGCGCGGACCTGATCCGGGTGCGCCGGCACGACGGGGTCGAGATGGTGCGCAACGCCTGGCGCGAAGGCCGGCGCATCCTGTGAGACTGTCGGGAGAGCGGAGATGAACGCTGTCGACGAGGCCATCGATCTGCTGTTGCGGGCCGGCGCCGAGCGCTATGGCGACGAGGACGTGAGCCAGCTCGCGCACGCCCTGCAATGCGCCCACCAGGCGGAGCGGGAGGGCGCCGACGGGGCGCTCGTCGCCGCCGCCCTGCTGCACGATATCGGCCATCTCGTCGGCGACGGCGACGAGGGCCTGGCGGAACGCGGCATCGACGCCATGCATGAACGGATCGGCGCCGACTGGGTCGCAGCAAGGTTTTCCGGCGCGGTCGCCGAACCGGTGCGGCTGCATGTCGACGCCAAGCGCTATCTGTGTACCCGCGAGGACGGCTATTTCGCGCGGCTGTCGCCGGCTTCGGTGCGTTCGCTCGCGGTCCAGGGCGGGCCCTACAGCGAGGTCGAGGCCGATGGCTTCGCCGCGCGTCCGCATGCCGGCGATGCCGTGCGGCTGCGCCGCTGGGACGAGGCGGCGAAGGATCCCGGTGCGCTCACGCCGGGCCTCGAGCACTACCGGCCGCTGCTGCAGGCGCATCTGCGTGACGGTTGACGACAGCGCCGGGAACAGCCCGTCGGGCGGCCTGCTGGCGCTCGTCGTCGGGCCGAGCGGCGCCGGCAAGGACACCCTGATCGACGCCGCCCGGAGCGTCCTGGCGGCGGATCCGCACTGGCATTTCCCGCGCCGGCTGATCACCCGGCCGGAGACGGCCGGCGGCGAGGCGCACGAGGCGATCGCGCCCGGGGCCTTCGCGGCGCGGGCCGCCGCGGGCGGGTTCGCGCTGCACTGGCGCGCCCATGATCTGGGATACGGCGTGCCGGCGGCGATCGACGGGATGCTGGCCGCCGGCGTCAACGTGCTGGTGAATGTCTCGCGCGGGGTGATCGGCGAGGCCCGCAGCCGTTACCCCCGGCTGCGCGTGTTCGTGATCACCGCGCCGCGGGCGGAACTGGCCCGGCGGCTCGCCGCCCGGGGACGCGAAAGCGAGGCGGACATCGCCCGGCGTCTGGCGCGGGCGCCTGCCGACATGCCGTCGGGCGCGGACGTGCTGGAATTCGAGAATGCCGGACCCGTGCAGGAGACCGCGGCGCGCTTCGTGGCGGCGTTGCGGCGCGCGGCGGCGGAAACCTGAAGGCAGGCGGCCCGGCGCGCGAGAGTGCGCCGGCCAGGGTCAGGCGGCTTCGATCTTCGCGTCGCCCTTCGGTGTCAGCGCGCGCCGGATGCCGTCGTGGAAGTAATGCAGCGCCGGCTCGTTGCGGCCGAACAGGATGTGCTCCTGGGCGCCGGAATGGAACCCGCGCTGGATGCCCTCGCCGAGCGGAAAATCCTCTTCCAGCACCGTGCGCATCAGCAGGTCCATGTTGCGGTCCCAGTGCCGGCGGGCGCTGTCGGTTTCCGCCGGCTCGGGAATGTAGAAGCCGACGTCCATCACCGCGCGCCCGGTGGCGCCGTCCTCGGGATAGACCCGCCAGGTCTCCAGATGATCGCCCTGGACCACGAACACGGTGTTGGGGAACAGCACGTAGATCATCACCGAGTGCCTGATCAGGTCCCAGTCGCTCTCGGGCTGCTGGCGCAACTCGTCGATGCTCCAGCGCGGATAGAGCGCCAGGAAGTTCGAGCCGAACCGGTCCACGCTGCTGCGGTTGTTGCGGATGATCGGCGCGATCGAATGCTTGTGCAGGACGTTGATGTGGTAGCTCTCGAGGAAGGTGTCGATCACCAGCTTCCAGTTCATGCCGACCCGCAGGGTCCGCGTTTCGTAGTGGTGATAGCCGTCGATGCCGAGATGGGCGAGATCGTCGCCGACACCCCCGAGAGACGCATCGAGATCGATCTCCGCCTCGGGATCCGTGCGGATCCAGATCATGCCGTGGCGCTCCTCGACCGGCAGCGGCCTGAGGGCCATCGCAGCGAGATCGCAGCCGGCGAAGCCCTGGTCGAACGGCACGGCCTTCAGCCGGCCGTCGAGATCGTAGCTCCAGGCATGATAGGGGCAGGTGAACACCTTGCGGCCGGTCCCGCTGCCGTCGGCGACTTTAGCGCCGCGATGACGACACACGTTCATGAACGCGCGCACATCGCCCTCCCGATTCCTGGTCAGCAGGACCGGCACAGCAAGGTGATCGAGTGTCAGGTAGTCGCCCGGTTCGGGCAGTTCGCACGAGAGCGCGACATGCAGCGGCCAGCCGCCGAAAAGGTCGGCGATTTCCCGGCGCGTCTGCAGGGGGTCGGTATAGGTCCGGACGTCATTGCGGTAGGGCCGCTCGGCCATCGCGGTGGTGTTGTCGTCGATATAGCCCAGGACCCGCCTGGCCACCTCAATCTGCCGTTCCTGCCGCATGGAATGCCGTGCGTCCGCCTGCGCCCCGGGGCCGGTCCGGCCGGCCCGTCACGTCGTCGAGTTTTCTAATCCGCGTTAGTTTCTAACGCTCGTTAGAAAACCTATAGCCTGTCTGTCACCGGACTGCAATCGGCGGGGGAAAGATTTTCTGCCGGCCGCGGGGAACAGCGCGCCGCCGGACGCGTGCCGGTGCGCGGCGATCCGGTCTACACTGATGGCCAAGGGAGGGATGCACATGGCGGACTACACGGTCGGCGACCTCGTCGCCGAGTTTCTTGGCGCGGCCGGTATCGAAACCGGTTTCGGCATCGTCTCGGTGCACAATATTCCGATGCTGGACGCGATCGCCCGGCGCAACAGTCTGCGTTTCGTGCCGAGCCGGCACGAGGGCGGCGCCGGGCACATGGCGGATGCCTATGCGCGGGCGAGCGAAGGACTGGGCCTCGTCGTCACCTCGACGGGACCGGGTGCGGCCAACGTGACCGGCGCTCTGGTCGAGGCCCGTTTCGCCTCCTCGCCCGTGCTGCACCTGACCGGCCAGACCGCGACCGGCGATCTCGACCGCGGCCACGGAAGCGTGCACGACGTGCCCGACCAGCTCGGCATGCTGAAGAGCGTCTCGAAGGCGGCCTACCGCGTGCGCTCGGCCGAGGAGGCGCTTGGCGTGCTGACGCGGGCCGCCGGCGAGGCGCTGAGCCCGCCGATGGGGCCGGTCAGCGTGGAGATTCCGATCGACGTCCAGCGCACGGCGATTGCCCGCCCGGAAGCGCTCGACGCGCTCGCGCTGCCGGTCGCGCCCGCAATTGCCGGCGATCCGGCCTCGCTGCAGCGGATCGCCGACGCCCTGGCCAAGGCGCGCCGGCCGCTGCTGTGGTGCGGCACGGGCGCGAAACGGGCGGGGGCGGCGGTGGCGCGACTGGCCGACTTCGGTATTCCCGTCGTCACCTCGGTGAACGGACGGGCGGTGCTGCCGGAGGATCACGCGATGGCGCTGGGCGCCTTCGCCGCCGTACCGCGCATGGAGGCCTTCTACGACAGCGTCGATTTGATGCTGATCGCTGGCGGCCGCCTGCGCGGACACGAGACCCGCGACCTGACGCTCGCCCTGCCCGGCAGACGCATGCAGATCGACATCGATCCCGCTGCGCAGGGCCGGACCTACGATTGCGAGCATTTCCATGTCGGCGAGTGCGCCGCGGCGCTGGCGGCGCTGGCCGACCTGCTGGACGGCCGGCGGTCAGCGGATGCCGGCTGGATCGCCGAGATCGCGGCGCTGCGGGCGGCGGTGCGCACGGACTATGCCGCCACCCTGGGGCCCTATGCCGAGGTGCCGGGAATCCTGCGCGCGGTGGTGCCCGCCGACGCGCTGTGGGTGCGCGACATCACGCTGAACAACAGCACCTGGGGGAACCGGCTGTTCCCGCTCGAGCGACCCTCGCAGAACATCTATCCCGTCGGCGCCGCGATCGGCCCCGGCCTCAGTCTCGGCATCGGCGCCGCGCTGGCGCCGGGCGGCCGCAAGACCGTGGTGATGACCGGCGACGGCGGTTTCGCGATGCATCTCTCGGAACTGTGGACGGCGACGCAGCAGGCGGCGAACGTCACGGTGATGGTGATGAACGATGCCGGCTACGGCGTGATCAAGCACATCCAGAGCCAGATGTACGGCGAACGCCACCACTATGCCGATCTCTCGAGCCCGCCGCTCTCCGAACTGGCGGCGCTGGCCGGCGTGCCGTTCTTCCGGGTCTCGGCGGTGTCCGACCTGGCCGCGCAGATGGGCGCGGCGCTGGCGATCGAGGGGCCGAGCCTTGTCGAGGTCGACATGCAGGCGATCGGGGCCTTCCCGCCCTACTTCGCGCCGCCGCCCTATGCGAGCGCGACGGACGAGGCGGAAGCATGAGCGACCGGCCGGTCGTGGCGCTGATGGCGCCGGGCGACATGGGGCATGGCCTGGGCGCGGCGCTGATCGCGGCGGGCCACCGGGTGCTGACGGCGCTGGAGGGGCGCAGCGCACGCTCCCGGACGCTCGCCGGCAAGGCGGGACTTGAGGATGCCGGCAGCCTGGAGGCCGCCCTGGGCCAGGCGGACCTGTTCCTCTCGGTGCTGCCGCCGGACGCCGCGCTGCCGCTGGCCGAAACCGCCGCCCCGATCATCGCCGGCCTTGAGCGCAAGCCGGTCTATGCCGACCTGAACGCGGTATCGCCGGCGACCGTGCGCCGGATCGAGGCGATCGTGAGCGGCGCCGGCGCCGGGTTCGCGGACGGCGGCATCATCGGTCTCAATCCCCAGAAGGACCCGAAGGGCACGCGGCTCTATCTCTCCGGCCCGGCGCGGGCCCTGCCGCTGTCGCTGCGCGCGGCGGGCCTGCAGGTGCACGACCTGGGACCGCAGAGCGGTCGCGCCTCGGCCCTGAAGATGTGCTACGCGGCGCTCACCAAGGGGCGGTTCTCGCTATACGCCACGGTGGCGGCGGCCGTGACGGCGCTCGACCTGGAAGAGGTCTGGCGGGCCGAGATGTCGCAGTCGCAGGCCGAGACGCTGGCGCAGATCGACCGGCTGGTCCCGCGTCTGCCGGCCGACGCCGAACGCTGGGTGCCGGAGATGCGGGAGATCGCCGGCACGTTCGAATCCGTCGGTCTCACCGGCGGGTTCCACGAGGGAGCGGCGGCGATCCTGACGCTGCTGGCGCAAACCCCGTTTGCCGCCGAGACCCGCGAGACGCTCGATCCCGACCGGACCCTGGCGGAGACCGTCGCCGCCATGCTGGCCGCACGAGCCGGTGATCCGCGGCACTGACGGGGCGAGAGCGCTTCCTGGTTAGGTGGAACCATCTGCGTTGCGCCCTGGTAGTCCGAACGGGAGGCGCGGCGCGCAGCGCGTACCGGGAGTACGGGCAAGCGACGCAACGATGCGGGCGGGCTGCCAGGGCGCAACCCCTTTGGGGCCGGGGCCTTTTGAGCCATGGCGTCGTCGCGCGGCTCGCGAGTAGTCCCACTACGCGCTTCGCCACGCTCCTAGCCCTGGCTCAAAATGCCCGCGGCGCAGACGATTCCAACTAACCAGGAAACGCTCTAATTCGCGATAACGGTGATCCGGATGCCGTCCTGCACCGCGATCTCGCGGTCCTGCAGGGTATAGACGGCAAATTTTCCGGCTTCACGGGTCTGGTCGCCCTGGGCGCGCCACGGACCGTTCAGGCGAACCTCGTGGGTTTCGTCGCCCAGCACCGCGAGACCGGCATCCTCGCCCGCCAGCGCCGCAAGTCCGGCGGCCGAGAGCTCCAGACGCTCGACGCCTTCATGCTCGAGGTCGATGGTCTGCATCGGCGAGAGAACCCCCATGCTGACCGGTTTGGGCAGGGAGAGGGGGGCGGGTGCCGCGGCCCGTCGCTCCGCCGCGCGCGCACCGGCGCGGCCGGCGGCCGGGAGATCGCCGGCGGGAACCTCGTCGAGCGTCACCGCCTCGAACGCCTGGCCCGCAAGCGTGGTGAAGGCCCCGTCGTCCGGTGGCACGAGGGTGGCGTCGAGCCCGAGAATCGCGGCGTCCGAGCCGGCATCGCCGCGGGCCGCGACGATCGGTTCCGCCGGCGCGGTCTCCGTCGGCACCGTGTTCGTCAGCGACGTCTCCGTCAGCGACGTCTCCGTCAGTGACGTCTCCGTCCGGGCCGTTGCCGCCGGCATCGGATCCTGGCCCCGGCGCGACGGCGGATCCGCGCGCTCGTCGATCTCGGCATGATCGTCGCGCAGCGCCAGCCGTCGGGGACCCGCGGCATCGCCGCGATCGTCGGCGAGCGGAGGCGACAGGGGTGCGGGAGATGAATCCAGCGTGTGCGCCAGCTTCTGCAACAGGCGCAGCTTCAGGGCATCGGTCGATTCCTCGTCGAGCGCGGCGACCGGGGCCTCCGGCTCTTCGGGCGCCCTGTCGGCGGCGACGGTCGCAGCCGGCCTCGCGGGACGGGCCGCCGGTGTTCCGGGTGCTTCAGGCGTCCCGGGGGGTTCGGGTGTCCGGGATGTTCCAGGTGTCCGGGATGTTCCAGGTGTCGCGGGCGGCGTCGGCGGGACGGGGGCGCGCGCACCCGCTGGCGGCGTGCCGGCCTGCACCCGCCTGTCCGGGGCGTGCCCGAGCCGCTCGGCGATCGAAAGCTTTCGCCGTGGCGGCGCTTCCCGCGTTGCCGTCGCGCCGGCGGAAGCCGGGGCCGGCGAAGCGCCGGCAGCATGTGCGGGCGCCGGGCTCGACCCGGTGCGTCCCGCGGGCGGCGGTGGCGGTGGCGGCGGCGGCCGTCGCGCCGGTGTGGCCGGCTGGCCCGGACGGGTGTTCGCCGGGGCCGGCGGGCGGGGCGGCGCCGGCGCACGCACCGCCGGGCGGGCGGCAGCGGGCGGCGGACGGGAGGCGCGGGGCGGCGGTGGTGCGGGCGAGGCGGAGGACGCGGCGTCGCCGGCGCTCTCGAGCAGGCTGGCGGCGGAAAGCAGGCTGCCGTCGGGGAGCTTGAGATCGAAGCCGCTCTCCGCGCAGGCATTGACGAGGCGCAGCGTGCGTCCGTCGGTGAGCGCGAGCAGCAGGTCGTTGCGCTCGCGCCGGGCGGCGAGTTCGCCCACCGGCAGGCGGGAGAGATCCGCGCGGCTGCCGGCCGGGGCGATGATCAGCAGATCACCGCCACTCATGACCGTGTCCGCGGCCGGCCCGTTCCGTCATCTCAACCGGCCGTCCGCAGGGTCCATTCGACGGTCCGGCGCAGCACCTTGCCGAGCGCGACATCGAAGGCGGCGACGACCGATTCCATGTCGGTACCCGTGGCCGTCGCCTGGGCCTCGAAATTCTGCGAGGCGATGATCGCCCGTTCGGGCTGGCGGATCAGCTTGGCATTGAGGCGCACGCGGATCGTCGGCGCCGGCTCGGTCGGTCCGTATTCGGCCTGGAACTCGCGCATCTCCGTCAGCAGATTGAAATCGGAGCGCAGGCCGATCGCCTGTCGGCCGACCGAGACGATGCGGCCGGAATTCTCGAAGCTTTCGACCAGCAGGGTCTGCACCATCTGCGGTGCGCGCACGGTCCATTGCGAACCGGCGAAATATTCCACCCGGGTCGGCGAGGACTGCAGCGCGATACGTTCGGTGTTCAGGCCGCCCGAGGCGAGCGGCTCCTCCACCACGAGCTGCCAGCTGGCCTGCGGCAAGTCCGTGGCGAAGGTGTTCTTCGGTGTCAACGTGAACAGGGCCGGCGGCGGGCCGGAGCCGGGCAGCAGGTTTTCGACGCAGGCCGCAAGCGGCAGCGCCAGCAGGACGAGCAGCGCGAGGGAACGGATGGTGCGTGTCATCGGGTTCATTTCGCCTGGAAGGTGCCTTGCCGGTTGCCGAACAGGAACCGGGCGGGATCGCGGTTGATGTCGTCGACGAGACGGGATGCCGAACCGACCAGATAGCGCGCCTCGTTCACGAACTTGGTGAACTCGACAAGGCCGCCCTCCGTGAACGCCTTCAGCGGCTTGCGGTTCTCGGCCACCAGGGCTTCCAGTTCGCCGGCGAGCGCGGTCACCCGGGCGCTCGTGCCCTCGACTTCCCTGAGCAGGGAGACCAGATCGCGCGAAAGCAGCTTGTCGGCGGCGACGAGCGTGCGGTCGGCGGTTTCCAGCGTGCGTTCCGTCTGCCGCAGCGTGCGATCGACCTGTTCGGCGGTTTCGCCGAGCTGCTCGGTCAGCAGCACCAGCCGGGTGATGGCGAGCGACAGGTCCTCGCTGGTCTGATTGACGTTGGTGATGATCTCCTCGATCTCGGGTCCCCGGCGTTCGAGCCTGGTGGTCAGCGCCGCCGTATTGGCCAGCACCGTGGCGATGGCCTTGCGGTTGTCCTCGTCGACCAGCTTCTGGAACTCCGCGACGAGGATGGTGATCCGGTTGATCAGCTCGGGCGCGCCTGCGAACAGTTCCTGGAAGGCCGACGGACGCGAGGCGATCACCGGCCGCTCGGCGCCGGCGGAGGCGGTCAGCGGCGAGGCTTCGGGACTGCCGCCGGTAAGCTGGATGAAGGAAACGCCGGTGATGCCCTGCAGCTCCAGCGTCGCCTCGGTGTCGGTCTTGACCGGCGTGTCGCCGTCGATCTCGACGGTGACCCGCACCTTGCCGGGATCGTCGGGATCGAGACGGATGAGCTGCACCGTGCCGACAGGGATGCCGTTGTAGCGGACGTCGCCGCCGACCGAGAGGCCGGAGACCGCGGTGTCGAAGACGATGTCGTAGGTGGTGAACTGGCGGTCGATCTCGACCTTGGCGAGCCAGACCACGAAGCCCAGCAGCGCGAACACGGCAAGCAGCACGAAGCCGCCGATCAGGACGTGGTTGGCCCGCGTTTCCATTCCTGCACCTCAGTCGCCGGCGCCGCTGTGCGCGGTCTTGGTGTCCAATGCCGCCCGGGCGCGGGGACCGTGGAAGTAGTCACGCAACCAGGGATGCTCGTGCGCCAGCATCTGCGACATCGGGCCGATCGTCAGCACCCGCTTTTCCGCGAGCACGGCGATACGGTCGCAGATCGCATGCAGGCTGTCGAGATCGTGCGTCACCATGACCACGGTGAGGCCGAGCGTGCGCTGCAGGGTCAGGATGAGCTGGTCGAAATTGGCCGCGCCGATCGGATCGAGGCCCGCGGTCGGTTCGTCCAGGAACAGCAGGTCGGGATCGAGCGCCAGGGCCCGGGCGAGACCGGCCCGCTTGCGCATGCCGCCGGAAAGTTCGGAGGGAAACTTGGCGCCGGCCTCGGCGGGCAGGCCGACGAGCGAGATCTTCAGGGCCGCGATTTCATCCATCAGGCGCCGCGAAAGCGTCAGGTGCTCCTTCAGCGGCACCTCGATGTTCTGGGCCACGGTGAGCGACGAGAACAGCGCCCCGTCCTGGAACATCAGCCCGAA
>JBGTSP010000122.1:0-12364 GCA_041940205.1 Alphaproteobacteria bacterium
TGAATGTCCTGCCGGGACGGATCGGCGAAAGCGGGCGGCTCGCCGTCGGTGGCGCGGAACTGCCGCTCGCCAACGGCCATGCCGGCATGGCCGGACGGTCGGTCAGCGTCGGCGTGCGGCCGGAACATCTCAGCCTGCCCGGCGACGGCGCGAGCGGCGACCTCCGCCTGAACGTCGAGCTGGTCGAGGCGCTGGGCGCGGACACCCTGGTGCACGGCAGCCTCGCGCCCGACGGCGCGGCGCTGACCCTGCGGCTTGGCGGCAACCACCGTTTCGCCCTGGGCGAGACCCTGCCGCTCAGCGTGGCCGCGGACGACCTGCACCTGTTCGATCCCGAGAGCGAACGCCGCATCGACTGACCCCTCATACGCCGCCGGCCATTGACTTGCCTTCGCCGCCGGCGCTAGGCGAGAGGGGATCGGCAGGGCCTCTCGAGCCCGTCGCACCCGGGGGAGGACCTGACGATGAGCGAGACAACGAGCGTCGACCGCGGCAGCGTGCCCGCCACGCTGGACGTGCCCCGCCGCTACAACGCCGCCAGCGATTTCATCGACCGCCATCTGGGCACGCCGACGGCGGACAGGATCGCCTATATCGACGATGCCGGCCGCTACACCTACGGCGAGCTTGCCGAGCGGGTGAACCGCGCCGGCAACGCGCTGAAGAACCTGGGTCTCGCGCCCGAACAGCGGGTCGCGCTCTGCCTGCTCGACGGCATCGACTTCCCCGCCCTGTTCTTCGGCGGCATCAAGGCCGGCCAGGTGATGATCCCGCTCAACACCCTGCTGACCAGCGACGATTACGCCTACATGCTCGCCGACAGCCGGGCCACGGTGCTGGTGGTCTCCGACGCCCTGCTGGAACGTTTCACGCCGATCCTCGAGGACCTGCCGCATCTCGAGCGGGTCATCGTCTCCGGCGACGGCTCCTGCGGCGGCCACACCCGGTTCTCCGACATCGCCGCCGCCGCCAGCCCCGACCTCGCGCCGGCCGGGACCACCTGCGACGACATCGCCTTCTGGCTCTACTCCTCGGGCTCGACCGGCCGTCCCAAGGGCGCGGCCCACCTGATGAGCGACCTCGTGAACACCGCCGTGCTGTACGGCGAGGGCGTGCTCGGGATCACCGCCGGGGACACGGTATTCTCGGCCGCCAAGCTGTTCTTCGCCTACGGTCTGGGCAACGCCATGAGCTTCCCGCTCTGGGTCGGCGCGACCACGGTGCTGATGGCCGAGCGCCCGACGCCCGAAGCGGTGATGCGCCGGCTGAAGGACCACGAGGTGACGATCTTCTACGGCGTGCCGACGCTGTATGCCGGCATCCTGGCCGACGATACGATCGGGCCGGCCAGCAGTTCGCCCCGGCTGCGGCTCGGCGTCTCCGCCGGCGAGGCCCTGCCCGAGGATGTGGCGCAGCGCTGGAAGCAGCGCTTCGGGGTGGACATCATCGACGGCATCGGCTCGACCGAGATGCTGCACATCTTCCTCTCGAACGCGCCGGACGACATCCGCTACGGCACCACCGGCAAGCCGGTGCCGGGCTATCGCACCCGGGTGGTCGACGAGGAGGACCGCGATGTCGCCGACGGCGAGATCGGCGAGCTTCTGGTCTCCGGTCCGTCGAGCGCCGCTTTCTACTGGAACAACCGGGCCAAGAGCCTGGCGACCTTCCAGGGCGCCTGGACGCGCACCGGCGACAAGTATGTGCGCGACGCGGACGGCTACTACACCTATGCCGGCCGCGCCGACGACATGCTGAAGGTGGGCGGCATCTGGGTCTCGCCGTTCGAGGTGGAATCCGCGCTGATGGCGCACGAGGCGGTGCTGGAGGCAGCCGTCGTGGGCGAGGAGGATGCCGACCGGCTCGTCAAGCCGAAGGCCTTCATCGTCCTGAAGCAGGGCGGTGGCGACGACGCCCTCGCGGCCGAGTTGCAGGGCTTCGTCAAGGGCCGGCTGGCCCCCTACAAGTATCCCCGCTGGATCGAGTTCCGCGAGGAACTGCCGAAGACCGCGACCGGCAAGATCCAGCGCTTCAAGCTGCGTGGCTGAGACCGCGCCGCCCACCGGGCGCGGCGCCGGCCCGGGCGCCCCCGGCGCGATCGGCCCGGAAGCGATCGGCCCCGACGGCCGCATCGCCGTTGCCGGTCACCGGCTCGAGGCCGTGTGGCACGGCCCGTCCCCGCAGGAGGCGCCGACCCTGGTCTTCCTGCACGAGGGTCTGGGCAGCGTCGGCCTGTGGCGCGACGTCCCGGCCGAACTGGCGAGGCGGACCGGCTGCGGCGCCCTTGTCTACAGCCGCGCCGGCTACGGCGGCTCCTCGCCCTGCGCGCTGCCGCGTCCGCTCGACTACATGCACGACGAGGCCCGGATCGTCCTGCCCGCCCTGCTGGCCGCCACGGGCGTCCGCCGGCACGTGCTGGTCGGCCATTCCGACGGCGCCTCGATCGCGCTCGTTCATGCCGGCGCCAATCCCGCCGCCGGACTGGCCGGACTGGCGCTCGAGGCCCCGCACGTCTTCACCGAGAGTTTTGGCGTCGAAAGCATCCGGGCCGCGAACCGGGCCTATGCGGAAGGCGATCTGCGCGCCCGCCTCGAACGCCATCATGGCGACAATGTCGACACCGCGTTCCGGGGCTGGGCGGACGCCTGGCTCGACCCGGGCTTCCTCGACTGGAACATCGAGGAGTTCCTGCCCGCGATCGCCGTGCCGATGCTGCTGATCCAGGGCGAGAACGACGAGTACGGCACCCTCGCCCAGCTCGACGCGATCGAGCGCGGCGCCCGGGCCGCCGACTGCCGGCGCCAGGTCTTGCGGGACTGCGGACACAGCCCCCACCGCGACCAGCCCGAGCGCACGCTGTCCGCGATCGCCGCCTTCGTCGCCGGCGTGCTGGGCTGAGCCGCGGGGGCGCCGCCCTCCCGCGTTTCGGGATTCCCGGAAACTGGTCTAGTCTTCCGCCGCCATGGCCACGAAGACCGCCCGTTCCTCCGCCGCGACCCGCGGCAAGCTGTCCGCGGCGCAGCGGCGCTACCTGCGGCGCGGCCTGGAGCAGCCGGGCGGCAAGCTGCCGCTGTTCGACGATGACGGCAGGGAGATCGACGCCCGCACCATCCGCGCCTGCATCAAGGCCGGCTGGGCCGAGCCCTGGTTCGCGAACGCCCTGAAGCCGGACTGGCTGGTCTGCAAGCTGACCGAGGCCGGCCGCGCCGCGCTCGCCGGCGAGGACTGAACGTCGCGGCGACTGGAAACGCGACCCCGCACTGCCTACATCCTGCCGCAGGACCGGCCGATCCCCGGCCGCCGGGGGATCCCGCGATGCTCTCACTCGCCGCCGCCACCGCCCTCTTCCTCGCCATCCATGTCTTCGTCTCCGGCACGCCGCTGCGCGACCGGCTGGTCGGCCGGATCGGCAATGGTCCCTACCAGGGCCTGTTCTCGCTGGCCTCGCTCGGCGCCCTGGTCTGGATGATCCTGGCCTGGCGGGCCGCGCCCGTTACCCCGCTCTACGATCTCGGCGCGACCGGCCGCTGGATCGCGCTCCCGCTGACCCTCGCCGCCTTCCTGCTCGCCGTGCCCGGCCTGCTCAGCCGCAACCCCACCACAGCCGGCCAGGACGGCCTGATCGCCAACGAACGCCCCGCCCGCGGCCTGGTGACGGTCACCCGGCATCCCTTTCTCTGGGGCACGGCGCTGTGGGCGATCGGCCACCTGGCGGTCCGCGGCGACCTGGCCTCGCTGCTGTTCTTCGGCGGTCTCGCAGCCCTGGCGCTGTTCGGCCCGTTCCTGATCGACGCCAAGCTGCGCCGGCGCGATCGCGAGCACTGGGAGCGCTTCGCCGCCGTCACCTCCTGGCTGCCGTTCCTCGCCGTCGTCCAGGGCCGGACAAGGCCCGACTGGGCCGGCATCGGCCTGTGGAAGCCGGTGCTGGGCCTCGCTGTCTGGATCATCCTCGTCGCCGGCGGCCATGCCTGGCTGTTCGGGTTGCCGGCGCTGGGCTGAGCCGTCAGCCTTCCCGCGTCGCCCGCCGTCGCGCCAGCTTGCCGAGCAGCCGGTCGGCCACGCCGGGCCGGCTCCACGGGCATTCGGCAATGCAGATGCCGCAGCCGAAGCTCTCGTTGAAATAGGGCACGCACTTCTCGAAATCGACGTACCAGCGCGACACCCCGCGCACGAGCTGCTTCTCGTGGGCGATCGCGTCCGGCGGGCAGGCCCGCGCGCACACCTGGCAGGATTCGCAGAATTCGTCGGCGCCGAAGGCGTCCGGCCGGTCGGCCTCCAGGGGCATGTCCGTCAGCACCCCGGCCAGCCGGAAGGAAGATCCCAGGCGCCGGTTGATGATCGAGCCGTGCTTGCCCAGTTCCCCGAAGCCGGCCTCGAGCGCCGGCGGGATCAGCAGCACCGGCCCGGCCTGCGGACCGCCGTGGGGAACCGCCTCGTAACCTGCGCGGCGGATGAAGTCGGCCAGCGCCCGCGCCGCCCTTGTGCCGCGGTTGTACTGGCGCATCACCTCGATGATCGAGGACGGTTCGGGCGCGGCGGCGAGATCGGCCTGGTCCATGGCGACGGCCAGCACGACGATCCGCGGCAGGCCGGGATCCTGTCCCTCGAAACACCATTCCGGACGCATCTCGGCGATGCCCGCCTGGTCGGCCTCGTGCGCCAGCGCGAACGCCTTGACCGCCGCGGACCAGTCCGCCGCGCTGCGGCTCTCCGGCTCGTCCGCCTTGGCCGCCCGCTCCGCCGGGCCGCGTCCGCCCAGCTGGTGGTTCAGCGCCGCGGTCTCGGGCACCAGCCGCATCGTCCGTTCCAGCATCCAGGTCTGCTGGCGTCCATGCGGCAGGCTGCCGGGCGAATGCCAGTAGACCGGGCTGGGCGGCCGCACCGCGGCCTCGCCGCGGCCGTTGATCCGGTTGCCGTCCGCATCGGGCATCAATGCCTGCTGCTCGGCGCTGGGGGTGAACGACCGGCCCCAGCGCGGTTCGCTGTCCTCGCTCATGGCCGAAGGATAGGACGGGCGTGCGGAGCGCGCCAAACCGGCGCTCAGCCGCTCCCGCGCCGGCGCTCGCGCCAGAGCGCGAACAGGCCGCCGCCGATCACCAGCGCGGCGCCCGCGAGCGTCAGCCGGTCGGGCCACTCGTCGAACACCAGGAAGCCCAGCAGGGTCGCCCAGACCGGCAGGAAGTAGGCGAAGGCCTGCAGCAGCGACATCTCCGCCATCCGCGCCGCCAGGATCAGCAGCAGGTGGCCGATACCCCCCAGCACGCCGGTCAGCAGCAGCAGCGCCCAGCCCTCGGCGTCGGGCCAGGTCCACACGAAGGGGCCGATCAGGCTCCAGAAGACCAGTCCCATCGTCGCCGTGTAGAGCACGGTCGTGTGCGGCCCGTCGTCGGCCACCGCCCGGGTCAGTATCTGGTAGATCGCCCACAGCAGCGCGCCCAGCAGCGGCAGCACCAGCAATTCGTCGAACACGCCGCTCCCCGGGCGCACGATCATGAGCACGCCGAGAAAGCCGACGGCGATGGCAAGCGCCCGCCAGGGTCCGATGCGTTCGCCCAGCAGCGGCACGGCCAGCGCCGTCGCCAGCAGCGGCGAGCAGGCGGCCACGGCATGCACGTCGGCCAGCGGCAGGAACTTGAAGGCGTAGATGAAGGTGAAGATCTCCGCCAGCAGCACCGCCGAGCGCAGCGCCTGGCGGCCCGGCTGCCGGCTGCGGAAGGCCTCGCGCAATCCGCCGGCCCGGGCCGCCAGGGCCCAGCCCAGCAGGAAGAACAGGCCGAAGCGCAGCCACAGGATCTGCCCGATGGCGTAGTCCCGGGTCAGGAACTTGCCGGTCGCGTCCATCGCCGCCATGCAGAACATGGCGACGATCATCAGGGCGACGCCCGCGCCGCGGCGGCGCGGCGTGTCCGTGCTCAAGGCCGCGGTCGCGCCGTCAGTAGCCGGGGGGCGGCACAAAGCCGCCGAGCGCCGCGCTCGCCCTGGCGGCGATGTCGATGCAGATGCGGTCGCCGGCGAACGGCCCCACGATCTGCACCCCGACCGGCAATCCTTCCGCCGTCAGGCCGGCCGGCATCACCGTGGAGGGCAGCCCGACCGAGCCCGTCAGGCCGGCCCACAGCACGTAGTCCATGTAGGGCCGGTCCTCGTCGTTCACCCGCATCGTCCGGGCGCCGATCTCCGGGCTGTGATCGTGCGGAAAGGCCGCGGTCGGGGTCACCGGACAGAGCACCGCGTCCCAGGCGCCAAAGAATTCGTCCCAGACCCGCTGCGCGCGCGCCCGCTCCTCGTTGGCCGCCAGCCAGTCGGCATGGCTCTGCACCGCGCCGCGCGCGAAGCGCGCGCCGTAGCTCTCGCCTTCCGCCCGTCCCTCGGCGACCTGCCGGCGGAACTCCTCCCGCATGGGCTCGGGCAGGCCGGCGCCCATCACGCCAGAGAGGAGCTGGTAATACATGCCGTGATGGCGGGCGAAGTCGATCCCGGGCTTCGCCCGTTCCACCTTCGCGCCGGCCGTCGCGAGGCGGTCCGCGAAACCGTTCAGCGCCTCGGCCACGCCCCTGTCCAGCGGAAAGTCGGGTTCCTCGGGCCAGACGGCGATGCGGTAGTCGGACAGCGCCGAGGCCGTGGGCGCCGGCAGATCGAGCCGCCAGCCCCGCGCGTCGGGACCGTGCGGGCCCGCCATCAGGCCGAGAGCGAGATCGAGATCGGCGGCATTCCGCGCCATCGGACCGAGCACCGCGATGTCGGTCGCGCCGACCAGGCCGGGCGGCGGCGGAATGTGCCCTTCGCCGGGCACGATCCCCCAGGACGGCTTGTGGCCGTAGACGCCGCAGAAGCTGGCGGGGTTGCGGATCGAGCCGCCGATGTCGCTGCCGATCTCCAGCGCGGTCATCCCGGCGGCCAGCGCCGCGGCCGCGCCGCCGGAGGAACCGCCCGGGCCGCGGGCCGTGTCCCAGGGATTGTTCGTCGTGCCGTAGACCTCGTTGTAGGACTGCAGATCGCCGGCATAGAGCGGCAGGTTGGTCTTGCCGTAGACGATGGCGCCGGCGTCAAGCAGCCGCTGCACGCTGACCGCGTTGCGCGCCGGACGATGATCGCGCAGCGCCGGCGCGCCCGACGTACAGGGCATGCCCGCGACCTCGATCGAATCCTTCACCGTCATCGACAGCCCGTGCAGCGGCCCCCAGCTCTCCCCCCTGGCGGCCGCCTCGTCGGCTTCGCGCGCCCGTGCGCGCGCGGCCTCGGCATTCCGCGCGACCACGGCGTTGATCTCGCCGTTCACCGCCTCGACGCGCGCCAGCAGCGTTTCCAGGTAGTCCTGCGCGGAGATTTCCTTCAGCCGGATCTTCTCGACGATCTCGGCGGCGCCGGCATAGATCAGTTCGCGCATCGCACCCTCCCCGGTGACGGCTCTTTCTGGCGGGCGAAGAATAGCCGGGCGGTCCGCCCGAGGGTAGCGTTCGCGCCGCTTCAGGCCCCGCCGCGCAGCAGCCAGACCGTCGCCATGCCTGCCAGCATGGTCGCCGGCAGGCTGCGGCTCGCAACCGCCACCGCGACGGCCACGACGGCGCCGATCAGGCTCTCCCGTCCGGCCTCCGCCAGCATCACCGTCACCAGCGACAGGATGAGACAGCCCGGCAGGGCGTTCAGCGCCCGGGCCCAGGGTCCGTGCGACGGCAGGCGCCGGCCGACCACGACCCCGGCATAGCGCATCGCGAAGGTTCCGGCCGCCAGCAGGCCGATCAGCCAGGTCGTCTCAGTCATCGCCCCGCCCCGAGGCGGCGAGCGCGCCGGCAAGACCGCCGGCGAGGATCGCCCAGGACGGCGCCAGCAGGCCGGAAGCCGCGACGGCCAGCGCGATCCCGGCGGCGACCGCCCAGGGAACGAGATCCCGGCGGCCGCGCCACAGCGAGCGGGCAAGCGCGATGAAGGCCGCGGTGAAGGCGAAATCGAGAGCATAGTCCTCGGGCGCCGGAAGCGCCGCCGCGGACAGCACGCCCAGCACGCTCGCGGGCACCCAGGTCGCGAACAGCAGGCCCCCGCCGCCGACCAGGAACCAGAAGCCGGTTTCCGGCCGCTCGGCGCGGCGCGCCAGCGTCAGGGCGAAATTCTCGTCCGTGGAAAGGTGCGCGCCCAGCAACCGCTGCCACAGCGGCCGGCCGGCGAACAGGTCGCGCACCGAGGCGGTGACCAGCACCAGCCGCAGGTTCAGCGCCAGGCCCGCGAGGCAGGCCGCCGCCAGGCCGGCGCCGGCGGCGAGGCGCTCGACCGCGACGATCTGCGAGGCGCCCGCCAGCACCAGCGCCCCCATCAGCCCGGTCTCCGTGCCGCTCAGTCCGGCGGTGGCGGCCAGCAGGCCGAAGGCGAGACCGTAAACCGCCACGCCCGCCGCGAGCGGCAGGATGGCCCGCGCGCCGGCCAGCGCTTCGTGCAGGGGCTGGTCCAGGGGTTGGTCTGTCATTCATAACCGTTTATATTCTTTTTAATGGTTATTCAATCAGACCTGCGCGATGTGCCGCCCTGGCTGCCGCTGGACTTCTGCAGCGGTCATCCCGCGCTCGATCTCGTCAACACGATCTCCAACCGCGCCGAGCCGGCGCTCGCCGTCGACCGCATGAACCGGGCCGACAAGATCCTGCTCTGGAGCCGCCATCAGGGTCTGCTCGACGACGATGCACTGGCCGCCGGGCGCATGGCCCTGGCCGGGCCGGAGGCAGGCGCCGCCCTCGTCGCCCGTGTCGCCGGTCTGCGGCGGTCCGCCTCCGCCCTGTTCGAGGCGATCGCCGCCGGGGCGGCCCTGCCCGCCGCCCCGCTGGCGGCGGTGCTGCGCCAGGCGGCGCGGGCGCCGCTCGATCCCGCGGGGTTGGCGCGCATCGCCGCGACCGATGCGAACGAACGCGCGAACGGCGCCCCCCCCGTCCTGCGCTCCGCCCTCACCGAAGCCGCGCTTGCCGCCGCGCTCGCGGGCCTGGTGCTCGACGGCCTGCACGGCCTGCCGCGCGCGCGGGTTCGCCGTTGTCCGCAATGCGGCTGGCTGTTCTGCGATCGCTCGCGTGGCGGCCGGCGGCGCTGGTGCAGCATGCTGACCTGCGGCAACCGCGCCAAGGCCCGTCAGCACAGGGCCCGCCAGCACAGGGCCCACCGGAACCGCGCAGAACCCGCGGCGGAGGGCTAGCGACGCAAGGCGAGTTCCGCCCGCACGAAGTCCGCGGCGGCGTCCAGAAACCCGGCAACGGTTTCGCGCAGGGCATCGAAACCCGCGTGCGGTTCCAGCCGCTCTTCGTCCATGTACAGCCCGCGGCTGATCTCGATCTGCAGTGCCTGCCGGCCATTCGCCGGATCGCCGTGCCGGCGCACCAGGCTGGCCCCCTGGTAGGGCGCGTTGAGCGCCACCTTGAGGCCGCGCGCGCGGAAGAACCCGGCGGCGAAGGCGCTGAAGGCGGGATCGCAGGTCCGGCCCCGCCGGTCGCCGAGATTGATGTCCGGGCGCCGCCGGCCGGGACCGCCGGCGGAGCCGCCATGGCTGACCGCCTTCATCGAATGGGCGTTGATGTACCAGACCGCGCCGTGCCGGGCCGCCGCGCGGGCCAGCAGGCCGTCGAGCATGCGCCGATAGGGCCTGTAGTAGCGGACCAGGCGATGGCGCACCGCATCGCCGTCGAGCGGGCGCGCATAGATCGCCTCGTCGTTCATCACGTAGCGCCGGACAAGGCCGAAGCCGCGCCGCGCCCGTGGCGAGACCCGCACCGCGAGGCCGTGCCCGGGCGCGAGGAAGGCGGGATCGAGATCGTCCTCCTCGCGGTTGGGATCGACATAGGCGCGCGGAAAGTCGGCCACCAGCAGTTCGGCGCCGGCCGATGGCGCGGCGGCGAACAGGCGGTCGACGAAGGCATCCTCGGCCCGCCGAAGCAGGTCGCGGGCGCAGGCATGGGCGAAATCGTCGGGATAGTCGGAACCGGAATGCGGACTGTCGACGATCAGCGGCAGCGACCGGCCGTCCGCCGGCGCATAGTGGCGCAGCACGCCGGGTATCCTGTGTGTCGGTCGCATCCGGCCGGTCGTCCGCCGGGCCGCCCGAAGCGGTCCGGCGGTTTGGCCTCAGCGGCCGTGGAAGACCGGCTTGCGCTTCTCCACGAAGGCTTTCGCGGCCTCCCGGTGATCCTCGGTCATGCCGGTCCGGGTATGGTGCATCGCCTCCAGGTCGAGGCAGTCCTTCAGGCTGCCGGCCTCGGCGGCGTTCATGTTGCGCTTCATGTAGCGGTGCGCGACCCGGGGCCCGCCGGCGATCCGGGCGGCGAGCTCCATGGTCTTCGCTTCCAGCTCGTCGTCCGGCACGACATGGTTGACGATGCCAAGCGCCAGGGCCTGCTCGGCCTCGACCGGTTCCGACAGGTAATACAGCTCGCGCGCCTTGGCGGTGCCGACGAGCTGGGTCAGGAACCAGCTGCCGCCGAAGTCGCCGGAAAATCCGACCCGGGCGAAGGCGGTCACGAACTTCGCGTTGTCGCTGGCAACGCGGATATCGCAGGACAGCGCAATCGAAAGGCCGGCGCCGGCGGCCGGGCCCCGCACCATGCCGATCACCGGCTTGGGCAGTTCGTGGATCATGCGGCTGACATCCATCCGGCTGCGCAGCGCATAGACCTTCTCGTCCATCGACATCTCGGCGTTCCGGCCGCCTTCGGCCATGGCCTTGACGTCGCCGCCGGCGCAGAAGGCCCGGCCGGCGCCGCGCAGCACGACGCAGCCGACCTCGCGGTCGAAGGCCAGCCGGTCGAGCGCGGCCATCATCGCTTCCAGCATGTCCGGCGACAGCGCGTTCAGCGCCTCCGGCCGGTTCAGGGTCAGCACCGCGACGCCGTCGCTGATGTCTTCGAGCAGATCGCTCATCTCGTCTCTCCTCCCGATGGTTCCAGCGGCCATCCTAGCGCGGATGCCCGCTCGTCGCCCGCCCGCCTCAGGCGCCCTGCCAGGCGCCGCGCGGACGGATCCGCCATTCGAATGAGGCATCGCCATAATCCTGGCGGCGCAGGACCTCCAGCACGCAGGTCCGGTCGTGCATCGCCAGCAGGCCCCGCCACAGGCCGTTCCAGCCGTCGAACACCGCCGGCGGCTGCGGTCCGCGCCCGCGCAGCAGGCGCCAGCCTTTCTGCCGCACCCGCACCCCGTCGGCCTCCTCGCTCAGTTCGGCCTCGTCGCCGCTGGCGCGGGCGAAGGCCACCATCAGTTCCGCGAAACGCAACGCGCCGCCTTCCGCGATGCCCAGCCGCGCCGCGGTCTCCGCGTAGAACTGGCGACCGATGATCTCCGCCGAGCCGCCCGCCAGCCATGCGCCTTCCAGCGGGCCGAACAGCCCCATCATCTCCGGCAGCAGGGTCGTCAGGTAGGTCATGGAGTAGTTGCGATTGGCCTTCTGCAACCGCTCGGCCGGCCAGGTCGAGATGTCGAGAAGCGGCACCGCGTCGGGATCGAACGGCGGGGCCAGTTCGCCCGGCGCAAAGCGCAGGCGCTCCTCGGGCGCGAGGTCATGCTCGTGCTCGAGAAAGTAGCCGGCCAGGCCGTACTGCCCGTCCATGTCCTGGGACGTGCAGACGAAACCGAGGCGCGGATTGTCCAGCGACACGCCGTTCTGGGCATACCAGCCGCGCAGGAAGCCGTGGCTCACCTCCAGCGGCATGCCGGCCAGCGCCGTGCCGTCATACATCCACCGCGGATGCCGGAAGCGCACCCAGGCCTTGCGGTCGCTCTCGTACATGTACTCCACACCGACGCCGCCGATGCCGTTGGAAAGGTAATGGTACTGCGCGCAGGCCACGGCGTCGGGCTTGCCGGCAAGCCCGAGTTTCTCGAACGAGGACAGGAACTTCTCGTGATGCTGGCGCCGAAAGGTCGCGAAGGTCAGGTCGCCGGCCGCCTGCGCCGACTTGCGGCTGGCGACGAACAGCAGCAGGCCGGTGAACCAGGCGTGGTAGAGCTCGGCCACCGCCTCGTAGTGCGTGGCGGGGGTATCGGTCATCCTTGTCTCCCGTTGGATGCGCCCATCGACTCGCGACGGCGCCGAAACGAAAGACGCCGCGGACCGGCCGGGACCGCGGCGTCGCATCGTGTCGTCCGGCGCCGGAGACCTGCCCCGGCGCCCCGGCGGCACCGCTCAGGCGGCCTGCGCGCGCGACAGCGCGGCGAACCGCTTGAGGTGGTAGTCCTGGTTGCCGAACATGGTGTCGATCATGGTGAGACGTTTGAAGTAATGACCCACATTGAGCTCATCAGTCATGCCCATGCCGCCGTGCAGCTGCACCGACTGTTGGCCGACGAAGCGGCCGCCCTTGCCAATTTGCACCTTCGCCGCCGAGGCCGCCTTAGTGCG
>JBGTSP010000123.1:0-12362 GCA_041940205.1 Alphaproteobacteria bacterium
CGCTCAGTCAGGCGGAAGCGTTTACGGAAATTGCAGGCGTGACCGGACTGGTTATGACCAAGCTGGACGGCACCGCGCGCGGCGGCGTGCTGGTCGCGGTTGCCGAGAAGTTCGGCCTGCCGGTGCATTTCGTCGGCGTCGGCGAGGGCATCGACGACCTGCAGCCCTTCGATGCCGACAGTTTCGCCGAGGCGCTGGCCGGCGACTGACGACGACGGCGGGCCCGGACGCCGTCCGATCCGCCCCTGCCGCCGAACTGCACCGATCGCCGCGGCCCGCGAATACTTCGCGTTAACCCGACTGCTCTCGCCGTTAACGACTTCGCAAGACCGCTTTCCCGGGCGTTAACCGGGAAGGGCCGGGCCGCAACCAAATCTTTACCTTGCCGGCTTATGTCAAATGAGACGCCGAGCCCGACCAGCCCCGGCCGTGCAGGCGGAACGACGAGGACATGCCATGCCGAGCCAGTCGCACGCCCACCAGCCGTTCAGGCCCCAGCTCGAGGTCGCGCGCCGGATCGACGGGGATTTCACGCCGCTGGACGCCGAGGCGCCGGCCCGCTCCCGTCCCGCCGACCACAGGCTGCTGGTGCTGCGCTTCGCGGGCATCAACCTGATCGGCTTCGCCCTTGTCGGCGCCGCCTGGATGCAGGGCTGGGTCGATCTCGTGCTGGCCGCCGACCAGACCCGCCTGACCGCGGTGATCGCGCTGACCTTCCTTGGCGGCCTGGCGTTCTGCGGCTTTCGGGTCTGGCGCCTGTCGACCGAACTCGACGGCATCGCCGCGCCCGATTCCGGCCATTCGCCGCTGGTCGACGCCCACCTGCGGGCGATCGACGGGCGCAGCGCCGCGAGCCGCGGCAACTCGCTGGCCGCGCTTCGCCTGCGGCTCTCCTCGGCGATCGCGCCGGTGCGCCAGGTGGCGAACGCGCTGGTGCTGCTGGGCCTGATCGGCACCGTCGTCGGCTTCATCATCGCGCTGTCGGGGGTGGATCCCGACAGCGTCGCCGACGTGCACGCGATCTCGCCGATGGTCTCGACCCTGCTGAACGGCATGTCGGTGGCGCTCTACACCACCCTGATCGGCGCCGCGCTCAATCTCTGGCTGATGGTCAACTACAACCTGCTGTCGGCCGGCGCGACCCGGCTGGCGGTGCGCCTGGCCGAGCTGGGAGAGCGCCATGTCCGCTCTTGATCCGCTCGAAGGCGACGACGACGGCACCGTCTTCCGCGACGTCATCATGCTGGCCCTGCTGGGCTTCGTGACCATCGTGGTGCTGCTGCTGCCGCATCTCAATCCGCCGGTGAAGGCGGAGGGCGCGGCCGAGCCGCCCGGCAACGTGGTGATCGAGGCGCGCTGGCCCGACGCCATCGACGCCGATGTCGACCTGTGGGTACTGGCGCCCGGCGACCGTCCGGTCGGCTATTCCAACCGCGGTGGCGCGGTGTTCAACCTGCTGCGCGACGACCTGGGCCATGTCCGTGACCAGACCCCGCTGAACTACGAGATGGCCTACAGCCGAGGCGTGCCCGCCGGCGAATACGTCATCAACCTGCACCTCTACCATGTGCGCTCGGAGCACTCGGAAGTGCCCGTCGACGTGACCGTCAGCGTCAAGCACGACACCGGCACCAGCCTGATGCAGCTCGATACCACCTCGCCGACCCTGCGGCATGTGGGCGAGGAGCTCACCGTGCTGCGCTTCCGCCTCGACGAGCACGGCCGCGTGGTGCCCGGCAGCCAGCACGACCTGCCGCGCAGCCTGCGCAACGGCGGCAAGAGCGGCAGCAACCGGGTCAGGGGCGGCTGATGGATCCGATGCTGGCGCTGTACGGAATCGTGGTCGCCCTGGCCGGCGGCCTGGTGGCGATCGCCATTCGCGGCGACAAGGGCGTCGGCCTGAAGGCGGGCGCCCTGGTGCTGGCCGCCGGACTGATGGCCACGGCCTATGCCGGCTACGGCGAACTGCTGGGCCGGGCCAAGCCGGTCTCGCAGGAATGGTTCGCGCGCGACGCCGCCGAAGCCACGGTGCTGGCCTCGCAGATGCGCGAGGGCGAGGCGATCTTCCTCTGGCTGCGCCTGGAGGGGGACGAGGAAAACCCGGCGCCGCGCGCCTACCGCCTGCCCTGGAGCGAGGAGGCCGCCCGCGAGCTGCACAAGGCCCGCCGGCAGGCCGAGGCGCAGGGCACCGAATTGCGCATGCGCGCGCCCTTCAAGGGCGACCCGACCGAAAACGAGCCGGTGTTCCACGCCGCGCCGCCGCCCCGGCTGCCGCCGAAGACCGCGGCGCAGGGCTGAGCCTCGCGCCCCGCTCCGCCGCCCGGGCCGGCCCGCTGGCCGCTTGCGGTTCCCGCCGCTAGGATCGCCGCCTGACGCAGATCGGGAGGCGGCCGCACGACGGCCGGGCGACAGGCATGAAATTCGGCATCTTCTACGAACACCAGCTGCCGCGACCGTGGCAGGCGGACAGCGAATACACCCTGTTCCAGCAGTCGCTGGAGCAGATCGAGCTGGCCGACCGGCTGGGCTACGACGTGGCCTGGGAGGTCGAACACCACTTCCTCGAGGAATATTCGCATTCCTCGGCGCCCGAAGTGTTCCTGGGCGCAGCCAGCCAGCGGACCAAGAACATCCGCCTGGGCCATGGCGTGATCCAGCTCACCACCAACCAGCCGCACCGGGTGGCCGAGAAGGTGGCGACGCTGGACCTGCTGTCGGGCGGCCGGGTCGAGCTGGGCATGGGCGAGGCCGCGGGACCGGCGGAACTGCATCCCTTCAACATCCGCGTGCGCGACAAGCGCGAGCGCTGGGAGGAGGCGGTTAAGGCGATCGTGCCAATGTTCACGAAGGAAAGCTGGGAGTTCCACGGCGACTATTACGACTTCCCGGCCCGCAACGTGATCCCCAAACCGTTCCAGAAGCCGCATCCCCCGCTCTGGGTCGCCTGCTCCAACATCAAGACCATCGCCAAGGCCGGCGAGTGGGGCATGGGCGCGCTGGGCTTCACCTTCGTCTCGCCGGACGCCGCGCTCGCCTGGGTGCACCGCTACTACAACAACCTGATGCACAACCGGCGGCTGCTGACGGACTATCCGATCAATCCCAACATCGCCATGGTCAGCGGCTTCATGTGCGCGGAGACGGACGAGGAGGCCGAGCGCAAGGCGGCGGGCTGGACCTTCTTCATCTTCGCCCTGTCCTATTACGGGCGGAAGGGCGTGGATGCGCCGGGCACCGGCAACCTGTGGGACGAGTACCAGGACTGGCGCGGCTCCGACCAGGCGAAGAAGGCGCTGGACGGCGCCCTGATCGGCTCGCCCGAGACCATCCGGCGCAAGCTGCGGCAGTTCCAGGCCGCACATGTCGACCAGGTGATCCTGCTCAACCAGGCCGGCAAGACCACGCACGAGGACATCTGCAACAGCCTGGAGCTGTTCGCCACCGAGGTGATGCCCGAATTCCACGCCGCCGAACCGGCGCACCAGGCCTGGAAGGCCGACGTGCTGTCGGGCCGGATCGCGCTGGAAGACCTGGCGACCGAGGGCTACGACATCTTCAGTCACCAGAACGAGGACATCGTGCGCCTGACGCCGGAGGAGCTGAAGGCCAAGATGGCCGAAAAGGACGCCGCGGCCGGCGACGACTAGGCGGGTAGCGGGCGAGCGGGCGCGGATCCCGGAGGATGGACGCGGAGCGGCTGGAAGCGGCGGCCGGGTTCCTGACCGCGCTGCGGCGCGGCGCGACGGCGGTCGACGGCCTGCCCGAGCGGCTGGCGCCCGCGGACCTGCCGGCGGCCTACACCCTGCAGGACCGGCTGAACGCGCGCTTGCGGGATGCCGGGCTGGGCCCCCTGGCCGGCCACAAGATCGGCTGCACCACGGCGGTCATGCAGGACTATCTGGGCATTTCCCATCCCTGCGCCGGCGCGCAGTTCGCCTCGACCATCGCCGGCGGCGAGGGCCGCTGGTCGCGCAGCCGCCTCGCCCGCCCCGGCGTGGAGTGCGAAATCGCCGTGGAGATATCCCGCGACGTCACCGATCCAGCCGCGGCCACGCCGGAGGCGATCGCGGCCCATGTCGGCCGGTCCCGAGCCAGCATCGAGCTGGTCGACGACCGCTGGCGGGATTTCGCCGCGGTCGGCACGCCGACCCTGATCGCAGACAATTTCTTCAACGCCGGCTGCGTGCTGGGACCGCCGGTCGACCTCCAGCCCGAAAGGCTGGATGCGCTTGAGGGCGAGATGCGCGTGAACGGCCGATCCGTGGGCGCCGGCCGCGGCGCCGACATCCTGGGCCACCCGCTCTGCGCGCTGGCCTGGCTCGCCCGCCACCGCATCGAAAGCGGCGCACCGCTGCGGACCGGCGAGGTCGTGAGCCTGGGATCGATGGTGCAGACGGTCTGGCTGGAGGCGGGCGATCGTGTCGAGATCACGGTCGCCGAACTCGGTACCTGCCGGCTCGCCATCACGGCATAGGTCCCCGATTCCCACGGGTTCCGCAATACGGTCATCTGAATCGTTGACTAGTCAATTTATATTACCTAAGCGCCGCCCGGACCGCGTTCCGGAGCAACGACATGGCGACCTATATCGACACCGTGCAGGAGATGCTCAGCCCCGAGCACTACAGCCGCTCCCTGGTCATTGCCGACTACCGGGCCGCGGACATGCCGATCGTGCACGCGACCGATTCCTTCCTGCGGCTCACGGGCTACGCGCGGAGCGAGGTGATGGGCCGCAACTGCCGGTTCCTGCAGGGCCCCGATTCCGATCCGCTGGCCATCGCCCGCATCCGCGAGGCGCTGCGCGAACAGACCAGCCTCTCGATCGAACTGATGAACTATCGCAAGGACGGCACGCCCCTGCGCAACCAACTGATCCTGAAGCCGATGCGCGATTCCAGGGGCGAGGTCAGTCATTTCGCCGGCCTGCTGGCCCTGGTCGACGAACACCGCACGTCGGATCCCGCGCACAACCGGCCTTTGCCCTGAGCGAGAACGTGTTCTAATCCCGCTGCCGGCCGCCGCCGCGTCCGGCACGGGAGGGAACAGGCATGGCTACCTTGCAGGTCGTCGCCGACGACATCGCCTTCGGCGAGGGACCGCGCTGGCGGGACGGCGCGCTCTATTATTCCGATTTCTACCGGCACCGGGTCATGCGGCTCCAACCGGACGGCCGCCAGGACCTCATCTGCGAGGTCCCGCAGCAGCCCTCGGGCCTGGGCTGGGATCCCGACGGCCGGCTGCTGGTGGTCTCGATGCTGGATCGCGCCCTGCTGCGGCTGGAGGATGGCCGCCTCGAGCGCCACGCCGATCTTTCCGCGATCGCGACCGGGCCCTGCAACGACATGCTGGTCGACGGCGAGGGCCGGGCCTATGTCGGCAATTTCGGCTTCAACCGCCATGCCGGCGAGAGCGAGCGCGAGGCCGTGCTGGCGCTGGTGCACGCCGACGGCACGGTGGAGGCGGCGGCGGACGGGCTGAAATTCCCCAACGGCACGGTGCTGACGCCAGACGGCCGCACCCTCGTGGTTGCCGAAACCCTGGGCCAGCGGCTGACCGCCTTCGAGCGCGACACGGACGGACGGCTCGCCAACCGGCGCACCTGGGCCGACCTGCCCGGCGTGCGCCCCGACGGCATCTGCCTCGACGCGGAGGGCTGCATCTGGGTCACCGATCCCGCCGGCGACGCGGTGCTGCGGGTGCGCGAGGGCGGCGAGATCCTGGAACGCATCGCCACCGGCGAACGCCATTCCTTCGCCTGCATGCTCGGCGGCGAGGACCGCAAGACGCTCTACGTCATCACCAATGTCGCCAGCGGTCCGGCCGTGGCGGAGAAACGCGAGGGCCGGATCGAGAGCGTGCGGGTCGCCGTGCCCGCCGCCGGCCTGCCCTGAGGCTCGAGGAGGTTTCGATGCGTCACGAACCCGAGTTCGACGATCCCGGTCTTGCCGGCAAGGTCGCCATCGTCACCGGCGGCGGCGCCGCCGACGACGGCATCGGCAACGGCAGGGCCGCCTGCCTGCTGCTGGCGCGCGCCGGCACGAGGGTCCTCGTGGTCGACCGCGAGGCGGCGCTGGCCGAGCGCACGGTGGCGATGATCGCCGAGGAAGGCGGCGAGGCGGCCGCCTTCGAGGCCGACCTGACCCGCTCCGCCGACTGCGCCGCCATGGTCGCCGAGGCGCGCCGGCTGTGGGGCCGGCTGGACTATCTCGACAACAATGTCGGCATCGGCAGCCGCCGCTCGGTGGTCGAGGAGAGCGAGGAGGACTGGCGGCGGGTGATGCAGGTCAACGTGGAGACCATGTTCCTGGCCGCCAAGCACGCCATTCCGGCGATGATCGACAGCGGCGGCGGGGCCATCGTCAACATCTCCTCGATCGCCGCGCTGCGGCCGCGCGGCCTGACCACCTACACCACCTCCAAGGGCGCGGTGATGGCGCTGACCCAGGCGATGGCGGTCGATCACGGTCCCGACGGCATCCGCGTCAACTGCATCGCCCCGGGGCCGGTCTACACGCCGATGGTCTACGGCCGGGGCATGAGCGACAAGGCCCGCGACAACCGCCGGAAGGCCTCGGTGCTGGGGATCGAGGGCCGTGGCTGGGACATCGGCCAGGCCGTGCGCTTCCTGCTTTCCGACCATGCCCGCTACATCACCGGGCATACCCTGGTGGTCGACGGCGGGGTGATCCTGCGGGCGCCGGAGCGCGAGAGCGCCTGAGCCGTGCCGCCCGCCGCCGCGCCCGAGGACGCCCCGTCTCCGCGCCTGGTGGTCCTCGCCGGCCTGCCCGGCAGCGGCAAGTCGACCCTGGCGGCGGCCCTGGCGCGCCGGACCGGCGCGGCGCATCTGCGCATCGACCGGATCGAGCAGGCGCTGCGCGACAGTCCCCTGTTCGCCGGTCCGATGGACGCGACCGGCTACCGCATCGCCGGCGCGCTGGCGGGCGACATCCTGCGGGCGGGCACGGACGTGATCGCGGACGCGGTCAACCCGGTCTGCGAGGCCCGCGTCGGCTGGCGGCGGCTCGCCGCAGAGACCGGCGCCCGCCTGCGCGAGTTCGAGATCCTCTGCTCCGACGCGGCCGAGCACCGGCGGCGGATCGAGAACCGCAGGAGCGACATTCCCGGCCTCGTCCTCCCGGACTGGGACAGCGTCATGTCCCGCCACACCGATCCCTGGCCGGAGCCGCATCACCGGCTCGATACCGCCGGGCGGTCCCCCGCCGAGAGCCTGCAGGCGCTGCAGGCCCTCTTGTCAGGCCCGCCGCCCCGGCGGGAGAATTGGACCCGCGACAACCCCACGGAGACGCCCATGGCCCGCCTGCCCTTCCTCGAGGAAGACGACCTGCTGCCGGAGGACCGCATCCTGCTGGAGCGTCCGATCAACCTGAACAAGATCCTGGTCCACTCGCCCGACGCCGCCCGCGCCTTCGGCCGTCTGGGTGGCTACATCCGGCACAAGAGCCCGCTCGACGGCCGTCTGCGCGAGCTGGCGATCCTGCAGGTCGGCTGGCTCGCCCGTTCGCCCTACGAATGGTCGCACCATGTGAAGATCGGCCAGGATTTCGGCGTCAGCGAGGACGACATCAGGGGCCTGATCGCCGACAGCGCCGGCGAGGAATCGGGCCTCGGCGACCTGGAGCGCACCGTGCTGCGGGGCGCGCGGGAGATGGTCACCGACCTCGCCATGGCCGAAGACACGTTCGAGACCCTGAAACAGGCGCTGGGCGAGACCTGCCTGCTCGACCTGGTGATGACGATCGCCTTCTACTGCGCGGTCGTGCGCTTCCTCGCGACCTTCGAGATGGACGTCGAGCCCGACTACCAGCCCTACCTGGACGCCTTCCCGCTGCCCGACTGAGGCCCGCCGGCGGCGCTCAGCAGCGCACCCGGAAATCGTTGCCGCCGTGCCGGTCGGTGCCGCGCATCAGCAGCACCGTGTGTTCTGCAAGCGTGCGCCCGCCGCGCTCGGCATGCATGCGGGCGGCCTCTTCGCGATCGTAGAGCGAGGTCGTCGGCATCAGCCGAAGCGTCATGCCCCGGCGCGGCCTGTCCGAGCGGTTCTCGGCCGAGCCGTGCGACAGGTAGACGTCGTGCAGCGAGATCCGGCCGGCCTCCAGCGCCACGTCCACCGCCCGGCTTTCGTCGACCTCCCCGGCCAGCAGTTCCTGCTGCAGGGTGAGGCCGGGATCGTCGCGCGTGGCGTGCGGGCGCAGCCGGCGCGCGCGATGCGAGCCCGGCAGGAAGCGCATGCAGCCGTTCTCCGGCGTCGCGTCGTCCACCGCGATCCACACCGTGCAGGTCGCCAGCGGCCGGATCGGCCAGTATTCCCCGTCCTGGTGCCAGGGCGTGCGCTTACCGTTCAACGCGGGCTTGGCGAAGAAGCTCATGTTCCACAGCGCTATATCGGGACCGATGAGCTGCTCGACCATGTCGAGGATCTCGGGATTGCGGGCATAGTCGAGAAAGCCGAAATCGTAGTTCAGCAGCGCCGGGCAGTTGTCGCGAAACTCCGGATGCTCGGGATGGCGCGCCAGCAGCCGGTCGTGCTGGTCGCGGATCGCCTCCAGGGTCTCCTCGGGCAGGCGGTAGTCGGGGAAGACGTAGCCCTGCTCGTGATAGTGGGCCACTTCCGCGTCGCTGAGCATTGCCGCCTCCCCGGCGCGGCGTCCTAGAGCTCGACCGCGAGGGCCCGCCGCAGCCGCTCGAAATCGTCCAGGTCATTGTAGACCTGCGCCGAGAGCCGCAGCCACAGCCGCTCGCCCACCGGCACCACCGGGACCTCGATCGCGTGGCGGTCCAGCAGCCGGGCCCGCAGCGCGTCGCCGGCCTCCTTCGTCGTGCCGGCCGACGCCGGCAGGGGCGTCAGCGTCATCGCCGCGATCATGGCATCCGGCGCGACGGGACCGCCCAGCAGGGCCGCGCCCTCGCGTACCAGGGCATGGTTCCAGCGGCGCATTTCCCCGCCGTCCAGGCCGGCGATGAAATCGAAGGCCGCCGGGCTGGAGAGCGCCGCGGCGGGATCGCGGGTGCCGGTCCAGTCGAATTCCTCCGTCAGGCCCTTCCCGTAGCCCCAGGAGACGACCGCGGGATGCAGGCCCTCCTGCCGCCCCGGCGCGACCCACAGGACGGCGCAACTGCGCGGCGCGAAGGCCCATTTGTGCAGGTTGCCGACATAGTAGTCGGCGCCGATCGCCGGCACGTCGAGAGCGAGCTGGCCGGGCGCGTGCGCGCCGTCGACCAGCACCGGCACGCCGGCCGCGCGGCAGCGCGCGACCAGGGCCGCGATCGGCAGCACCAGCGCGGTCTCCGAGGTGATGTGATCGAGAATCGCGAACCGGCAGCGCGGCCCCAGCGCCGCGCCGATCGCCTCGAGCATCGCGTCGGGCTTGTCCGGCGGAAACGGCAGCGCGACCCGGCGCAGGCGGGCGCCCGCGCGGCTGCAGACATGCTGCGCGGCATGCGCCACCGCGCCGTAGGTCTGGTCGGTGACCAGGATCTCGTCGCCCGGTTCGAGCACCAGCGAGCGCAACACGGCATTCACGCCGGTTGTGGCGTTCTCGACGAACACCCAGTCCTCGCCCCGGCCGCCCAGTTCGCCCGCCACCCGATCCGCCGCCGCGCGCAGCCGCCCGCCCAGTTCGCGCAGCAGGAAGCGGGCGGGATGGGCCTCGATCGTCTCGCGGATTTCCGACTGCGCCGCCATCACCGGCCGCGGCGTCACCCCCACGGTGCCGTGGTTGAGATAGGCCGCGCCGGCTTCCAGCGGAAAGGCCTCGCGGATGGCCGCGCCGAAACGGTTGCTCATCGCATCCTCCCCGTCTTCACCGCGCGCCAGAGCGCCGCCAGGGTGCCGCGGCTGAGCTCGCGGGGATGACGGAAGCGGCGCGGCGGCTCCAGCACCCGCCCGTCGGCGGAAAACACCGTACGCACACCCCACAGGCCTTTCTGCGGCGCGTCGGGCAGACCGTAGCGGATGTCTTCGGAGAAGATCTCGATCCGGTCCGCATGGGCCACCACCCGGTGGGTGTGCTGGCCCATCGAGAACCAGTCGAACAGCCGCCCCTCGGGCAGGGCGAGGAAGGCCAGGATCGCGGGATGGTCCTCGGGCGCGAAACTGCGCCAGTGCACCGTGCCGTCGGCCAGCGCGGAGCGGTAGCCGACATGCACCTGCCCGGGCGTATGGGCGACGATGCGGCGGTAGAAGGTCTGGAAGATCGTCGGGTAGCTCGCGATCCGGGTGACCTCGAGCCCGCGCGCCTCGAGATCCTGTCGGGCATGCAGCGCGGTCTCCCGGTTCAGCCACCAGCTGTAGCCGAGATAGGCGGTCGTGACGATCAGGGCGGCCAGCAGCGAGGCGCGCACCAGGGCGACGCGGCGGGGCGCCAGCAGGCAGACGATGCCGGCGGCCAGCAGCGGCAGCGTGTACAGCGGATCGATGATCGCCATCGCGTTGATCGCGAAGCGATGGTCGCTGAACGGGGCCAGCAGCTGCGTGCCGTAGGCCGTGAACAGGTCGAGAATGGGGTGGGAGAAGATCGCCACCGTCCAGGCCGCCATCCAGACCAGCAGCCGGGCGCGGCCGCGCGCGGTGTCGATCGCTTCTGCCGCCGGGGCCCCGCTGCCGGCCGCGGCGCGGCCGCGGCGTCGGGCTTCAAGGCGATGGCTCAGCCAGCCCAGCAGCGGCCCGACGACGGGGGCGAAGAACAGCGAATGGGTGATGCCCCGGTGGTGCTGCCAGCCCGACCAGTGGTCGACCTTGTAGAGCACGTCGAGGTCCGGCATGGCGCCGCCGACGGCGCCGACCAGGAAGGCCTTGCGGCCGAGGCTGCGGTGAAACAGCACCGAAGCGGTGGCGCCGCCGAGCACGGCCTGGGTGAGCGGATCCATCCCCGGCGCCCCTAGGCGGCGCCCGGGCGGGCGTCGGCCGCATCGCCGATGCCGTCGGGACGCGGCCCGCCCGTGGCCCAGTCGAGCAGCTGCACCGTGTGCACGACCGGCCGCTCGCCATTGCGCGAGAGCTGGGTGATGCAGCCGATATTGCCGGCCGCCACGATGCCGGCGCCGGTGCGGGCGATGTTGGCCTGCTTGCGCGCCAGCAGCCGGTCGGCGATTTCCGGCTGCAGCAGGTTGTAGGTGCCGGCCGAACCGCAGCACAGGTGCGCCTCGGGAACGGCCGAGACCGCGAAGCCCGCCCGGCGCAGCAGGTCGGCGGGCAGGGTCTTGATCTGCTGGCCATGCTGCAGCGAACAGGCCGAGTGGTAGGCGACATCGAGCGGCGGCACCGCGGCCGGCGCCGCTTCCGGCAGGCCCAGCCGGTCGACCACTTCGGAGATGTCCCGGGCGAGGCCGGCGATCTCCGCGGCGGGCCCGGCCCAGCGGGGATCGTCCCGCAGCAGGTGACCGTAATCCTTCACCGTGGTGCCGCAGCCCGAGGCGTTGATCACCACGGCGTCGAGCCCGGCGCCGTCGCGCTCGCGCTGCCAGGCGGCGACATTGGCCCTTGCGCTCGCCCGCGCCGCCTCCTCGCGGCCCATGTGATGGACCAGCGCGCCGCAGCAGCCCGTGCCCTCGGCGATCACCACCTCGCAACCCAGGCGGGTCAGCAGGCGGATCGAGGCCGCGTTGATCTCGGGATCCAGCACCGACTGGGCGCAGCCGGTCAGCAGCGCGACGCGCAGGCGCTTATCGCCCTCGGCGGGCACCACCCGGGGCCGGTCGCCGCCGGTCGCCGCCGGCAGGCGCTCGGGCGCCATCGCCAGCAGCACCTTCAGGCGGCCCGGGAACAGGCCGGCCAGCGGCCGCACCAGGCCGGCCGCGCGCAGCGCCAGGCGGAACAGGCCGGGCCGGGGCAACACCGCCGCCAGCATCCGGCGCAGCAGCCGCTCGGGCAGCGGCCGGCGATAGGTCCGCTCGATATGGGCCCGGGCATGATCGACCAGGTGCATGTAGTGCACGCCCGAGGGACAGGTCGACATGCAGGACAGGCAGGACAGGCAGCGGTCGACATGGCGGACCACGGTCTCGCCCGCGGCGGCGCCGGCCTCCAGCATGTTCTTGATCAGGTAGATCCGTCCGCGCGGCGAATCCAGTTCGTCCCCCAGCAGCACGTAGGTCGGACAGGTCGCGGAGCAGAAGCCGCAATGCACGCAGGAGCGCAGGATGCGTTCGGCTTCCTCGGCGCGCGGCAGGCGCTTGGCCTGTTCACTCAAATTGGTCTGCACGTCTTATACCTCGGCGTACATGCGGCCAGGGTTGAAGATGCCCTGGGGGTCGAGTTGGTTCTTCAGCTGGCGCTGGTAACGCAGCAGAGGGGCAGCCAGCGGCTGGAAAGGTTGCGCCTGGCCGGCAGCGAAACAGGT
>JBGTSP010000124.1:0-12349 GCA_041940205.1 Alphaproteobacteria bacterium
GGGCGGCATCGTCTATTCCCGCTCGGTGCGCGTCGGCGGCGACAAGATGGACGAGGCGATCATCGGTTACATCCGCCGCACCGCCAACCTGCTGATCGGCGAGGCGACGGCGGAACGGGTGAAGAAGGAAATCGGTTCGGCCTCCTCGCCCGAGGACGGCAACGGACCGACCATGACGATCAAGGGCCGCGACCTGATGAACGGCGTGCCCAAGGAGATCGTCGTCACCCAGCGCCACATCGCCGAGAGCCTGGCGGAACCCGTCGGCGCCATCGTGGAGGCGGTGAAGGTGGCGCTCGAGCACACCGCGCCGGAACTGGCCGCCGACATCGTCGACAAGGGCATCGTGCTGACCGGCGGCGGCGCGCTGCTGGGCAATCTCGACTACGTGCTGCGCCGTTCGACCGGGCTGCCGGTCTCGATCGCGGACGAACCGCTGAGCTGCGTGGCGCTGGGCACCGGCCGGGTGCTGGAGGACATGAAGAACTTCAAGGACAAGGAGATCTTCAACACCTCCTTCTGATCCCGGGGGCGCAAGCGGAGTAAGGGGTGATGGCCAGACACGGCCCGATGGCACGGATCGCGGCGCCCGCGCGGGCGATGGCGCAGCGTTTCTCGGTGCTGTTGCTGATCGCCGCGGCGATCGCCCTGATGGTCCTGAGCCGGACCCATTCGCCCGCGGTCGAGCGGGTGCGCATGCTGGCCGTCGACGCCGTCGCCCCCGTGCTCGACGTGATCAGCCGCCCGGTCTCGGCCGGCCGCGCCGCCGCCGAGCGGGTCGAGAGCCTCTGGCTCGCCTACCAGGACAACGAGAGACTGCGCGAGGCCAATCGCCGGCTGCTGCAATGGCAGGTGATCGCCCGCCGGCTGGAGCAGGAGAACGCCAATCTGCGCGCCCTGCTGAACCTGCGCAGCGGCCGCCCGCCGAGCTATGTCTCCGCCCGGGTGGTCGGCGATACCGGCGGTCCCTTCGTGCGCACCATGATCGTCAATGCCGGCGCCCGCGACGGGGTCGGCCACAACCAGGCGGTGGTCGCCGCCGACGGCCTGGCCGGCCGCATCGCCGAGACCGGCGAGCGGGCCTCGCGGGTGCTGCTGCTCACCGACCTGAACTCGCGGGTGCCGGTGGTCCTCGAACAGGGCCGCCACCGGGCCATCCTGGCCGGGGACAATTCCGACCGGCCGCGGCTGATCTTCCTGCCCGACATGGTCAAGGTGGCGGCGGGCGAGCGTATCGTCACCTCCGGCCATGGCGGCGTCTTTCCGCGCGGCATTCCCGTCGGCCAGGTCGCGCAGGTCGGCGAGGAGGGCATCCGGGTCGCCCTGTTCGTCGATATCGAGCGGCTGGAATACGTCACCGTGGTGCGCCGCAACCAGCCGGCCCTGGCGCCGGGCAGCGGCCGGCCATGAGCGAGAGCGGTTTCGGCGGGCGCCTGTCGGACGCCTTCTGGATGCTGATGCCGGTCGGCCTGACGCTGTTCCTGCTGCTGCTGCTGTTCCTGCCCTACGGCGTCGGCGGCCTGTCGACTGCGGCGCTGCCGATGGCGATGCTGTCGGTCTATTTCTGGACCGTGCACCGTCCCGACTGCCTGCCGATCGGCGTCTCCTTCCTGCTGGGCATCGCGGTCGACGCGATCGGCGGCAATCCCCTGGGGCTGAGCGCGATCGTCCTGGTGCTGCTGCACTGGGGCACGCTGTGGCAGCGGCGCTACCTGGTCGGCAAGTCGTTCACCGTCACCTGGGTCGGTTTCGGCCTGCTGGGTTTCTCCATCACCCTGCTGTACTGGCTGATCGCCAATCTCTCGCATGTCGCGGTGCTCAACCCGCTGCCCGCGGTGATCGCCTTCGCCATCGTGCTGGCGGCCTATCCCGCCTTCGCCTTCCTGTTCGGCAAGCTGCACGCGCGGCTGCCGGAGGCCGGGATCTAGGACGGCGGACGGCGATGCAGCTCGACCGCGGCGCCTCCCGGCACAAGCTCTTCACCCGCCGCGCCGCGGTGCTGGGCGGCGGCAAGCTGGCGCTGGCCTCGCTGCTGGTCGGCCGGATGTATTGGCTGCAGGTGGTCGAGGCCGAGCAGTACCAGATGCTGGCCGAGGAAAACCGCATCAACATGCGCCTGCTGGCGCCGCCGCGCGGGCGCATCCTGGACCGTTACGGCCGCGAGCTGGCGAGCAACCGGCAGAACTACCGCATCGTCCTGGTGCCGGAGCAGACCGACGACGTGGAGGAAACCCTGCGCCGGCTGGGCACGCTGATCGAGCTGTCCGACTTCCAGGTCCGGCGGATCCTGCGCGAGGTCCGGCGCAACCGCGCCTTCCTGCCGATCAACGTGGCCGAGAACCTGTCCTGGGCCGAGTTCGCCCAGGTCAACGCCCGCCAGCCCGACCTGCCCGGCGTGCAGCCCGATGTCGGCTCCCGCCGCTACTATCCCTTCGGTTCCTCGGTGGCGCATGTCGTGGGCTATGTCTCGGCGGTCAGTGAAAAGGAACTGACCGGGGATCCCCTGCTGGAACTGCCGGGCTTCCGCACCGGCAAGAGCGGGATCGAGAAGCGTTTTGACGAGGACCTGCGCGGTGCCGCCGGCAACAGCCGGGTCGAGGTCAATGCCTACGGGCGGGTGATCCGCGAGCTGCAGCGCAACGAGGGCCGGGCCGGCAGCGACCGGACCCTGACCCTCGATCTCGACCTGCAGCGCGAGATCGATGCAAGGCTCGCCGGCGAGAGCGCGGCCTGCGTCGTCATGGACGTGCATGACGGCGAGGTGCTGGCGCTGGTCTCCACGCCCTCCTTCGACCCCAACGCCTTCAATGCGGGCCTGTCCTCGGCGCAGTGGCAGGCGCTGATCGGCAATCCCCGCCATCCCCTGCTGAACAAGGCGATCGCCGGCGAGTTTCCGCCGGGCAGCACCTTCAAGATGGTGGTCGCGCTGGCGGCGCTGGAAGCGGGCGTGATCGCGGAGGACACCAGCTTCTTCTGCAACGGCAAGATGGAACTGGGCGACAACATCTTCCACTGCTGGCGCTGGCGCTATGGCGGGCATGGCCGGGTGGCGATGCGCGACGGCCTGGCGGAATCCTGCGACGTCTATTTCTACGAGATCGCGCTCCGCGTCGGCGTCGACCGGATCGCCGAGATGGCCCGCCGGCTGGGACTGGGCGAGCCGAGCGGACTGGAACTGCCGGGTGAGCGCGCCGGCCTGGTGCCGACCAAGGCCTGGAAGCAGGCCGAGTATGGCCGCCCCTGGCAGCGCGGCGAGACCCTCAACGCCGGCATCGGCCAGGGCTACCTGCTGGCCACGCCGCTGCAGCTCGCGGTGATGACGGCGCGGATCGCCAATGGCGGCTACCGGGTGCGCCCGCGCCTGGTGCGGGCCGCCAGTGCGGGCCTGCAGTCCGCCTCGACGCCCGAGCGCGAGAATCTGGGCCTGTCGCGCCGGGCGCTGGAGATCGTGCGGCAGGGCATGTTCGACGTGGTCAACGGCAAGCGCGGCACTGCGCGCAGCGCCGCGCTGGAAGAGGGCACGGGCCCGATGGCGGGCAAGACCGGCACCGCCCAGGTCCGCCGGATCTCCAAGGCCGAACGCCTCTCGGGGGTGCGCAAGGCCGAGGACGTGCCCTGGGAGGAACGCGATCACGGCCTGTTCGTGGCCTATGCGCCGGCCGAGGCGCCGCGCTACGCCCTGTCCCTGATCATCGAGCATGGCGGTTCCGGCGCCGCCACCGCCCGCGTGGCGGGCGAACTGATGCAGCAGGTGCTTTCCCGCGATCCGATGGCCCGGCCGGCGGCCGGGCCGGCGGCGCCACCGGTCGCGCCGGGCAACCGGGAACGCGAGACATGAGCCTGCGCTCAGCCTTCAGCGACAACGACGATCGCGGTCTCGGCGCCAAGCTGGCCGACCTCAACTGGGGCTTCGTCTTCCTGGTCTGCGTGATCGCGACGATCGGTTTCGCCATGCTCTATTCCGCCGCGAACGGCCGGATCGATCCCTGGGCCAGCCGGCAGATGCTGCGTTTCGGCATCGGCCTGGTGTGCATGCTGACGATCGCGCTGATCGACCTGCGGTTCTGGATCCGCTGGGCCTGGGCGATCTATCTCGTCGCCTTCGCCCTGCTGGCGGCGGTCGAAGTGATGGGAGTCGTCGGCATGGGCGCGCAGCGCTGGGTCGATCTCGGCTTCGTCCAGCTGCAGCCCTCGGAAGTGATGAAGATCGCCATCGTGCTGGCCCTGGCGCGCTATTTCCACGGCGTGCCGCTGGACGAGGTCGGCCGGCTGCGCACCCTGATCGTGCCCCTGCTGCTGCTGGCCGCGCCCGTGGTCCTGGTGCTGCGCCAGCCCGATCTCGGCACGGCGCTGCTGCTGCTGCTGACCGGGGCGGCGATCTGTTTCGTCGCCGGCGTCCGCCTCTGGGTGTTCGCGTCGGCCCTGCTGGCCGGGCTGGCCTGCATTCCCGTCGCCTGGCAGTACCTGCACGAATATCAGAAGCAGCGGGTGCTGACCTTCCTCGATCCCGAGCGCGATCCCCTCGGCGCCGGCTACCACATCCTGCAGTCGAAGATCGCGCTGGGTTCCGGCGGGATTTCGGGCAAGGGCTTCATGCAGGGCACCCAGAGCCATCTGAACTTCCTGCCCGAACACCAGACCGACTTCATCTTCACCATGCTGGCCGAGGAGTTCGGCCTGATCGGCGGCCTCACGCTGCTGGCGCTCTATGTGGTGATCATCGCCTACGGCCTGGCGATCGCCATGCGCGCGCGCAGCCAGTTCGGCCGCCTGCTCGCCGCCGGCCTGACCGCCACCTTCTTCCTGTACGTCTTCATCAACATGGCGATGGTGATGGGGCTCGTGCCGGTGGTCGGCGTGCCGCTGCCGCTGGTCAGCTACGGCGGTACCTCGATGCTGACCATCCTGATCGGTTTCGGTCTCGTGCTGTCCGTGGCGATCCACCGCGACGTGGTGATCGCGCGGCGCATCGACCAGGACTGAACGGGGATGGCGTCCGGCGGCGCGGGACGGCGGCGACGGGCGCGTGGCCATGGGATCTGACATGCGAACCGCGACCCCCTTCTTCCCGACTATGGCCGGCCTCGCGGGCCTCCTGCTGACGGCCTGTGCGGGCGGCGAAGGCGGCGCCTTTCTCGCCGACGGCACCGCCACGACCTTCGAGCGCGCCAGCGTGTCCATCGCCCGCAACGTGCAGGCGGCGCACGATCTCGATCTCGAGGAGGCCTATCGCCGGGCCTTCGCCGCCGCCGGCGAGGACGGCCCGCGGCCGAATCTGGACGGCATCCGCATGGCCGCGCTTGATACCCGGCTGCCGGCCGGCGTGAAGCTGCCGGTGATCGTCTACAGCCATGGCTGTTCCGGCCTTTCGATCTCCAGCGTCGGGCACCTGCAGGAACTCGCCCGGCTTGACGATTTCGTGGTGGTCGCGCCGAAATCGTTCGCCCGATCCCGCCCGCCCTACTGCTTCAGCGACTTCAGCGTCGATCTGAACATCCGCGACCAGGTCATCGCTATGCGCAGCAGCGAGCTCTCCCATGCGCTCGCCCAGCTTGCCGCGCGGCCCTGGGTGGATCGCGACAACATCTTCCTCATCGGCCATTCCCAGGGCGCGTCGGTGGTCGCGGGCTATGGCGGTCCGGTTCCGATCCGCGCCCGCATCCTGCTGAACGGCGGCTGCCACGCCGGCTATGGCGGCGCGGGGTTCGGCGATGGCGAGCCGGTGCTGAGCCTGGACAGCGGTCTCGATCCCTGGTTCCTCGGTTCGGGCGCCCACTGCCGGCGGATGGTGCTGGCGCATTCCGCCGGCGAGACCGTCTGGGAGCCGCGCTCGCGTTCGCACAATCTCGCCCTGACCCACTGGCCGACGGTGACCGGTTTTCTCGAGCGCCATCGCCGTTGAGACGACGATCCCGGTATATGGGACGCGGCGGCGAACATCGCTATAGTGCGGGCCAAGCAAGAAGGCGGGATGTCGGCTGGAAGCCAGGGGGCGGGCCGGACGATCCGCAAGGGAGGAACGACATGAACAGGAAGTTTGGCGCCGCGCTGGCGGCGGTTTCGATGGTCGCGGCGCTGGGTGCGGCCAAGGCCGACGAGGTCACGCTCAGCGCGGCGAGCTGTTTCCCGGTGGGCTCGCCGCCCGGCAAGCCCTTCGAGGCGGTGGTCGATGCGATCAACGAGCGCGGCAAGGGCGTGGTGCAGGTCAAGCTGGTCGGCGGCGCGCCGGCGATCGGCAGCCCGTTCACCCTGACCCAGAAGATGTCCAAGGGCGCCTACGACATGGTGGGCTGCACCGAGGCCTATTTCGGCAACGTCATCCCCGAGGCGCCGGTGCTGCGCTTCTCCCAGCATTCCTTCGCCGAGCTGCGGAAGAACGGCGGCCTCGACTATGTGAAGAACCTGCTGGCCGAGAAGGGCATCCACTATCTCGCCAAGCATCACGATTTCGGGCCGTTCCATCTCTGGCTCTCGAAGCCGATCGACAAGCCCGACCTGACCGGCCTGCATCTGCGCGTGGCGCCGGTCTACACGGCCTTCTTCAAGTCGCTGGGCGCTACGGTGCAGACCTCGAACATCGCCCAGATCTACACCTACATGGAAAACGGCACGGTGCAGGGCTACGGCTGGCCGGCGCTGGGCTGGGTGCCGGCCTGGATCAAGGTGACGAAGTACCGGGTGGACCCGGGCTTCTACAACGCCACGCTGCACACGCTGATCAACCTGAAGAAATGGAACAGCCTGTCGAAGGCGCAGCAGGACCTGCTGAACACGGTCGGCCTGGAATTCGAGGCGCGCTCGGAACCCGACAGCCAGAACATGACCGACCTGCTGAAGAAGCAGAAGCAGTGGTATGCCGACAACGGCATGCAGACCATCGCCTTCGAGGGCGCTCAGCGGGACGCCTGGGTGAACGCCGCCGTCGAGGAGGGCTGGAAGGAAGTGCTCGAGCGCAGCCCCGAGCATGGCGCCAAGCTCAAGGCCCTGTTCTCGAAGTAACGCTTTTCCGCGTCGGCCGGGCCCGCACCCCGTTGAGGGGCGCGCGCCCGGCCGTTGGCCTTGCGCGGAGCCCGAGGATTTCCGATCCCCATGTCCGACCTGTTTCAGCGCCTGGATAGCGGCTACGGCCGGCTGCTGGACGCCTTCGGCGCGCTCGCGGCCGCCTCGATCGGCCTGATCGCGATCGGCATCCCGCTCAACCTCGTGCTCATCAAGATGCAGTGGGGCAGCATCTGGTGGATGTACGAGGCGGTGGAATACGTGCTCTATGCCAGTGTCTTCCTGTCCGCCCCCTGGGTGCTGCGGAAGGGCGCGCATGTCCGCGTCGACGTGCTGACGGGCGCATTGCCGTCTTCGCTCGCGATCCGCCTGGAGCAGGTGATCGATGCGCTCGGCGCCCTGCTGTGCGTCGTGCTCTGCGTCTACGGGACGCGCGCGGCGATGCTGGAATTCGAGGACGGCACCCTGCCGGACAAGGACCTGCGCATCGCCAACTGGATCATGGTCGGGGTCTTCGCCGTCTCCTTCGCCATGCTGGCGGCCGAGTTCCTGCTGCGGCTGGGCCGCGCCGCCGAGATCATCGCGCGCGAGCGCGGGCCGGCGGATTCCGGCTTCTAGGGCCGCGCGGGGGAGCTGGCGTCATGGAATGGTATTTCGCGCTCACGCTGCTGCTCGGCACGGTCTGCGTGCTGATGTTCCTGGGCCTGCCCGTCGCGCTCGCCTTCTTCGCGGCGAACGTGATCGGCACCTACCTGTTCGTGAACGGCGATATCGGCCTGATCTTCATGCCGATGGAATTCCACAACGCGATCAAGTTCACCCTGTCGCCGATCGCGCTGTTCCTGCTGATGGGCGAGATCCTGTTGCAGACCGGGGCCGCCTTCAAGGCGATCGGCGCCATCGACCGGCTGATCTCGCGCGTGCCGGGCCGGCTGTCGGTGGTCTCGGTGGTCGGCGGCACGGTGTTTTCCTCGCTGTCGGGCTCGACCATCGCCAACACCGCGATCCTCGGTTCCGTGCTGCTGCCCGACATGGTCCGCCGCGGCTACGCGCCGGGCATCGCCATGGGGCCGATCATGGCGGTGGGCGGCATCGCCATGCTGATCCCGCCCTCGGCGCTCGCCGTGCTGCTGGCCAGCCTGGCCGAACAGTCGGTGGCCCAGCTTCTGATCGCCGGGATCGTGCCCGGGCTGCTGATGGCGCTGCTGTTCCTCGCCTACGTGGTCGGCCGCTGCATGCTGCAGCCGGACCTGGCGCCCTCCTACAACCCGGACGAAACGGCGCTGGACGAGCCCCTGACGCTCCAGGTCCACGGCGCGGGAGGCCGGCTGATCTGGCAGGGCCGCTATCAGGGCGCCGGCCTGCGTTTCGCCAACCGGGTGCTGCCCTTCGCCTTCTACATCCTGCCGCTGCTGTTCATCTTCGTGATCGTGGTCGGCAGCATCTTCTTCAAGCTGGCCGCGCCGACCGAGGCGGCGGGCCTGGGCTGCATCGCCGCGGTGGTGATCTGCTACGTTTTCCGGCTGTTCTCGCGGCGCGTGCGGATCAGCGGCATCGAGGGCGCCGATTTCGGCTGGCGCGAGATCGCCCGGGCGCTGATGGAGACGGCCAAGATCAACACCATGATCCTGTTCATCATCGCGGGCTCGCTGGTGTTCTCCCAGGCGCTGTCGAATTCCGGCGCGACCAACGGCCTGCTCGAGCAGGTGACGGCGCTCGACCTGACGCCGCTCGGCGTGGTCATCATCATGATGGCGGTGCTGCTGTTCCTGGGGGCCTTCATGGACCAGGTGAGCATGCTGCTGCTCACCCTGCCGTTCTTCTTGCTGGGCTCGCAGTCGCTGCAGGCGGTGTTCGGGATCGACGTGATCTGGCTGATGGTGCTGATGCTGATCACCATGGAGATCAGCCTGCTGACCCCGCCCTTCGGGCTGCTGCTCTACGTCATGAAGGGGGTGGCGCAGTTCCCGGTGACGCTGGGACAGATCATCCTGTCGGCGCTGCCCTTCATCGTCATCGAGCTGCTGGTGCTGGTGCTGCTGATCGCGGTGCCCGAAGTGGCGACCTGGCTGCCATCGCGGGTGGATTGAACCCGGACTGACCGAGGCCTCCCGGCGCGGGAGTTGAAGCCCGCGCCCGAGCGGGCGAGACTGGCGGACCCGCCCGAAACGACGGATTGCCGATGTCTTCGCCGCCGACCGACTGCCCGCCTGCCGCCACCGCCCCGTTCACGGTCTCGTTTCCCGCCGCAACGCTGTTCGTCGCCAGCCTGCTTGCCGCCTGCCTGCTCGCCTTCGCGCCGGCCCGCGCCAGCGTGGAGGACGGTCTCGCCGCCTTCGAGGCGAAGCGCTATGCCGAGGCCCTGCGCCTGCTGGCGCCCGAGGCGGAACGCGGCCGGGTGCGCGCCCAGCTCTATCTCGGCGTGATGTATGCCAACGGCCTCGGCGTGCCGCGCAACGAGGAAACGGCGGTCGAGTGGTTCCGCCGGGCGGCGGAGAAGGACCATCCCGGCGCGCAGAACAATCTCGGGCAGATGCTGGCCAACGGCCGCGGCGTCGCCCGGGACGATGCCGCCGCGGTGGTCTGGTACCGCCGCGCCGCCGAACAGGGGCACGCCAACGCACAGAACAATCTCGGCCTGATGCTGGCCCGCGGCCGCGGGGTCGAGCGCGATGTCGCCCGGGCCGCGACCTGGTACCGCCGCGCCGCCGATCAGGGCCATGCCGGGGCGATGAACAATCTCGGCCAGCTGCTGCTGGAAGGGAAGGGCGTTCCGCAGGACATGGAGAAGGCGGTGGCGTACACCCGCCGGGCGGCCGAGAAGGGCCATGCCGGGGCGCAGAACAATCTCGGGCTGATGTACGAGATCGGCCGCGGCGTGCCGGTCGATCTCGTCTCCGCGGCCTCCTGGTACCGAAGGGCGGCCGACCAGGGTCATGGCGGCGGGCAGTACAATCTCGGCGTGCTGCGGGCCGAGGGACGCGGCGTCGAGCGCGATCTCGTGCTGGCCCACATGTGGCTGTCGCTGGCGGCTGAGGGCGGCATGGCGTCGGCGCGCGAACGGCTGATCCGGCTGGAGCCGCAGATGTCGCGCGAGCAGATCCAGGCGGCGACCGCCCGGGCCGAGGCCTGGCAGCCGCAGGGGCCGAACCGCTGAACGAGGCGGCGCGGTTTCAGAACAACTTTCGTTCGCGCATCAGCCAGTACTGCACGACGCCCACCAGGCAGATCGCCGCGGTGACGAGTGCGAAGCCCAGCTCGTTCTTCTCTAGCGGCACGCCGCCGACATTCATGCCCAGCAGGCCGGAGATCAGCGAGAGCGGCAGGAACACGGTGGCGACGATGGAGAGGGTGAACATCCGCCGGTTCATCTCTTCCGACTGCCGGTTCATGATCTCGTCGTGCATGATCGCGGCGCGTTCGCGCAGGGTCTCCAGTTCCTCCGTCAGCCGGGTCACCCGGTTCGCCGCCTCGCGCAGCAGCATGTGATCGTCGGCGGTCAGCCAGGAGAAATCCTCGATGTCGATGGTGGTGAGCGCGTCCCGCTGGGGCAGCATGTAGCGGCGCATGCCGATGGCGGTGCGCCGGAGCTGCGAGAGTTCGGTCCGCATGGCCGCGGTCGCGATCTCCTCCTCGCCCTCTTCCAGCCGGTCGATATCCTCGTTCAGCCGGGCGACGATCGGCTCGGCCCGGTCGGCGAGCCGCAGGGCCAGGCGGGCCACCAGGTCGCCGGGGGTCTGCGGCAGCGAACCGCGATCGACCGCGCCCTTCAGGTCGGCGACCGCGCGCAGCGGCCGCCGCCAGACGGCGATGACCTGGTTGGGTTCGACCCAGAGGCGGATGGAGATCATGTCGTGCGGTTCGGCGCCGGGATTGAGGTTCACCCCGCGCATGATGATCACCGCGCCATGTTCCAGGATGCTGCAGCGCGGCCGGGTTTCCTCGTCGTAGAGCGCCTGCACGCCGACCGGATCGACGCCCCAGCCCGCCAGTCGGGCCGGCAGGTCCGCGCTGTCGTGGCGAACGGTGATCCAGCGGAAGCCGCCGGCCGGCGCCGGGCCCTCGACATCCGTCTCCAGCGTCCGCACCGGCGCGCCGGGTTCGAACCGGTAGGCGAAGAAGGGGGGCAGGACGGTCGGCGCTACGGTGGAATCCTCGTTGCCGGCGGGGGGAGGGATGTCGGTCATGGTGCGGCTTCCTCGTTCTCGTCCGCCTTTCCGGCCTCACCGGCCGCGCGGGCATGCTCGAAGACCCAGAGCGCCCGGTTGACCGTGGCTTCGATCGCCTCGGCCCGGCCGCTGGGACAGAACAGGCTGACCTCCAGCGCGATCAGACCCTGGTCGGTTGTGCGAACCGCGACCTGCGGTCCGGCGGGCGGCAGATCGATCCCGCTCTTCTGGCGGATCGCTGACCAGTAGCGTCCCGCGACGTCCGCGAACTCGGCGCACTCGTCGGCCAGCACGCTCTCCAGGTGGGCGATCGTGGCCTCGGGATCGCCGGGTGATTTCAGGGTGTAGCGGAAACTGTGGAAGACGTAGCGGCGATAGAAATTCTCGTTGACCACCGGATGGGTGAGCAGCAGCGCGTTCGGCACCGTCACGGTGCGTCCCGTGAAATGATGGCCGTGGCCGCCCTTGTCGAGTTCCTGCAGGCGGAAACTGAAGGCGCCCTCGTCGATGACCTCGCCGCGGCGGCCGTCGATCTCGATCCAGTCGCCCACGGTGAAGGGTTGGCTGGCGATGCGCAGCGTCATGCCGGCCAGATTGAGCAGCAGTTCCTTGGTGGCGATGACGAAGGCGACCGCGAACGCCGCCATGGAAAGCGCGAAGCTGGAAAGCTGCGGCAGCCAGACCACGATCAGGCCGAACACTGCCACGCCCAGCAGGACATTCCGCGCCGTCGCGTTCAGGCGCCGGCGGGCCGCCTGCTCGAGACCCTCACGCTTGCGGATGTAGCGCAGCGCGAGGTTTCGGGCGGCGAGAAGCACCGCGATCAGGATCAGCGAGGACAGCACGCCCCCGGGAATCTGTTCGGCCAGTTGGTCCATGGCGTCCGTTCGTCCGATGCCCGGGCCGATTCGCGGCCCGCGCCGGCGGGAATTCTAGCGGTCTTTGGGCCCCCGAACGACCGCCGGCCCGCCCGCCGGATTTCCCCCGCATCGCCGGTCGCGCATCGAAATCGCGGCGTCGCGGGCCGCGCGGAAGGCTGCTTGCGGCGCTCGAAGGGCCATGCTAAACGCCGCTCTCCCGTCGACGACGCGTCCCCGCGACGCCCGCCGCCGGGAGCACACCGGGCGCCTTTCCAGACGTTGCGCCCGTCGGTTTGGGCGCATAGCTCAGTTGGCAGAGCA
>JBGTSP010000125.1:0-12268 GCA_041940205.1 Alphaproteobacteria bacterium
CTCGACGGTGGTGGTCTTGCCCGCGCCGTTGGGGCCCAGCAGGCCGACGGCCTCGCCGCGGTCGAGCTGCAGGCTGACATCGCGCACCACCGGCCGCTTCTGGAACCGCTTGGAGATGTTGGAGACGACCAGGCCGGGATTGTCCGCCACCAGCCGGGGACCGGCGTCCGCATGTTCGCCGTTCGCGCTCACGGTTTCTTCTCCCCCGCCCGGTTCGGCTCGAACCGGCCCTGTACCCGGCCGCCGCCGCCCGCATCGATGCGGCTGTGGCCGCTCTCCAGGTTGAGCACCAGCTTGGTGCCGCGAATGACGTTGCGGTCCCGGGTCAGAACCACCGCGCCGGTCAGCGTGATCGTCCGGTTCGGCACGTCGTAGACGCCGAGATCGCCCTGCGCGGTTTCCCGCGGGGAGGAAATGAAGACGTCGCCCAGGGCGTCGATACGCAGGATGTTGCCGGTCACGTCGGCGCCGCCGGCCTTGTCGCCCTGGCCGCCGTCCGGCCGGTACCAGACCCGCAGCTCGCGGGATTTCAGCCGGATCCCGCCCTGCAGCGCATCGACATTGCCGCGGAAGATCGCGAGGTTGCGCTCCTGCTGGACCTCCAGCGAGTCGGCGTTGATCTCGATGGGCTGGTCGGTGTCGTGCTTGCCCAGCCCCTCGGACTGCGCCAGCGCCGGCCCGCCGGCCAGCAGCAGGGCGAGGAGGGCGGCGATACGCGCGAGCGCCCTCATTCGACGCGTCCCAGATCGTCGGGCCGCACCAGCAGGCGGACGCCGTCGAAGAACCGCATGACCTGGCCGGATTCGCTGATTTCCAGGCCCTCGGCGCTGATGTCGCCGAAGGGCGCCTGGCCGTGCACCGGGGCCCGGCTCAGGGCCGAACCCGCCTGCAGGTCGATATCGGCATGCACGGCGTGAAACTCGAAACCGTCGTCGGAATAGAAATCGACCGGTCCCTCGAGCCGCAGCGTTGCCGCCGTGCGATCGAACAGGCCGGCGGGCGCCATCACGGTCAGCCAGCGACCGTCCCGCATCGTCATTTCCGCCTGCAGCGATTCCATGCCGATGCGGTTCTTGTCGTCGCGATCCTGGGTGGCGGAGACGGCGGTCACGACGAACGGCCGCTTCTGCGCGTCCACGCCGAAGAAGCGCGGCTTCACCATGGTCAGTTCGCCGCTCTTCGAAAGCGTGGTGCCGCCGGCCAGGTCGAGGGTGATGGTGGCGACGTTCTTCGGCTTCAAAGCCGACCACAGGAAGACCATCGCCAGCAGGGCCACGGCGGCCACCGGCAGCAGCCATTTCAGGGTGCCCACCATCCGGCTGTAGCCCGGCGTGACGACCACCGTGCGCTGCTGCGGACGGAACCGCCGGCGCTCGGCCGGGGGCGGCGAGGCCGCGAGCGACAGGTCAGGCGATGCCGGCATGCAGGATATCGTGGATGTGCAGGATTCCCACCGGGCGCTCGTCGGTCGTGACGAACAGGCAGGTCACCTTGGCCGCGTTGAGGAAACCGATGGCTTCGGCGGCAAGCGCCTTCGGCCGGATGGTCTTGGGGTTCGGCGTCATCACCAGGTCGACCGGCTGGTTCAGCAGGTCGTCGCCCATGTGCCGGCGCAGGTCACCGTCGGTGATGATGCCGGCCAGCCGGCCGTTCTCGAGCACGCCGACGCAGCCGAAACTCTTTTCGGTCATCGTCAGGATCGCTTCCGACATCGGCGCGCCGGCCTCGATCAGCGGCATCGCCGCGCCGTCGTGCATGATGTCCTCGACCTTGACGAACCGCCGGCCCAGCCGGCCGCCGGGATGCAGGACGTGGAAGTCGTCGCTGGTGAAGCCGCGGCGGTTCATGCAGGCCACGGCCAGCGCGTCGCCCAGCGCCAGCATCATCGTCGAGGAGGTGGTGGGCGCCAGGCCCAGCGGGCAGGCCTCGGGCACCGACGGCAGCACCAGCTTGATGCTCGCCGCCCGGCCCAGTTCGCTGGGATCGCGTCCGACGATGGCGATCAGCGGCGCGCCGACCAGCCGGGCGTAGGCCGACATGTCGAACAGTTCCTGGGTGGCGCCGGAATTCGACAGCGCCAGGATCACGTCGTCCTTGGCGATCATTCCCAGGTCGCCATGGCTGGCTTCGGCGGGGTGCACGAAATGCGCCGGCGTGCCGGTCGAGGCGAGCGTGGCCGCGATCTTGCTGCCGATATGACCGCTCTTGCCCATGCCCGAGACGATGACCCGGCCGGTACAGGCGACCAGGCGCGCGACCGCGGCGTCGAACCGCTCATCAAGGCTGTCGGCCAGCGCATCCAGCGCATCGCGCTCCAGGGCGAGCACCCGGTGGCCGGCCGTGACCGCGTCTTCGGTGTTCGACTCTGCGGCGGGAGTGGTCGGTTTAACCGTCATGGGGCTTCGTACTAAACCCTTGTTTCTTCTGTTTCCTTCGCCGCTCTCGCGACCGTTCCCGGGAACGGTCCGCGCGCCGGCAAGCGAATTTCGTGCCAAATTCGGCCGACGCCAGTATGGGGACGCCTCCGCCGGGGGTCAATCGCAGGCCGGCGGCGTTAACCCAAAATTCTCTAAAATGCCGCGAATTTCGCCCCCGACGCCGGCTAACCGCCCCGGGCAGGCACTCAGGGCAGCCGCCCGAGGGCGCGGGCGATGGCCTTCCGGCGGCGTTCGCCGGCCGCCGGCATGGGCGGGCGCGGCAGTCCGCCGGGGACCCCCTGGGCATCGAGCGCGGCCTTCACCGACGCCGGCAGATTGTCGTCCAGCAGGGCGTTCCACAGCACCAGAAGCCGCTTGTGCAGGTCCAGCGCCGCGGCATGGTCGCCGGCGGCGACCGCGTCCCACAGCGCGACGCTGGCCCGCGGCGCGGCGGTCAGGATGGCGGCGATCGCGCCGTGCGCGCCAAGCGAGAAGGAGGGATACATCAGGGCGTCCACGGCGGAATAGATGCGCGCATCGCGCGGCGCCTGTAGCATCAGGTCGGCGAACAGCTTCAGGTCGCCGGCGCTCTGCTTCACGCCCGCCACCGCCGGCACCTCCTTCATGATGCGCACCAGCAGGGCCGGCGAGAGATAGGACCAGGGCACCACGTTGTAGATGAAGATCGGCCGGTCCACCGCCGCGCCGACATCGGCGAAATGCTTCAGCATGTGCGCATCGTCCGGCCGGAACAGGTAGTGCACCGGGGTGATCTGCAGGGCATCGCAGCCCGCTTCGGCGGCAAGCCGTCCGCGCGCGATCGCCTCGGCCGTGGAATCGACGATGATGCCGGCGACCACCGGTATCCGGCCGCGGGTCTCGCGCACCGCCAGGCGATACAGGCGGCCGCATTCGCGCGCGCTCAGCGCATGGCCCTCGCCGGTGCTGCCACCGACCGCGACGCCGTGCACACCGGCCTTGATCAGCCAGCGGATCTGCGCCCGGAAGGCCGCTTCGTCGATGCTGCCGTCCGGCGCGAAAGGCGTGACCGCCGGCGGAATGATGCCGGTGATCTCCTCGACCGGGAACCGGGGTGCGGCGGTTTTGGCGGCCATGGCTTCCTCCCTGACCCCGCGACAGTAGAATCGTGCGCGCGACGGCGGCAAGCGGAGGGCGCATGCGCGATATCGAGATTACCGGCCCTGTCCCCGGGGCCCTGGGCGCCGTGGTCGCGCTGCACGGCCGCTACTATGCGAGCGAATGGGGGCTGGATGCGGCCTTCGAGGCCGAGGTCGCCCTCGAGCTGGGCGACTTTCTGGTCCGCTTCCGCGAGGGGCGGGACGGCTTCTGGGTGGCCCGCGACGGCGAGGCGGTGATCGGCTCGATCTCGCTCGATGCCGGCGGCGGCGACAGCAGCAGGGGCGGCGCCGAGGAGGGCGCCCGGCTGCGCTGGTTCATCGTCGCGCCCGGCGAAGCCGGCCGCGGTGTCGGCCGCCATCTGTTCGAGACCTGTCTCGCCGCGGCCCGCGCCCGGGGACTCGGCCGGGTCTACCTGTGGACCTTCGAAGGCCTCGATGCGGCCCGGCGGCTCTACGATGCGGCCGGTTTCCGGCTCGTCGAGACCCGCATCGACCGGGACTGGGGCCGGCCGGTCGCCCACCAGAAGATGGAGTTGCGTCTGTGATGCCTGCCCGGCGATCCGCGGGACGGGCCCGGCGTCAGTTCGCGCCGTCCAGCAGGCGCCGGGCGATCACCTGGGCCTGGATCTCGCCCGCGCCCTCGAAGATGTTGAGGATCCGGGCGTCGCACAGCACCCGGCTGACGGGGAATTCCAGCGAGAAGCCGTTGCCGCCGTGCACCTGGACCGCGTTGTCGGCGGCCGACCAGGCGGCCCGGGCCGCCAGCAGCTTGGCCATGCCCGCCTCCAGGTCGCAGCGCCGGCCCGAATCCTTCTGCCGGGCGGCGAAATAGCCGAGCTGCCGGGCGAACATGGTTTCCGTCACCATCCAGGCGATCTTGCCGCCGACCCGGGGGAATTCGAAGATCGCGCGGGCGAACTGCTGGCGCTCGTTGGCATAGGCCAGCGCCAGTTCCAGCGCGCACTGGGCCACGCCCACGGCGCGGGCCGCGGTCTGCACCCGGGCGGATTCGAAGGTCGCCATGAGCTGCTTGAAGCCCTGGCCCTCCTCCCCGCCCAGCAGGTTCTCGCCGGCCACCGAAAAGCCGTCGAAGGCCAGTTCGTACTCCTTCATGCCGCGATAGCCGAGCACCCCGATCTCGCCGCCGCGCATGCCCTCGGCGGGGAAGGGGTCGGCCTCGGTGCCCCGCGGCTTCGGCGCCAGGAACATCGACAGGCCGCGATAGCCCGGCTGCTCGGGATCGCTGCGCGCCAGCAGGGTCATGAGGTCGGCCCGGGCGGCGTGGGTGATCCAGGTCTTGTTGCCGTGGATCCGCCAGGTTTCGCCGTCGCGGGTTGCCCGCGTGCGCAGCGCGGCCAGGTCCGAGCCGACATTGGGCTCGGTGAAGACGGCGGTGGGCAGCACCTCGCCCGAAGCGATCTTCGGCAGCCAGGCCTGCTTCTGGGCTTCCGTGCCGCCGCCGAGGATCAGCTCGGCGGCGATCTCCGAACGGGTGCCCAGCGAGCCGACGCCGATATAGCCCCGGCTGAGCTCTTCGGAGACCACGCACATCGCCGTCTTGCCCATGCCGAGGCCGCCATAGGCCTCCGGAATGGTCAGGCCGAAAGCGCCCATCTCCGCCATCCGGTCGATCACGGATAGCGGGATCAGCTCGTCGCGCAGGTGCCAGCCGTGCGCATGCGGCGCCACCTCGGCATCGGCGAAGCGGCGGAACTGGTCGCGCACCATCGACAGGGTCTCGTCCAGGCCGGGATTGCCGAAGCCGCCGGTGGCCCCGGCATCGCGCACCAGCGCGGCGATGCGCAGGCGGACCCGGGCGCTCAGGCCGTCGCGGCACAGGCGGGCGACGGCCGCATCGCCGCGGAACGCCGCGATCGCCGTGTCCTCCAGGCCGAGGTCGGCCGGCCGCACCATCTCGCCCTGGCTCATCGCGATGCCGCCGGCAAGTTCGCCCAGATAGCCGCCGAAGCCGGCCTGCAGGATCAGGCTTTCCAGTTCGCCGCGCGCACCGTCGTCGGCCAGGCGCTCGGCCCAGGCCAGCCCCTGGCGCAGGGCCTCGACCAGGGTCGCCGCCCAGGCATAGCCGTGCACCGCGAACTGTTCCGCGTCCAGTCGGGCGCCGGAGATCCGGCCGTCCTCCGAGAGACGCGCGCGCAGGCCCGCGCGAATGTCGGCGAGCAGCCGGTCGGCCGCGGCGAGCGCGGCATGGCAGTGCCCATCGAGGCCGTCGATCAGCGGCGCGGCGTCCGGGGTGGCGTCGGTCATGCGGTGATCCCTCCCTCCGGCCCCGGGTGCGGGACCTGTCTCCCCATAGCGGATTTCTTCGCCCGGTGTGACCCCGGTCACTGGCGGACGGGCCTCTCGTCCACACATTCAGGTCACCTTCTGATGGATTGTTCGCCCGGATACCGGGCCTGTACCGCGTACCTCTGAACCATGTGCACACGATTGCGCCGGCAACCTTCCCCTCCCTCTGGCGCAAGGACGCCCGGTCACTGGCCCCAAGGTGACCGGGCGTCGTTTTCTCCGGGCCGTCCCGGCGGCGAAATTGCCGGGAAACGCGAAACCTGCTACATCGGGCCATGGACTTGATCGCAACCCTTCGCCTCGGCGCGCGAATTAGCGCCCCGGACGTCCTCGACGTTCGGGTCCCTGATCTCGTTGTGCCCCCGATCCCGCGAAGAGTTGCGAACCATGACCGCCACCACCGAAACACCTGAACCCTCCCGAAGCGCCCGCTATTTCGTGCATGCCGAGCATGAACCCTCGGTATTCGCACGGATTGTCGGCCTGTTCGTCCAGCGCGACCTCGTGCCCGAGCGGGCCAGTTGCGTCGCGGTCCACCGCGACGGCCGCGACTGGCTGGAGATCGATATCGAGGCCGCCGGCCTGGAGGAGATGCCGGCCCGGCACCTGGCCAGCCGCATCGAACAGCTTTTCCCGGTCATCTCCGTGGCCTTCGACTACAGCGCGGTGACCTTCGCCGCGCCGCGTCACCGCGCCGCCTGACAGTCCGACCGCCGCCGCCTATGGTGCCGGCCGGATTTCGCACCGGCAGGGAGGACAGGACATGGGCGCGTGGTTTGATCCGGACGGAGATGTCTGCGTCGGCGTGATCGGCGCCGGGGCCATGGGGCGGGGGATCGCCCAGGTCTCGATCCAGGGCGGCATGCGGGTGCTGCTGTTCGACGCCGCTCCCGGCGCCGCGGCGGAAGGTGCGGCCTTCATCGCCGGCATGCTCGAGCGCGCCGTCGCCCGCGGTCGCATGGCGGAGGACGAGGCTGCGGCGGCGAAGGACCGGCTCGTCGTAGTCGACGCCCTCTCCGACCTGGCGCCGGCCCAGGTGGTGATCGAGGCCATCGTCGAGAATCTCGAGATCAAGCGGAAGGTGTTCGCCGAACTCGAGGGCGTGCTGGCGGAGGACGCGATCATCGCCTCCAACACCTCGTCCCTGCGCATCGCCGCGATCGCCGCGGGTTGCGAGAGGCCCGGTCGCGTCGCCGGCCTGCACTTCTTCAATCCCGTGCCGCTGATGAAGCTGGTCGAGGTGATCCGCGGACCCGCGACCGCCGACGGCGTGGCCGAGACCCTGTCGGCGCTGGGTCGGCGGATGACCCGGGTGCCCGTCGTGGTGAAGGATGCGCCGGGCTTCCTGGTCAATCTCGGCGGCCGGGCCTACACCACCGAATCCCTGCGCCTGCAGCATGAAGGCGTGGCGTCGCCCGCCCAGGTCGATGCCGTCATGCGCGACTGTTTCGGTTTCCGCATGGGCCCGTTCGAGCTGATGGACCTGACCGGCATGGACGTCAATTTCCCGGCCAGCCAGGTGATCTACAACGGCTACATGCAGGATCGCCGGCTCGCCACCTGGCCGCAGCACGAGAGCCTGGTGGCGGCCGGACGGCTGGGGCGCAAGAGCGGCCAGGGCCATTACCGCTACGTCGACGGCGAGAAGGTCATCGATCGGGACGATGCCGACTTCACGACGACCGCCGCCCCCGCCGCGGCCGTGTCGCTGGCCGAGGACGACCCGGTGCTGGCCGACTACCTGCAGGAGATCGGCGTCGGCGTGCTGTCCTCGGACGACGGACGCTCGCCCATCGTCGCCGCCCCCTGGGGCGAGGACGCGACCGCCGTGGCCGTGCGCTGCGACATCGCGCCCGAACGCCTGGTCTGCATCGACCTGGCCGGCGACAGCGCCCGGCGGGTCACCGTCATGACGCCGCCGGGCGGCGACGGGAAGGCGCGCGACGCTTTCGCCGCGGCGATCATCGCCTCCGGCGCAGCGGTCACGGCGATCAAGGACAGCCCCGGCTTCATCGCCCAGCGCATAGTCGCGATGATCGCCAATCTCGGCTGCGAGATCGCCCAGATCGGCGTTGCCGTGCCCGACGATGTCGATACCGCCATGGAACTCGGCCTGAACTATCCGCGCGGTCCCATCAAGCTGGCCGACGAACTGGGCGTCGCCCGGATTCACGCCACGCTCGAGACGCTGCAGGCGATCACCGGCGAGGAACGCTACCGGCCCAGCCTCTGGCTGCGCCGCCGCGCCCTGCTCGGTCTCAGCGCCCGCACCCCGGACTGAGCGGGCGGGGCGCACTGGACAAGCCGGCGGGCGTTGCGGCACCGTCGTCCTGCGGGGATCGTCGGGGGAATCCGGTCATGAAGCGTTTCGTTCGTTGCCTTTCTGACGCCGCGGCCCGGACCGTCGCCGCGCTGCTGCTTGCCGCTCTCGCGCTGGCCGTGACGCCGGTCGCGGCCAGCGCCGCCTCGCGCGGCGCGCTGGTCGACCTGCCCGGCCTGTCGCCGCACTGGGAAACCGCCGCCGCGCTGGTCACCCTGAAGCAGGGCGGTCTCAAGCTGCCGGATCCCGAGCGCGACATCCTGGTGATCTTTACCCACGGCTCCAGTGGCGCGTCGCACGACGACTGGTGCAAGCGGCCCGAACAGCCGCGCCACCGCGCGATGTCGGTGCCCCGGGTGCTGACCCGGCTGAACAAGCAGGACGGCCGCATCCATGTCCTGATCTACTGCACCCGGGCCAAGCCCGAGCGGGCGGGCATCGAGCTTGCCAAGGACCGCATGCGGGCGTTCCTGTGCGCCCGCGAGAACGGGCAGATCTGCCGCACGCCGGACCAGGCGACCGATCTCGGGCTGCTGCCCTGCGGCTTCCGCGAAAACACGCCGCCCGACCCGCGCCGGCACCAGGATCCCGAGGAGCAGGTCAAGCCCTGCCTGATCGCGGCCGAGCTGATGCTGCTGGTGCCCTGGATGCAGCGGGAAAATCCCGGCCTGACCCGGGACCGGATCTTTCTGGCGGGCACCTCGAACGGGGCCTGGTCCTCGCTGTTCGCGCTGCAGGGCGATCCCGGGCTCGCCAACGCCGTCGTCGGTTTCGCGCCGGCCTCGGTGGGACAGTTCGCGCGGATCACCCGTTCGCTCGCCGGCCGGATCGACGACGAGGAACTGTCGCTCTATCGCGGCCCGCTGGTGAGCGGCCGGCGCAAGAAGATCCGCCCGGGCCACGTGCTCTGGCTGGGCGAAAGCGGGGTGCGCGCGCTGCTCTTCGCCTTCGTCAAGGATCCTTTCGAAACGCCGCGCACGCTTGCCGTGCTGCGCCGCAACGCCAATGCCGAGATGATCGAGGTGCTGCCGGGCGACCGCGCGGCGAAGGCCTGCACCAGCCTGTTCGACCGCACCGCCGCGCACAGCTGCAACCACAGCAAGTGGTTCCGCACGACCTACGGGCCGCGCATCCTGTCCTTCATCCGCTGTCGGGTCGACGATCCGCAGGCGGCCTGCCGGCCCTGACGCCGGCGGGGAGACCGCCGCCTATTTCAGGCCCATGCTGGCGACCGGCGCGGCGAAACTTTCCGTCGAGTAGCGCCAGACCTTGATCTTCGCCGACCAGTAGCTCTCCGGCAGGCCGGCCTTCACCTTCAGCATGCGGATGAAATGCCCGGCATCCTCGGCCTGCTTCCACACGGTCGGCAGGAAGGTGCCGCGCCGTTTGCCTTCGGCCAGGATCAGGCCGTCGACGCCGGGACGCAGTTGCGCCACCAGGGCGGCCTCGTCGGCGAAGGCCAGCTCCGTGGGCACGCCGAGCACGGAAATCGACAGATCGAGCTCATCGAACTCCTGGCGCGTCACCGGCTTGAAGCGATGGTCCTCGAAGGCCGCGGAATAGGCGTTCCAGCCGACATCCTGCACCAGCGCGTGCTGCGCCATCAGCGAACCGATGCAGCCGCGCAGGCGGCCGGCCTTTTCCAGCGTGACGAAGCTGGCGCGCACGTTCTCGATCTCGCGCTCGAAGGTGCCGACCTGGATCGTCGGGCGGCGCTTGCGGATCAGGCCGTTGCGGATCGAGCGCGCGGCGACCGACAGCAGCATGCGCCGGTTGGCGAGGCTGATCTGGGTTTCGGCGTTGGCCGACAGCACCCAGGTGCCGTAGCCGACCACCCGGTCCTTGGTTCCCGCCGTGTCGCCGGAATTGCGCAGATCGATGCAGGTTGCCCGCAGGTCGAGCCGGCGCGCGACTTGCAGCAGGCCGTTGACCGGACGGGCGCCGCAGGCCTGGCGGGGCTCAAGGAAGCCGGCCTCCAGCTTCTCGATCGAGGCCGAGGTCTCGCTGTCGATCCGTCGTGCGCTGTCGTAGTCGAGATAGTGCGACATGTCGGATGAAACGACGATCAGGGTCTCGGGCCCGCCCCACACCAGTTCCAGCGCCGCGGCCACCTGCTCGGTGCTGGCGTCGCCCACGACGATCGGCAGCAGGGTGAAGGAATCCAGCGCTTCCTGCAGGAATGGCAGATGCACCTCGAGCGAGTGCTCGCGGCGATGGGCCTCGTCCGAGCGGTTCACGAAGGGCAGGGCGGACAGCGCCTGCATGCCCTCGGTATCCAGCGGGATGTTCGCGATCGGCGTCTGGAAGGCGTCCACGTCGGGCAGGGCCAGGCCGCGCACCGGCACCCGGTGCGACGGGCCCAGCAGCACGACGCGGCGGATGAGGTCGCGCCGTGGCGCCAGGCGGGCATAGCCCGAGGCGGCGATCTGTCCGGAATAGACGTAGCCCGCATGCGGCACGATCAGCGCCTTGGGCACCGCGGCCTCCGGCGGGGTGTAGCCGTAGGCGGCCGTCATCATCCGGTCGACCTGGAATTCCAGCTCGCCGGGGTCGGCGGGATAGAACTGGCCTGCCACCGCCGGCCGCCGCACCCGCTCCTTCGTGACCTCGATGCCCCGCGCCATGCCCCTCAAATAATACGACGGGCCGCCGAGGCAAAGACCGAAGCGGGCGAATTCCGGCGGGCGCTACTCGTAATCGTGCAGGGGATGCGGCGCGGAGACATAGTCGGCGGACTGCATTTCCCTCAGCCGCGAGGCGGTGCGCTGGAACTCGAAGGCGCCGTCGCCTTCCGGATAGAGCGCCTCGGGTTCGGCCTCGGCCGAACAGACCAGCTTGATCCGGTTGTCGTAGAGCACGTCGATCAGCAGCACGAAACGCCGCGCCTCGTTGCGGTTGGCCGGGCCCAGCCGGGGCACGCCGGCCAGGACGACCGTGTGGTAGCGCTCGGCCAGCGCCAGGTAGTCGTTGGCGGCCAGCGCCTGCGCGCACAGGTCGGCGAAGGCGAAGCGCGCCACCCCCTTGGCCTGCTCGGGAACCGGCACCTTCCGGCCGGCGACCTCGATCTCCGACGGAGCGCCGCGGGCGCTGCCGCTCAGCCGCTCGAAGGCCTCATCCAGCGCCGCCGCCGCCTTCTCGTCGACCGGCACGTGATAGACCGGAGTCCCGACGAACTGCATCAGCCGGTAATCCTGATGGCCGTCGAGACAGTAGATCTCGAGCTGGGTCTTCAGCCGCTCGATGAACGGCACGAAGAGCTGGCGGTTGAGGCCGCCCTTGTACAGATCGTCGGGAACCCGGTTCGAGGTCGCCACCATGACCACGCCCAGGTCGAACATCTGGCCGAACAGCCGGCCCAGGATCATCGCGTCGGCGACATCGCGGACCTCGAACTCGTCGAAGCACAACAGCCAGGCCTCCTCGGCCAGCTCGCGGGCGATCACCGGCAGCGGATCGTCGCCGTCGCGTTCGTCGGCCGGCGTGCGGCGGAAGCGGTTGATGCGGGCGTGCACCTCGCGCATGAAGGCATGGAAATGCACCCGGCGTTTCTTCTCGACCGGCGCCAGGTCGAAGAACAGGTCCATCAGCATGGACTTGCCGCGGCCGACATCGCCGAAGAGATAGAGCCCGCGGGGCGGTTCCTCGTGCCGGCCGAAGCCGAACAGTTTCTTCAGGCCACCCTGCTGCGCCGCCGGCCGGTAGCGCTCCAGCCGCGAGGTCAGGATCTGCAGCTTCTCGACCGCCAGTTCCTGCGCCGTGTCGGCCTCCAGCAGGCCGGCGCGGCGCTGTTCGCGATAACTTTCGAGCGGCGTGGTCATGACGGTGCCCGGTGGCGCGCGGCAGGGGCGGACCGGCCGGCGGACCGGTCCGCGTTCCCGCGCGGCGACCCCGTCAGGACAGGGTCGGGATGTTGAAGTCCGCGCCCGAGCGGATGCCCGCGGGCCAGCGCGCGGTCACGGTCTTGATCTTGGTGTAGAAGCGCACGCCCTCCGGCCCGTGCTGGTTGGTGTCGCCGAAGGCCGCCCACAGGAACAGGTTGTCGCTGACCTCGCGCACCGTCATCTCGATGCGTTCGCCGGCGCGGT
>JBGTSP010000126.1:0-12239 GCA_041940205.1 Alphaproteobacteria bacterium
CAACTGCACCAGCTGCGCGGCCGGGTCGGCCGCGGCGACCGGCCGGGATCCTGCCTGCTGCTGCATGCGCCGGTGCTGGGCGAAACGGCCGAGGCCCGCCTCGAGACCCTGCTGGCTTCGGACGACGGTTTCTTCATCGCCGAGGAAGACCTGCGCCTGCGGGGCGCCGGCGACCTGCTCGGCACCCGCCAGAGCGGCCTGCCCGAATTCCGCGTCGCCGACATCGAGCGCCATGGCGAACTGATGCAGATGGCGCATGACGAGGCCCGGCTGATTCTGGAGCGCGACCGGGATCTCGAGGGCGCGCGCGGGGCGCCATTGCGCGTCCTGCTCTACCTGTTCGAGCGCGATGCCGCGATCCGCAACCTGCGTTCAGGCTGATCCGGACCGGATTTCCGGGCTTTTCAATCATAAATTATTACAAATGATAAATGTTCAATTGCAAAAATTCTTGCAGAACGGTTTCGAACTGGCGATAGAGGCTGTTCGATAAACGCAGACCCGTGAGGCGTGCTTTCTGTGAGTGACGATGTTCGTGACCTCGTTGTCCAGCAATTGGAGCGAGTAGAACCTGAAGACAATTCCCGAAAATTTGCCGAATACTGGTTCTCGCTGCCGAAAACCGGGTTGATCCCGAGCCGGAGCGACTTCAATCCTGCCGGTGTCGCGCCAATTCTGCCGTTTATCCTGATCCACGAGCTGGTGAGCGAAGCGGAGATCACCGTCCGCCTGGCCGGGACCGCGATCACGCAGGCCTATGGCGAGGAAATCACCGGCCGGAACTATCTCGATTTCGTCCCGACGGAACGCCGCTGCCGGGCGGCGCGGGTGATCCAGCTGATCCTGGCGCAGCCCGTGGGCATGCTGGTGCGCCTGAACGCCGTGAGCCGGGACGGCAAGGCGATGAAACGCGAGGCCATCGCCCTGCCGATGCGTGACGCCGCAGGCGCGCCGCGTTTCGTGTTCTATTGCGTATCGCCGGTCGGCAAGGGGCATTTCAGCGAGGAGCCGCGCTCCAGCCTGCAGATCCGCAAGGCCAGCGAGCGGGTGTTTCTGGATATCGGCGCCGGAATTCCCGAGTTCGCCGACTGAGCCTCAGCCCGCGCGCTCCAGGGGCCGTTCGCGCGGATCGTCGTCGCCGTCCCGGCGGGCCGGAGCCTGCGCATCGGGAGCCTTGCGGTCGGGCGGCATGATCACGCCGGCCGAGATCACCATCTTGGCCGCCTCCTCCACGCTCATGTCGAGGACGATGCAGTCCTTCTTCGGCACGAACAGGATGAAGCCCGAGGTCGGGTTCGGCGTGGTCGGCACGAACACGTTGATCAGCGGTTCATCCAGGCGCCGGCGGACCTCGCCTTCGGTATCCGCGCTGACGAAACCGACCACCCAGATGTCGCGGCGGGGATATTCCAGCAGCACCACCTTGGTGAAGGAGTCCGAGGAGGACTTGAGAACGGTTTCCAGGATCTGCTTCAGGGCGCCGTAGATCGAGCGCACCACCGGCATCCGGTTGACCAGGCGTTCGCCGACCGAGATCAGCGTGCGACCGAAGATGTTGGCCGTGATGAAGCCGATGAAGGTCAGGCCGACGATGACCACCACCAGGCCAAGGCCCGGCAGGCTGAAGGGCAGATAGGATTCGGGATTGTATTTCGCCGGAATCAGCGGTTCGACCTGGGCGTCGACCCAGTTGATGAACAGCAGGGTCAGGTAGACCGTGATGCTGATCGGGGCGGACACGACCACGCCGGTCAGCAGATAGGTCCGCAACCGGGCCAGCAGGCCGCCGCGCGGCGCCGGCGCGATCAGCGTGGCGGCGGGCTGGCCCTCGTCATTGTCGGGCGGGGGGATTGAAGGTGTCATGATGGAAGGGCCATTCGTTGTGGCGTTCCTGTCACTTAGGGGGCCTGAGGGGCCGCGTCCAGCCCGATTTCGCTGCATTGCGGGATCGCGGCACGCGCGTTTTCCCCGGCATCCGGCCGGCAGCGACAATCGGCAATCTCCGTATGCCCGCAAATTGGGGTAAGATCGGGGCATGACACGCCCGTTTCTCGCCGCCGTGCTGGTCGTTCTGGCGATCGCGCTCGCTCCGCCCGTGGCCGTCGCCACGACCGGCGACGCCTACACGAGAGCGGTGCTCGACTACGATCACGGCCGTTTCGACGCGGCGCTGCCGGCGCTGCGGCGACTCGCCAATCGCGGCCATGCCGGGGCGGAATTCATCCTCGGGGCGATGTATTTCTACGGCAAGGGCGTGAACCGCGACGACAAGCTGGCGGCCGTCTGGTTCCACAAGTCGGCGCTCAAGGGCAACGCCAACGCCCAGCTCGCCTTCGGTTCGCTGCACATCCGCGGTCTCGGCGTGCCGCAGGACCTGATTGCCGCCTATGCCTGGCTGTCGATCGCCGCCGGGCAGGCGATCCCGGCCCTGCAGCAGCAGGCGCTGAGCCTGCGCGGCGAGGCCCAGAAGCTGATGGAACCGGACGAAATCGACGAGGGACGCCGGCAGGCCGCGCGGTTTTCGCCGTCCCGCGCCGGTCTCGTCGCCGACTGACACCACCGTTCGGCCGTGCCGGATCTCGCCGGTCCGGCCGGTACTGCAGGCATCGACCAGGGAAGGAACCGCATGAGACTGAGGGACAAGGTCGCGATCGTCACCGGCGCGGGTGCCGGCTTCGGGCGCGGCATCGCCGAACGGTTCGCCCAGGAAGGCGCGGCCGTGGTGGTCGCCGACATCGCCGAGGCCGACGGTAAGAGCGCGGCCGCCGCGATCGAGGACGCGGGCGGCCGGGCGACCTTCTTCCGGGCCGACGTGGCCGACGGCGACGACGTCGCCGCCCTGGTGGAGGCCGCGCAGAGCCGCTTCGGCGGTCTCGACATCGTCATCAACAATGCCGGCGTGCCGCAGCGCAACGGTCCGATGCTTGATGTCGATGAAAGCACTTACGACCGTATCTTCAACGTCAACGTGAAGTCGCTCTACTGGATGGCGCAGCATGCGGTGCCCGCCTTCCGGGCCCGGGGCGGGGGCTGCATGGTCAACACCTCGTCTACCGCGGCGCTCAGTCCGCGGCCGGGCTTGGTCTGGTACAATGCCTCCAAGGGTGCGGTGAACACCATGACCAAGGCGATGGCGATCGAGCTGGCGCCCGAGAAGATCCGGGTCAACGCGATCTGTCCGGTCGCCGGCGAGACGCAGATGCTCTCGGAGTTCATGGGCGGCACGCGCAGCAACGAGATGGCCGAGAAGTTCGTCGCCACCATTCCGCTCGGCCGGTTCTCGACGCCCGGCGACATCGCCGCCGCGGCCCTGTTCCTGGCCAGCGACGAGGCCGAGTTCATCACCGGTGTCTGTCTCGAGGTCGACGGGGGACGCTGTATCTGAAGCAAGGAGGGACGCGGTGCACAAGATCTTCAACGGCGACGGGGGCATTGCCGGCCCCTTCTCCAACTATGCGCATGCGGTCGAGGCCTCGAAGGCGGCCCGCCGGCTGTACATTTCCGGCCAGGTCGGGGTGCGGCCGGACGGGGTGACGCAGCCGGATTTCGACAGCCAGTGCCGCACCGCGTTCGACAACATCAAGGTCCTGCTGGCGGAGGCCGGCATGGGACTGCAGCATGTCGTGAAGCTGACGATCTACCTGACGCGCCGCGACGACATCCTGCCGTTCCGGCAGATCCGCGACGAGGTGATGGGCGACATCCGCACGGCCTCGACCCTGCTGATCGTTTCCGGCCTCGCCAATCCGGCCTGGCTGGTGGAAATCGAGGCCGTCGCCGCGACCTGAAGGCCGGCGACTAGCCGAACAGCGTGACGCGGAGCGCGGCGGCCTCGGCCGCCAGATCGTCTTCGGCATACGGCACCGGATCGCCGACGCCCCAGACCGGCCCGGGCCAGGCCGCATCGCCGGTGAAGCGGCCGATCACGTGGATATGGAGCTGCGGCACCATGTTGCCCAGCGATGCCACGTTCAGCTTGTCCGGCGCATGCCGCGCGCGCAGGGCGGCCGCCGCCGCGGCGATCTCTTCCATCGCGACGGTCCGGTCGTCGTCGGCGAGTTCGTCCAGGTCGCGCAGGCCCGTCCGTCGCGGCACCAGGATCAGCCAGGGCCAGCGGCTGTCGCGCGCCAGCAGCACCCGGCAGAGCGGCAGGTCGCCGAGGCTTTCGCAGTCGGCGGCGAGACGGGGATCGAGGGCAAAGGCCATGCGGCCTGTATAGCACGGAGGCTCCCCGGTCCCGGGGCGCTCTCGGGCTCTTGCAAGTGCCGCCCCCCTGCCCGCAGACTCGCGTTTCGCCAATTCGGGAGGATCCGTGCATGCCGACGATTACCAGGGGAGTGAAGCAGCTCTGCGCCGAGGCCGAGGAGATCATCGAGACCATGACGGTCGAGCAGGTCCAGGCCGTGCAGGGGGACGACAATGTCCAGCTCATCGATATCCGCGACGTCCGGGAACTGTGGCGCGAGGGCGCAATTCCCGGCGCCTATCACGCGCCGCGCGGGATGCTGGAATTCTGGGTCGACCCCGACAGCCCCTACGCCAAGGAACTCTTCCAGACCGACAGGAAGTACATCTTCTTCTGCGCCGGCGGCATGCGCTCGGCCCTGGCGGCACGCAGCGTGCACGAGATGGGGCTGACCAACGTGGCGCACATGGCCGGCGGCTTCGGGGCCTGGAAAAAGGCGGGCTACCCGGTCGAAGAGAAGGAACGCAAGTAGCGCCAGGTCCTCCTGATCGCCTCGCGGCGGCATGAGCGACATCGATGTTGCCATCATCGGCGCCGGCCTGGCGGGCCTCTCGGCGGCCCGGCGCCTGGCCGCCGCCGGTGTCGATTTCCGCCTGATCGAGGCGCGCCCGCGGATCGGCGGCCGCGCCGTTACGGAGGAACTCGGTCCCGGCCTGCCCTTCGACCGCGGCGCCCAGTGGCTGCATTCCGCCGACCTGAACCCGCTGACACCGCTCGCGGAACAGGCCGGGTTCACGCTCGCCGCACGGGCGGCGGCCTACGATCTGGCCGTCGACGGGAGACCGTTGGCGCCGTTGAGCGCGGAAGCCCGCGCGGCCTTCCTCGCACCGCTGGCGGCCCCCGGCCTGCCCGATCGGCCGCTCGCCGCGCTGCTCTCGGTCGTCACGCCGGCCGAGCGCATGCAGGCCGCCCTGCTCGGCCCGCTGGACGCCGGGGTCGAACTCGCGCAGCTCTCGGCGCATGAACTCCGCGACCAGCACGGCACCGGCGACGAGCGGCTGGTGCGCGAGGGGCTGGGCCGGCTGGTCGCAGACCTGGGCCGCGACCTGCCGGTCGCGCTCGATTGCCCGGTGCGCGCCGTGGACTGGCGCGACGATCCGATCCGGCTGGAAACCGCCTGCGGCGTGCTGCGCTGCCGCCGTCTGCTGATCACCGTGCCGGTCGGCGTGCTGCAGGCCGAGGCGATCGCATTCCGCCCCGCCCTGCCCGCCTGGAAGCTGCGGGCGATCGACGCGTTCGGAATCGCCGTGCTGAACAAGGTGGCCTTCGTGCTCGACCCGCCGGATCCCGACCGCGCGCCGGCCTCGGGCGTGATCGGGCTGGATCGCGACAACCGCGCGGCCGGATTCCTGCTGCAGCCCTTCGGCCTGCCGCTCGCCATCGGCTTTCTCGGCGCCGACCTGGCCAGGGAGATGGAGGCGGCCGGGCCCGAGGAAACGCTTGCCTTCATGCGTGCGCGGGCAGTCGAACTGGGCGGTCGGGCGCTCATCGATCGCTTTGTCGCGCCGGGTATCGTCACCGGATGGCTTTCCGATCCCTGGAGCCGGGGATCCTATTCGGCGATCCGGCCCGGCGAGGCCCACCGCCGCGCCGATTTTTCCCGACCCGTCGACGAGCGGCTGTTCTTCGCCGGCGAGGCCTGCGATGCCGGCTGGGCGATGATGCTGCCGGGCGCCTTCGTCAGCGGCGAACGGGCCGCGGCGGCGCTGATCGGGGAGGATGCCGTCCGCGGGCGCGGCCGGATCCGCCCGGAACCGGCGTCGTCGCCGGATCGGGGTTGATATCGCATTCTATTCCGCGGCGGCGGCCCTCGGTTCGGGACTGACGAACCCCTCCCGGCGGTCGCGCTCGCGCAATGCGGGGCGGCGTTCGGCCGGATCGCCGTAGCCGGCGCCGCCGCCGGTGCGGGTGACCAGCACGTCGCCCGCCTTCAGGGCGAAGCTGGTCTTCGAGGGCAGCGCGATGCGCTCCTCCCCGCGCAGCACCTCGGTGGTCGCGCAGGCCCCGTCGGCGCCGCCGAACAGGCCTTCCGGCGCAATGCGGAAGCGGTCGGAATAGGTCGCGAGCTGCACCTCGTCGGCGAGGATGCGGTAGCGCCGCTCGAAGCCCAGGCCGCCGCGCTGGCGCCCGTCGCCGCCGGAATCGGGGATCAGGCCGTAATGCTCGACCCGGAAGAAACCGTATTCCATGTCCATGCTCTCGACCGGGATGTTGCCGCAGTTGGACAGCGGGCTGTCGACGGCATCGCAGCCGTCGCGGCCCGGCCCCGCGCCGTAGCCGCCGCCGAAGATCTCCAGGTAGATCGCGTAGCCGCGCGGCCCCAGGTGCGACAGGCAGACGGCCTCGGTGGTATCGAAGCCGCCGGCGATCACCTTGTCGGGCACGGCCTTCGCCAGCGCCTTCATCACCGCGTTGAAGGTGCGGTAGCCCGACAGCATGCGCGCGCGGACCGGCGCCGGCGGCCGCGGGTTGAGCAGGCTGCCGAACGGCGCGCGCACGGCAATCGGCCGTTTCGCGCCCTCGTTGAAGGGGATGTCGGGCGAGGTCAGCACCGCCTTCACGCAGCTCAGGGCCGAGGCCACGGTGGAGGCGAAGGGGCAGTTCAGGTTGATCTTCACCTGCGGGTCGGTGCCCGCGAAATCCACGTCGATGCTGTCGCCGGCGATCGTCACCGTGGCCCGCACCACCACCGGCTCGTCGCCATGACCGTCGTCGTCGAGCGCGTCCTCGCCGGTATAGACGCCGTCCGGCGCTTCGGCGATCGCCGCGCGCATGCGGCGTTCGGAATAGTCCATCAGGTCGGTCATCGCCTGCATCACCGCCGGCGCCCCGTAGCGGGCGCAGAGCGCGCGGACCCGCTCGGCGCCGATGCCGTTGGCGGCGAACTGGGCGTTGAAGTCGCCGATGGTCTGGTCGGGCACGCGGATATTGGCGCGCACGAGGCGCTCCAGCGGGCCGCCGTTCCAGTCATGCGCCAGGTTGTACTTGCTGGGCGGGAAGATGATGCCTTCCTGATGCACGTCGGTGGCGTCGGGATTGAGTCCCGGCGCGCCGCCGCCGAGGTCCAGATGGTGCGCCACCGTGGCCGCGAACCCGACCAGCTCGCCCTCGAAGAAGATCGGCGAGAACAGGAAGACGTCGGGGATGTGCTGGCCGCCATGAAAGGGATCGTTGTTGATGTAGAAATCGCCCTCGACCAGGGTTTCCGGCGGAAACAGCGCCGCGCAGGGCTTGAAGGTCTCGCCGATCGGCCCAAGCTGCATCGGGATCAGCTCGGCCTGGGCGACAACGTTGCCGTGACGGTCGAGCAGAGCGGCCGAGCAGTCGCTGGCCTCGCGCACGATCGGCGAGAATGCCGAGCGCACCAGTTTCGCGCCCATTTCGCGGGCGCCCGACAGCAGGGCCTGGGACAGCACCGCCTGGTCGACGGGATCGAGAAGGCTCATCCGCGTATCCTCCTGAGGATCAGGTTGTCTTGGGCATCGCGCGCGACCCGCCAGCCCGCCGGCACGAACACGGTCGAGGTGGTGTCCGCGATCAGGACCGGCCCGGGCAGGCCGTCGGGATCGGACGCCGCCAGGTCGCCGCGCCGCAGGTGCCGGCAGTCCTGCGTGGCGCCCCGGTCGTGGATCGTGACCGTGCCTTCCGTGGGCGGAACGGCCTCCGCCTCGTCGCCCAGGCGCGGCAGCGCGCCCGCGGGCGCCGCGCCGCCGAGGCGGAAGGAGACGATCTCCATCGCCTCGAGCCCGGTCTCGCCATGCTGGAAAATTCGCCCGTAGGCCTTTGAAAACGCGGCGCGAAGAACATCTTCATCCAGCGTTTCGACGGCCTCGGCCGGCAGTTCGACCGTGACCTCGAAGGCCTGGCCGACATAGCGCATGTCGAGCGCGTGATCGAAGCGGTAGGGACCGGCCACGCCATGCGCCGACAGCGAGGCGGCAAGCTCTTCGGCGAGTTCGCCGAACACCGCGCGCACCGTGTCGGGAGCGTCCGCGTCGACGGCGATCCGGCGCGTGCGGGTGGCGTAGCGCGCATAATCCGCGGCGAGCAGGCCGTAGGCCGAGAGCACGCCCGCGTTCGGCGGCACCAGGATGGTGTCGATATCGAGGTCTTCCGCGACCCGGGCGGCATGCAGCGGCCCGGCGCCGCCGAAGGGCAGCAGCACGTGGTCGCGGGGATCGCGCCCGCGTTCCGTCGAGACCAGCTGGATCGCCCGCACGATGTTGGAATCGGCGACCCGGAGCGCCGCGTCCGCCAGGTCCACCGCCGAGAGCCCCAGTTCCGCGGCCAGCTTCGACAGCGCGCCGTCCGCGGCATCGGCATCGACCTGCATCTGCCCGCCGAGGAAGTCCGCCGGGCGCAGCGTGCCGCGCAGCATGTGGGCGTCGGTTACCGTCGGCAGGGTGCCGCCGCGCCCGTAGCAGGCGGGTCCCGGGTCGGCGCCGGCGGATTGCGGTCCGACGCGCAGCATGCCGCCGTCGTCACGCCAGATGATCGAGCCGCCGCCTGCCCCGACCGTGGCGATGTCGAGCACCGGCGTGCGGATCGGCAGGCCGTCGACCTCGGTTTCGCCGGCGAGCGCCGGCCGGCCGTCGTCGATCAGGCAGACATCCGTGCTGGTGCCGCCCATGTCGAGGGTGATGAGGTTGCGGTAGCCCGCGCGCGTGGCCTGCGCCACGGCGCCGATGACGCCGGCGGCGGGCCCGGAAAACAGCGAGGTGATGGCGTTGCGCGCCATCGCCTCGGCGGGGATGCGTCCGCCGTTCGACTGCATGATGGAAAACCGGCCGGCGAACCGCCGCTGGCCGAGGGCCGCGCCGAACCGGTCGAGATAGCCCTCGATCACCGGCTGCACGTAGGCCGCCAGCGCCGTGGTCGAGGCGCGTTCATATTCCCGGAACTCCCGCGTCACGTCGCTCGACAGGGTGATCCGCAGGTCGGGCAGCGCCGCCGCCAGCAGTTCGCCCAGACGACGCTCGTGCGCCGGATTGGCGTAGGCGTTGATCAGGCAGACCGCCACCGACTGGTATCCGCCCGCCGCGATCGCGGGCGCCAGCACGTCGCGGACGGCGGCCACGTCGAGCGGCGTGACGATGGCGCCTGTGGCATCGATCCGCTCGCGCACCTCGAAGGAATCGCTTCGCGCGATCACCGGTTCGGGCTTGGCGTAGAACAGGTCGTAGATCTGCCGGCGGTTGTGCCGCTGCAGCAGCAGGATGTCGCGAAAGCCGGCGGTCGCCAGGAACGCCGTGCGGGCGCCCTTGCGCTCGAGGATGGCGTTGGTGGCCACCGTGGATCCGTGCACGAGGTCGCCGATCGCGCCGAAATCGAGGCGCGATTCCACCAGCGCGTTCATCGCGCCCTCGTCCGGTCGCGCCGGCACGCTGGCCACCTTGCCCACGACGATGCGTTCGCCGTCGACGGCGATCAGATCGGTGAACGTGCCGCCGACTTCCACTCCGACACGCATGCGTTGCCTCCCTCGTCGCACCCTCCGCAGTATAGGCGCGAACGGCCGGGAGAATGGCAGGGAACCTGTGCGAAATCAGGTCGCGAGCGCCGTTTCCACCGCCTGGCCGATGGCCAGCAGATCCCGGTCCTGCAACGCCCGGCCCATCAGCATCAGGCCGACCGGGGCCGTGCCCGGTTCATGGCAGGGCAGGCTGAGGGCGCAGCGGTCGAGAAAGTTGCCGACGATGTTGTTGCGCAACAGCAGTCGGGCGACACGGGCCCATTCCGCGCCGTCCTCGAGGTCGGCAAGCGGCGCGGCGACGATCGGGCTGGTCGGCATCAGCACCGCATCGAGCGAGGCGAAGGCGGCGTCGGCCGCCGCGATCAGCCGCTTGCGGGCCTGCATCAGGTGGACATAGTCGTGCGCCGCGACGTCGCGGCCGACCAGGATGCGGGCGGCGACATGGGGGTCGTAGTCGGCCTGCCGCGCGGCCAGGGTGTCGCGATGCAGGGCATAGGCTTCCACGGTGGAGAACCCGCCGGTCGCGTTCAGCGTCGGCAGTTCGCCGATTTCTACCAGCGCGATGTCCTCGATCACGGCGCCGGCCTGCGAGAGTCGGCTGAGCGCGGCGGTGTAGGCCTCGGCCACGGCATCGTCCATGTCGTCGAGCACCGAGGTGGTGAGCGCGCCCAGGCGCAGGCCGCCCAGCGGTCGCGGGGCCGGCGCCTCCGGCGGTTCGCCGGCGAAGATCGCATCGACGATGGCGCAGCAGGCCGCCGAGGCGCCCAGCGGTCCGACGGAATCCAGGCTGAAGGCGAGCGGGAAGATGCCCTCGAGGGGAATGCGGCGCGCGGTGGGCTTGAAACCGGCGAGGCCGCACAGCGCCGCCGGCACGCGGACCGAACCCGCGGTGTCGGTGCCCAGTCCGGCGACGGCCATGCCGTCCGCTATGGAGACGGCGCAGCCGGCCGACGAACCGCCGGGAATGCGTCCGGTCTCGCGGTCCCAGGGACACAGCGGGGTGCCGTAATGGGCGTTCGTGCCCGGCGTGCCCATGGCGAACTCGGTCATGTTGGTGGTGCCGACGATCACCGCGCCGGCGGCCCGCAGGCGCGCGACCACGGTGGCGTCGCGCGCGGCCGGTTCGGCCTCCTTGCGCACGATCGAGCCGGCCAGCGTGGTGATCCCGCGGACGTCGCAGAGATCCTTGATCGAGAACGGCAGGCCGGCCAGGGGCGACGGTACGATGCCGGCGGCCCGCATCTCGTCCGCATGGCGGGCCGCGAGCATCGCGCCCTCGCGGAAGACCCGGATGAAGGCGCGGTCGCCCTGCCCGTCCGCCTCCCCGATGCGCCCGAGCGCCCGCTCGGTCAGGGCCTGGCTGCTGGTGGCGCCGTCCGCCAGTTGCTTCGAAAGGGAGAGAATGGTGTCCACGGGCCTCGGTCCTCGTGCTGCGCGTTACGGGTCGGCAGCATAGGTGCAAATTCACCGCGGCGGGAAAGCTCGTGTGCCGCCGCCGGCCCGCCCGCGGGGCGGGGCGGCCGGGAAATCAGGGAGACTCGTCGCGCTGCCGGCGTACCCGGTAGGCATCCAGGTCCAGTCCGAGCAGAACCTTTCGGGGATCGTTCAGGTCGCCGACGATCCGCCGCAGCGGCGGCGGATCATGCCTGATCAGGGTTGGCGTGATTCGAATGGCATCGCGCCGGGCCTGCTCGGGATCGGTCAGCACGTCGATGACCTCGAGTTCCAGGGCGGCTTCGCCGTTGTCGCCGCACAATTGCCGCAACAGGGCCTCCGCCCTGGCGGACTCGTGATCCTGGCCCCTCACGTAAAGGCGAAGCCTGACGGTACCTGCGGGTTCGGACATGCCCCGTTTCCTGTCTGTTTGCGCGTTCCCGCACGGCTTCTGCCCGTTCGTACGGATCTGAATCCGGTGATGCGGCGGGACGAAATCTCGCACCCGGAATGATTGTAACAGATTGCAGGAAATCTGGTGCGCCCACCAGGATTCGAACCTGGGACCTGCCGATTAAAAGTCGGATGCTCTACCAGCTGAGCTATGGGCGCTACCGGCGGGCCTTATGGCGGGCCGGGCGGATCGGGTCAATCCCCGCCCGCCGGCGCCGGGGCTTCGGTGCCGCCGCGATAGCGCGCCAGGATGCTCCCGGCGGTCTGTTCCAGCGTGCCTTCGGCGATGGCGGCGCGCAGCTGCGCCATCAGGGCCTGGTAGAAGGCGATGTTGTGCCAGGTCAGCAGCATCGGCCCCAGCATCTCCTTCGCCTTGAACAGGTGGTGCAGATAGGCCCGCGAATAGGCGGTGCTGGCCGGGCAGTCCATCGTTGCGTCCAGCGGCGCGGGATCGTCGGCATGCCGGGCGTTGCGGATGTTGAGCGGCCCGTCCCAGGTGAAGGCCTGGCCGGTGCGGCCCGAACGGGTCGGCATCACCCTGAGCGAGCAGTGTCAACTCGAGCCGGAGCAATCGACCACGGCCCTGGTCGCTCACCATCCGAAAGCAAAATATTTTAATGTGTTAGGGGTTTT
>JBGTSP010000127.1:0-11989 GCA_041940205.1 Alphaproteobacteria bacterium
GACCCTGCTGATCGAGGGCCTGACGGTGGGCGGTACCGCCGCCTGACGTCCCGCGGCCGGCGCCTGGCGCCTTCCGGGAAGACGGCATTCCCCGATCCCGGCGTTTCGGCCTAGGCTTGCCGGCGACCGCGACGGTCAGCGATGGAGGGAACGCCATGAGCCCGGCAGAAGCCAATCCCGGCCCCGGCTACGCCAAGCACCCCGAGCACACGATCCGCTGCGAGGCGCACCCCGCGCGCGTCGTTGTCACCTTTGCCGGCGAAACCATCGCCGATTCCGCCCGCAGCGTGGTGATGCGCGAGGGCCGCTACCCGCCGGTGCACTATTTCCCGCGCGACGATGTCCGCATGGACCTGCTGCAACCGACGGCACACGACAGCTATTGCCCGTTCAAGGGCACGGCGAGCTATTTCAGCATCGAGGCCGGCGGCCGCACCGCGGAGAACGCGGTCTGGAGCTACGAAAGCCCCTACGACGAGGTTCTCGACCTGAAGGACTATCTCGCCTTCTATCCCGACCGGGTGGACTCGATCGCGCCGGCCTGAGCGCCGGGCGCCGGCTCAGCCGGTGATCGACGCATAGGTGCCGCGGCCGACGGCGACCAGCGAGCCCTTCTCGTCGCTGACGTCGATATCGACGACGCTGACCGTGCGGCCGTGCCGGCGGACCCGGGCTTCCGCCTCCAGCGCCGCACCGAAGGCGGGTTTCAGGTAGTCGATGCGGATGTTGATCGTCGGCACGCCGCCGCCCAGCACCATGCCGATGGCGTAGTCGCCGACCGTGTCGATGAAGGAGGCGATCGGGCCGCCGTGGAACTGGCCGCTGCCGGCCCGACGCTCCATGTCCGGCTTCAGCGGCATGCGCACCCGGATCGTCGCCGCATCCGCGTCGACCGCGACGACCTCCAGGCCGAGCGCGGCAATCGCCGGGCTGCGGTCGAAGGCGGCCTGGATCTGTTCCCGGCCCAGGGGGGCGGAGGTCTCGTTCATGGCCGTCGTTCCCTTGGCTTCAGACGCTGACGATCACCTTGCCGAAGACCTCGCGGTCCTCCAGCAGGCGGAAGGCCTCGTTGACCTCTTCCAGCGGCAGGTCCCGGTCGATCACCGGGTCCAGCTCGCCGGCCTCGATCAGGCGCAGCAGTTCGACAAGGTCCTCGCGCATCCAGCCGTTCGAGCCCAGCACCTGCAGCTCGTAGCTCCAGATGTAGCGCAGGTCCTCCTTCGGATCGAAACCGGCCGTGGCGCCGCAGGTCAGGATCTTGCCCTGGCGATGCAGCACCTTGAGCGAGGGTACCCAGGTGTCGCCACCGGTGAAGTTCACCACCACGTCGACACCGTCGTCGAACCGGCGACGGTGCGGCTTGCCGAAATTCTTGTAGACCCACTTGGTGAAGTCTTCCTCGACATAGTTGATCAGGTGATCGGCGCCCAGCGCCTGCAGCCGCTCCAGCTTCGCGGCGCTGGAGGCGCAGGCGATCACCGTGCAGCCGGCGCGCTTGGCGAGTTGCACGGCGCCGGTGCCGACGCCGCCGGAAGCGCCCAGGATCAGCACCTTGTCGCCGGCCTGCACCTTGCCGATCGTGTACATCATGCGCAGCGCGGTGCCGTAGGCCACCGGCAGGCTGGCGGCCTGGCGGTAACTGACCGCGTCGGGCAGCGCCACCAGATGATGCGTCGGCACGGCGCAGTATTCGGCAAGGCCGCCATGCCACATCTCGCCGATCAGGCCGCCCGGGCCGACCCGGTCGACCGGATCGATCAGCACCCGGTCGCCCGGTTTCCACGCGCCGGCCTCCGCGCCCGTCTCGACGATCTCGCCCGCCAGGTCGAGGCCCATGATCGCCGGCATCGGCACCTTGATGCCGGGCATGCCGTTGCGCGTGAAGATGTCGTGATAGTTCAGCGCGCAGGCGCCGACCCGGACGACGACGCCGTCGGGCGCCGGTTGCGGATCGGGAAAATTCTCGTCGATCCGGATCGTTCCCGGCCCGCCATGCGCATCGATCACCGCTGCCTTCATGCCGTTTCCCTCCCTGAAATTCAGCCGCCGGCCGTCCCGGCCGGCGCATTCTCCGCGTTCCACAAGACTTCGGCCCGCCGGCGCAGCGCCTTGCGGTCGATCTTGCCCGGACCGGCCAGCGGCAGGCTGTCGACCACAACCACCAGCCGGGGATGCTGATAGGCCGGGCCGTGCGCGAGCGCATGGGCCTTCACCGCTTCGGGCCGCACCGTCGCCCCGGGTCGCGGCACCACGAAGGCGACCGGTTTCATGCCCTTGATCTCGTCGGGCACCGGGACGACGCAGGCCTGCTCGATGTCGGCATGGCCGACCAGCATGCCCTCGACCTCCCCGGGATAGATGTTCTCGCCACCGCAGACGAACATGTCGTCGCTGCGGCCGACGAAATAGTAGGCGCCGTCCGCATCCCGCCGGAAGACGTCGCCGGAGATGTACCAGCCGTCGTCCGTCAGCGCCTCGGCGGTCTTTTCCGGCAGATTGAGGTAGCCCGTCATGGTCGCCGGCGTGCGATGCCAGAGCACGCCCTCCTCGGCATCGCGGCCGTCCGCGTCGACCAGGCGGACGTCGACATCCGGCTGCACCCAGCCGACCGACAGGTCCGGCGGCGCCTGTCCCTTGCGCGGTCCGAAGACGATCGGCCCGGCCTCGGTGGTGCCGTAGCCGTTCATCAGGCCGGCGCCGGGGAAGACCTCCTTCACCCGCTGCCACAGCCGCGGCGAGATCGGCGCCGAGCCCATCCGCACGACCGAGACCGAGGAGAGATTCAGCCGGGCCAGCAGGTCCTCCTCCATGAAGGCCATGGCCAGCATCGTCGGCACCGAGGTGATCCAGGTGCAGCCGAAGCGCTCGATCGCCTGCAGGTAGTGCCGGGCGTCGAACTCCGGCATCAGTACCGCGCTGGCCGAGGCGGACAGCGCGAACAGGCCGGTGCACAGCGCGTTCATGTGGTAGAGCGGCGCCGCGATCAGCAGGCGGTGATGGGTGTAGGGCCAGTTGCCCATGCGTCCGCGCAGGGCCCAGAGATGGCCCTCGTGGGTGAGCGGCACGCCTTTCGGTCGGCCGGTCGAACCGGACGTGTAGAGCACCATCGCGACATCGTCCGGACCGGGCCGGAAGACCTCGAACGCTCCGGGATCGAGCAGGGCGGCATAGCCGTCCGGCCCGGAATCGTCGAAACCGCAGCACGCCGCTCCCTCGGGAAGCGCGCCGCGCCGTTCGTCGTCGCACAGCACCAGCCGGACCGCGGCGTCGTCCAGGATGTAGGCGATGGTCTCGGCCGGGAACCGGTAGTTGATCGGCACCGCCACCAGACCCGCGCGCAGGCAGCCGAGATAGGCGATCAGGAATTCCGAGCGGTTGGCCGACAGCAGGCCGACGGCCTCGCCGGGCGACAGACCGCGGGAGCGGATGCCGCGGGCGAAGGCGTTGGCCGCATCCTCGATCTGCCGATGGCTCAGCGTGCGCGGGTTCCGCCAGTCGCGGCAGTCGATCAGGGCGGGATTGTCGCCGCCCAGGTCCGGATCATAGAGCGCGCCGAGATTGAAGGCGGAGATCATGTCTGCGTCGCCGCCGGGACCCTGCGGTTCCCGGCGTCCCTCCCGTTGACCGCCCCACTATGCGGACTGGCGCGCGCCGCTGGCAAGCCGCACGCCGCCGCGTCAGCGCGCCGCCGCGACCTGTTCCGCGATCGCCTCGAGGCAGCGCTCGGGCTCTTCCTGCACCATCAGGTGGCGGCAGCCGGTCATGATCCGGTGCTCGCCGCGGGGCATTTCCGCCAGCATCATCCGGGCGATGCCGGGCATCCAGGCCCGACCCTCGGCAACCGCCGGGTCGGAGTTGAAGTACAGCACCGGCATTTCCAGATGGCGGCAGCCCGGCACCGGGTCGAAGTCGGGGCAGCTCGCGTAGATCGCGGATTCGACCGCGCCCGCACAGCGCAGACGCACGCCCGAGGTCTCGTCCGCCCGCAGCGCGCCGCGCGCCAGGGCCTCGAGCATGTCCGGGCGGAAACGGGCGAAGGAACGGTTCTTGCCGGCATCGGCAAGAAACTCGCCGACCGATCCGAAGCGCTCCCGGCGCCGGGCCGCCCAGTCGACGAACAGCCGGCAATGCGCCTCGGTCTGGCGCCGGTCGGGATGGTCGGCCGGCGGATAGGCCGGCGGCTCGAACAGGGTCATGCTGGCAAACGGCAGGCCCGGCTGCGCCAGCCCCCCGCTGGCGATCGCCGCGATGCCGCCCAGCGAATGGGCCGCATAGTGCAGCGGCTGATCGGCCGGCAGCCGGGCCCGGAGGCCGGCCGCGATCGCCTGCAGGTCGGCGCCGAAGGCCGTCATCGCATAGGCCCCGGCGCGAGCCGGATCGGGAGCCTGCGAGGCGCCGTGGCCGCGCGCATCGAAGGCGAACAGGCGATAGCGTTCCGCCAGTTTTTCCAGCAGCGGGGCATAGCAGCCGGCGGAGAAACCGTTGGCATGGCCGAACAGCAGGGCCGGCGCCCGGTTGGGCCACCAGCGCCAGGCGTAGACGGCAATCGGGTTGCCTTCGGCGCCGGGCAGGAAAAACCGGTCGGCGGTCTCCGCCGGCAGGGTCCGGTCGGCCGGCAACATCGCCGGCGCGGTCGCATCGTCGTGCACGGAACGCTCAGCCGGCCTGGCGATCGAGGAAGTCGAGCATCGCCTCGTTGAAGGCTTCGGGCTGCTCGACGTTGGAGAGATGCGAGGCCTGCGCAATCACCACCAGGTCGGCGCCGGGAATGCCGTCGCGCAACACCTCGGAGGCCGCGACCGGCGTGCCGGGATCCTCCTCGCCGACGATCACCCGCGTGGGCGCGGTGATTTCGCCGAGACGGGCGGTGTAGTTCAGCCTGCGGATGGCGCCGGCGCAGCCGGCGAAGCCCGCCGGCGGGGTATCGGCGATGAGCTGGCGGATCGCCGCCAGGCCCGGCGGATCGGCGGCCAGCGCGGCCGCCGTGAACCAGCGCTGCATGGTCGAATCCACCAGGGCCGTCATCCCTTCTCCCTCGGCCGCGGCGATGCGCTCGTCCCAGGAGGCCTGGGCGGCATCGGGGATCGCCGAGGTGGTGTCGCACAGGGTCAGCGAGAGAATCCGGTCCGGCGTCCGCAGGGCCAGGTTCTGCCCGATCATGCCGCCCATCGACAGGCCGACCCAGTGCACGGCGGGCAGGTCCAGCGCATCGAGCAGGCCGACCGCGTCATCGCCGAGCTGATCCAGGCTGTAGGGACCCGCCGGCGCCTCCGAGGCGCCGTGACCGCGGGTATCGAAGGCCAGCACCCGGTAGCGCTCGCACAGCACCGCAAGCTGTGGCGCCCACATGGTGATCGCACAGGCCAGCGAATGGCTGAGCGCGACCACCGGGCCGTCCTCCGGCCCGAACAGTTCGTAGTTCAGCGCGATCCCGTTGACATCGGCCTTCATGCGTTCTTCTCCCCGATCGGATGCGCCTTGATCTCGACCTCGACGAAAACGAGCTCCCGCGCGCCGTCGTTGATCACGTCGTGCTGCACGCCGGCCCGGCGGTAATAGGACAGGCCGGCGGTGAGTTCGGCCGCGCTTTCGCCGCCTGTGCCGTCGAGCAGCTTCAGCCGGCCGTCGGTCTGCGGCACCACCACATAGTCCCATTCATGGGTGTGAAAGCCGGTCGCCGCGCCCGGCGCGAAACGCCATTCGGTCACCCGCACGCGCTCGTTGTCTTCCTGCACCGTCGGCACCGCCGCCGGCCGTTCCTGCCCGTCGCTCATGAGGCCCTCCCTGGCGGCCACTCTAGCATCATCCCTTCCGGCGGGGCATGGTGAGGAACCTGCGGCGGGGGAGGGACGGGCATGAACGGCGGCGACAGCCTGGTCGAGACCCTGGTGGGCTGCAGCGTGGATACCGCCTTCACCGTCCCGGGCGAGAGTTTTCTCAGCGTTCTCGAGGCGCTGCGTCGCCAGCGCAACGCCATCCGGCTGATCACCGTGCGTCACGAGGGCGGCGGCGCGTTCGCGGCCGAGGCCTTCGGCAAGCTGGCACGCCGGCCGGCGGCGCTGTTCGTCTCGCGCGGACCCGGGGCCACCAATGCCGCCATCGGCGTGCACACCGCACGCCAGGATTCGACCCCCCTGCTGTTGTTCGTCGGCCATGTCCGCCGCCATTCACGCGGCCGGGAAGCCTTCCAGGAAATCGACCAGGCCGCCTTCTGGGCGCCGGTGGCAAAGGCCGTTCTGGCGCCGGAAAGCGCCGACGAGATCGCCGGCGTCACCGAAGAGGCAGTCCGCCTGAGCATGCAGGGCCGGCCCGGCCCGGTGGTCGTGGTGCTGCCGCGCGACGTCACGGAAGAAGACTGCCGCGAAGCCGGCGGATCGCCGGCCGCCGGACGTCCCGACACCGCCGGACCCGGTCGCGAAACGCCCGATCCGGCGGCGATCGCGGAAGCGGTCCGGCTGCTCGATACGGCCGCGCGGCCGCTGGCGATCGCCGGCGAGCTGGTCTGTCATGCCGGGGCCCAGCGGGCGCTGGAGCGCCTGGCCGACGCGGCCGGCCTGCCGGTGATGGCGGCCTATCGCCGCCAGGACGCGATGGACAACGAACATCCCGCCTATGCCGGACATCTGGAGATCAACCGGGTGCCCTACCAGAGCGCGGCGATCGCGGAAGCGGACCTGATCCTCGCCGCCGGCAGCCGGCTGGACGGCATCACCAGCGAGGACGGCGCCTGGCCGACCCCGGAACAGGCCCTTCTGCTGTTGCATCCCGATCCCGCGATCGGCGCGCGCAGCGGCGCCCGGCTCGCCCTCGGCGGCGACCTCGTGGCGGTTCTGGAGAGCCTTGCCGACGCGGTCGCCCCGCCCCAGGCGGGTCGCCGGCAGCGCCTTGCCGAACTGCACCAGGCCTATCTCGATCTCAGCCGCGAGGATGCGGTGAAGGTGGCCGGCGCCGTCGACCTCGCCCGCATCGTCGCGATGACGGCGCGCGAGGCCGGGCCCGAGGCCGTGATCGTGACCGATGCGGGCAGTTTCTCGCGCTGGGTGCACCGCTTTCACCGCTTTCGCCGGCCCGGCACCCAGGCCGGCCCGATGTCCGGCGCCATGGGCTACGGCATGCCCGGCGCGATCGGCGCCCGGCTGGCCCGACCCGACGCGCCGGTCATCGCCTTCGTCGGCGACGGCAGTTTCGCGATGACGGCGATGGAACTGGCGACAGCGGTCGAACAGCGGCTGGATCTGGTCATCGTGGTCTGCGACAACGCCGCCCACGGTTCGATCCTGCAGGGCCAGGCCGGCCGCTACGGCGCCGAGCAGGCCTACGGCACGCTGCTGCGCAGTCCGGATTTCGCCGCGCTGGCCCGGTCGATGGGGGCCGCGGCCTGGAGCGTGGAGCGCACCGAAGCCTACGCCCCGGCGCTGGCCCAGGCCCTGGCCGGCCACGGCCCGGGACTGATCCACCTGCACACCGACCTGCGCGACATCGCGCCCTACGGCCCGGGCAAGGAAGCGGTCTGACGGGTCGGGGAGCCCGGCGTCAGGACAGGTTCTTCAGCAGGCCCGACATCTCGGCCTCGCTGAGCGGGAACTCGCTGCCGTTGCGGGCGTTCAGCAGCTTCGACGGCGGAATGCCGACCACGCCGGACTGCACCGCATAGGCGCTGCGCATGTTGAAGCCGGCCTTCCAGACCAGCGACGTGGCGATCTTCGGCTCCTTCAGGGCGAAGATCTTCTCGATGGCCTCGCCCGAACAACCCAGCGAGGTCGCCAGCACGTTGACGACGAAGCCGCGACGGCCCTCGAACGCCGCATCCTGCAGGGCATCGTCATCGATCTCGCCGGCCGCCAGCATGTCCTGCACGCGCGCCTCTTCTTCCTGGTCGACCTCCGGCTTTTCCTGCTGCAGGCGGTCGCGCAGGGCCTTCGACAGCGCCAGGGCGGTGTCGTCGTCGAGATTGTTGCGATCGGCCAGGATGGCGATCAGGGAGGAGGCGACGAAGCCGGAAATCCGCAGCATGGCGCGCCGCGAAAGTTCCGGGCGCATCACGATCGGCTCGTGCCACGCCTCGACGGCCTCGGCGTTCTCGGCAATGCGATCCAGCGTGTCCTCGCGGATCTGGGCGCTTTCGTTGGCCAGCAGGTCGGCGACCGCGGGGACGTCGAGGGTCGCCGCGACCGAATCCGAAACCTCTCCGCTCAGCCCGTCGCGCCGGGCGATCGCGGCCAGGGCGCCGCTGGCCGCACCGGCCGCGATGATCTCCTTCAGATCGGCGTCGTTGAGCAGCGGCGAATATTCCAGGATCGGCGTGCAGACGATCTCGATCGCGTCTTTGGCGAGCTTGAGCACCACCTCGTGCGGCACCTCGGCCGACGACTTGAGCTGCTCGGCCAGCGCCGCGCGGACCCGGGGAAGCTGGTCGGCGGCCAGGGTCTCGAGGGTCTGGATCGCCATCTCCCGGACCCGGGCCCGTTCGCTCTCGCGCAGGTCCGGCATCAGCCGGCCGATCTTGCGGGCCAGCGCCTCGCGGACCTCGTCCACGCCGTCGCGGGCCAGCAGCATGTCGGCCTGGCCCGGCGTCGCGGTATTGGCGGCGACCGCCTCGCGCACGCTGGCGTCCTGGTCCTCGGCCAGGAAATAGAGAATCTCGGGCTTGGTGCCGGCGTCCTGGGCCAGCGAACGGCGGACCGCGACTTCCCGGCTCTGGGCCTGGCTGCGCTGGTCCTCGTAGGCATCGACCCGTGTCTCCTCGTCGGATCGCAGCAGACGCTTCAGCATGCCGTGTCTCCCCATGGCTTCGGCGGTTCGGCAAAATGAATACGGCCCTTGCCGGCGGTCTTGGCGGCGTACATCGCCGCGTCCGAGCGGGCGAGCAGGTCCTCGAAGGTCTCGCCCATCTCCGGTTCCAGCATCGCGACGCCGACCGACAGCGTCAGCGGCAGGGTCTTGCTGGCCGAGTGGCGGAGCAGGATCGCCGCGGCCGAGGCCAGCAGGCGGTCGGCACGGGCGCGGGCGCCGTTCAGATCGCATTCCTCCAGCCAGAGCGCGAACTCGTCGCCGCCGATGCGCGCCGCCAGGTCGCCGCTGCGCAGATCCTTGGTCAGGAAGCGCCCGAAGCTGCGGATCGCGGCGTCGCCGGCGGCGTGGCCCTTGATGTCGTTCACCGGTTTGAAGTTGTCGATGTCGAGATACATCATCGCCCCGCTGCGGCCGTGCCGCAGATGATGCTGGATCCGGCGGCCGACATCCTCGCCGAAGGCCCGGCGGTTCATCAGCCCGGTCAGTTCGTCGGTGCGCGAGAGCGTGTTCAGCTTGTGCATCGCCTCGTCGAGGCGCTCCTGCTGCTGGCGCATCAGGGTGACGTCGCGGCACATGCCGCGGGTGCCCAGCCAGGCGCCGCCCTCGTCGTGCACCGGCAGGCAGTTCACCCGCATGCAGGCGACCTTGCCGTCGCGGCCCTTCAGCCAGATTTCCTCGTCGCGCACCGCGCGCACGCTGCGGAAGGGATTGGGATTGCCGTCCGGCGCCACCGCCTGCAGCAGCATGCTGGCCGGCTGGCCGACAAGGTCGCGCCGGTCGTAGCCCAGCACGGTGTCGGTCGAGACATAGTCCAGCACGCCCTCGGGATCGGTCTGCCAGGCGAAGTCGCTGGAGCAGAGCACCAGATCCTTGAACATCGACCGGGATTCGCTGAGCGCGGCGATCAGCCGGCGCTCGCTGGTGGCCTCGCGGGCGCTGACCAGAACGCCGTCGCCGTGCGGGACCACGGTGATGTCGAAGCGACGCGCCAGCTTGCCCTCGCCGGTCTGCAGGCGCTCCTGCGTGGGATGGCCGCGCAGCGCCGCGATCACCGCCGTTGTCAGCCGGTTGCTCTCCGAGCGCAGCAGGGCAAGCAGGGGTTCCGCACGCTCGTTGGCCGCAACCACGCCGCCGTCGCGACCCACCCGAAAGGCGGGGCCGGGCATCCGTCCGACGAGGTCGTCGGAGGCATCGGGCGTGGTGTCGGGCTCGCCGGAAGCGAGCGCCAGGTCAGGCGGTGACATCGGAGATCACGGCTTTCCTGCATGAACGTGTCCGCCGCAAGAGGTACAGGGCGCAGTTTAATCGCCGGTTAACTCGGGCCCGGCGCCGGCACCGCAGAGGAACCCGTTCCGGCGCCTTCCGGGGGATCGCGATTGCCGGATCGGGGAAACCGGTTCAGCCTTCCCCTCCGGCGATTGGCATCCGGCCGGCGGACGGCGCGGGCCCGGCCGCGGCCCGGGCGACGGCCGGCAACGGGGACAGGGCGATGGACGGATCGGCGGAGACGGACCGGAAAGCGACGATCGCCTGCGCCGTCGGCCTGATCACGACCGGCGGGCGGGTGCTGCTGGGATTGCGCTCGCCCACGCGAAAGACCTATCCCGGGGTCTGGGACCTGTTCGGCGGACGACAGGAAGGGGACGAGACGATCGAGGCCACCCTGGTGCGCGAACTGGGTGAGGAACTCGACATCCGGCCCGAGACATTCGCTCCGGTCGGCGCCTTCGACGACCCCGATCCGGTGCGCCACGGCCCCCGCCGCTACCATGTCTTCCGGGTTACCGCCTGGTCGGGCGCCGGCCCGCGAATGTGCGGCGACGAGCACACCCGGATCGACTGGTTCACGACGGCGCAGACACGCGCGCTCACCCTTGCCGCCAGGAGCTATCAACGGCTGCTCGAGCGACATGTCCGCTGATCCCGGCGCTTGCGACGGCCGGGACGCGGCCCCTATTCTTTTCGCCCGCACCGGCGGTGTGGTTGAACAGTTCCGAAAGATTCGCGATACGCCGGCATGCACCAACCGCCCCAGCTTGAGCACGTGGATGTCTGGATCTTCGATCTCGACAACACGCTCTATCCCGCCCGCTGCAACCTGTTCGCCCAAATCGACCGGCGCATGGGCGAGTACATCGCCGATCTGCTGGATCTGGAGTACGAAACCGCCCGGCATCTGCAGAAGTCGCACTACCGCCGGCACGGCACCACGCTGCGCGGCCTGATGCTCGAGCATGACGTCGATCCGCACGGCTTTCTCGATTACGTCCACGACATCGATTACAGCCCGGTGCCCGCCGCGCCCGATCTCGACAGCGCGCTGGCGCGGCTGCCGGGCCGCAAGTTCGTCTTCACCAACGGCACGGTGGCGCATGCCGAACGGACCATGGCGCAACTCGGCATCGCCAACCGTTTCGAGGCGATCTTCGACATCGTCGCCTCCGAGTTCGTGCCCAAGCCCGATCCGGGTCCCTACCGGACCTTCGTGCGCGAACACGGCATCGAGCCGGCCAACGCCGCCTTCTTCGAGGACATCGCGAAGAACCTGCTGGCGCCGCACGCGATGGGCATGACCACGGTCTGGGTGCCCGGCGGCGGCGACTGGGCTGCGGACGGCGCCGATGGCGAGCATGTCCACCATGTCGCCGCGGAGCTGGCGCCCTGGCTTGCCGCGGCCCGGGTGCGGCCGGACGAACCGGCGAGTTGACTCGCCTCCGGCCGCCGATATCGTGCGCCCGCTTCGAACGACCGCGCCGCAAATCAGGGAAAATCAGACCATGGACGCCGCCGCACTTGAATCCGCCATCGAATCCGCCTGGGACAACCGCGACAGCATCGATTTCCACACCACGGGCGAGACCCGCGACGCGGTCGACACCGCGCTGGAACAGATGGACGGCGGCGCGCTTCGGGTGGCGGAAAAGCGCGGCGGGGACTGGCATGTCAACCAGTGGGCCAAGAAGGCGGTGCTGCTGTCCTTCCGCCTGAACGACATGAGCCCGATCAAGGGCGGACCCGGCGACAGCGCGACCTGGTGGGACAAGGTGCCCTCGAAGTTCGAGGGCTGGGGCGAGAACCGCTTCCGCGAGGCCGGGTTCCGCGCCGTGCCCAACTGCGTCGTCCGCCGCTCGGCCTATATCGCGCCGGGCGCCGTGCTGATGCCCTGCTTCGTCAACCTGGGCGCCTATGTCGACAG
>JBGTSP010000128.1:0-11909 GCA_041940205.1 Alphaproteobacteria bacterium
GCCTCGATCGCCTCGCGCAGCACGCGCCCGGTGATCCGGCCCTCGGGCACGGTGATCGAGATGTCGTGGTTGGCGACGACGCCGCCGAAGCTTTTCGAGACGCCCGTGACCTCGATGATCGGCGCGCTCATTCCGCGCCCTCCCGCGCCGCCGCGGCCGGCGCGGGCGCCCGGTCGTCGCGCTCCTGCTTCTCGCCGCCGCCCTCGTCGACCGTCAGGCCGAAGGCGGCCGGCCAGGTGTCCTGGGCCCAGCCCAGGATGCCCTGCTGGAAGAACACGATATTGAGAATGATGATCGCGCCCAGCGCCACCCACTGCCAGTCGAGCAGGTAGGTCCAGGTCGCCTCCTTGATGATGTGGAACAGGATCGCGCCCAGCACCGGGCCCCACAAGGTGCCCTTGCCGCCGAGCAGGGCCATGGCGACCATGAAGATGCCGAAGGTGGTGGTCGGGAAGGCGACCTCCAGCGGCTCGATGAAGCCCGACATGTTGCCGAAGATCGCGCCGGCGATGCCCATGAAGAAGGCGGCGACGGCCCAGCCGGCCAGCTTGTAACGGGTGGTGCGGATGCCCATCGCCTCCGCCTTGTCCTCGTCGTCGCGGATGGCGTTGGCGGCGAGGCCGAACTGCGTGCCGAGCAGCCAGCGCAGGAAGACATGCGCGACCACGGTGAGCACGAGAAGCTGCCAGTAGAAGAACAGCGAGCGGTCGTCCGCCTCGCCGGGATAGACCGGCATGGAGATGCCGGCGCCGCCGCCGACATAGCCCCAGCCGCTGATCAGCTCGGCCACGGCCAGCGCCGCGCCCAGCGTGCCGATGGCGAAATAGGGGCCGCGCAGGCCGAACAGGCACAGGCCCATCGGGATCGAGAACAGGGCCGCGCCCAGCCCGGCGGCGACGGCGCCCAGCAGCAGGCCGCTGTAATATTGCTGGTCGGTGAAATCGACCTTGATGGCGCCGAAGGAGGCGGTGTACTCGGCCACGTCGTAGACCATGCCGACCTGCACGACCGCCGAGATGTACATGCCGATGCCGAAAAAGGTGATGTTGCCCAGCGAGTTGTAGCCCATGTGGCCGCCGGTGACGTCCCAGGTCGCGGCCATCAGCACCATCAGCCAGAGGATGGCGATCTGCGTGGTGTAGGCGCCGTCGGCCATGAAGGGGCCGCCCAGCGCGAGCAGCGCCAGCAGGGCATAGACCCCGTATTCCCAACGCTGCAGGCTCATCGGACCACCTGGCGCACGCGGTAGAGCATGATCTGGCGGTAGATCAGGACCAGCACCAGCATGCTGACAACGGCGGCGACCGCGAACTCGGCGCCGAAGATGAAGTCGGCGTATTTCTCCGCCACGCCGAGGCCGAGGCCGGCCATGATCACGCCGGGCAGGTTGCCGAGGCCGGCGGCGGTGACGATCACGAAGGCCCGGATCGAATGCACGATGCCGTAATAGGGCTGGATCACCCAGATCATCGAGACCAGCACGCCGGCGGTGCCGCAGATCGCGGCGTTCAGCGCATAGGTGAAGGCGTAGATCCGGTCGGTGTCGATGCCCAGCACCCGGGCCGCCCGCGCGTCCTGGGCCGTGGCCCGGATCGCCTGGCCCATGCGGCTGTAGCGCATGAAGCAGACCAGCGCGATCGCCAGCGCCGCGGTCAGGCCCAGGCTGACCAGCCGGATCACCGGGATGTTCACCATGTTGTCCATCAGGTCATAGGTGCCGAAGCCGCTCTCGGCGGTCTGCACCTCCGGGCCGTAGATCAGGTTCAGCACCTGCTGGATCAGCAGGCTCATGCCGAAGGTGGCGAGCAGCGAGGTGAACATGTCGCGGTCGACCACGCGGCGGATGATGGTGACGTAGACCCCCCAGCCGAAGGCGAACATCGCGACCATCACCACGGGGATCGCCCACAGCGGATGGTAGCCGGCGCTGCCCATCGAATAGGCGATGTAGCCGCCGACGATGACGAACTCGCCCTGGCACAGGTTCTTCACGTTCATCACGCCCCAGACCAGCGCCAGGCCGTAGGCGGCGAGCGCGAAGATCGCGCCGATGAACAGGCCCTGCAGCAACAGGTCGAGGGAAAAGACCGGCGCCACGAAGAGGATGTTGATGTTGTCGAGCATGGCTCCTCACAACGCCCGGAGGCGTGGCCGCGTGTCTCCCGGCCGGACCGGGCCGCGACCGGGCGGACACCGGCCGTGGCCGGCGTCCGCCCTCGTTGCGTCAGGCGTCAGTATTTCGGCTGACGCGGATGGCGCAGTTTCGCGGAAGCCCACTTCGAGGGCGCAACCACGTTGAGCTCGCCGTCCTGGATCTGCCGCAGCACCATCGGCTTGGCGATGTTGTTGCCGGCTTCCGAGAACTTGATGCCGCCGTAGAAGGTCGACATCTCGGTCGCGGCGAGCGCGTCGCGCAGGGCTTCGGTGTCGAAGCTGTTCGCCCGTTCGAACGCGTCCGCCCAGACATAGACCGCGGCCGAGGCCTGCGCCGTCTGGTAGGGCACGTTCTTGTAGTCGGGATAGGCGGCCTTGAACTCCTTGTCGTAGTTCGCGGCGGTGCCGAACAGCGGATCCTCGTAGCTCAGCGTTTCGGCCCACTGGGTCGGGCAGAGGATGCCCTCGGTGGGACCGGCGCCGAACTTCTCGATGACCTTGGCGGATTCGCAGTGGGTCATCGCGATCATCGGCACCTCGATCTTCATCTCGCCGAGCTGGCGGGCGGCGGTCGCCGCGCCCTTGGAGTGGCCGGAGACCACGAGCAGGTCGGGCTTCAGGGCCTTCACCTTGGTCAGCGTCGCCGACATGTCGGACAGGTCGCGCGGCAGCTTGTCGTCCACCACGATCTTCATGCCGAACTTCTTGGCGTCGTCGACCACGCCGGCCCGCACGTCGAGCGAGAAGGGATCGTTCTCGAAGGCCATCGCGATCTTCACCGAGGACGGATCGCGGCCGGCCTGCTTGGCGACCTCGGCGGCCAGTTCGATCGAGCTGGCGAGATACTGTTCCGAGGTCGAAAGCACGGCGAACAGGTACTTGTAGCCTTGCGTGAACAGCGAACGCGAGGCGCCTTCGGCTTCCACCATCGGGATCTTGAACTTCTCGGTGACCGGGGCGATCGCCTTGGTCAGGCCCGAGCTGTACGGGCCGAGCATGAACTGCACGCCGTCCTGCTTGATCAGGCGTTCGGCAAGCTGGGCGCCGCGGGCCGGGGTGCTCTCGTCGTCATAGTAGGTGACCTTGAGCTTGTAGCTCTTGCCGCCGACCGTGACGCCACCGGCGTCGTTGATCTTCTTCACGGCGAACTCGTAGCCGCGCTGGGCGTGGATGCCGTTGGTGGAATACTTGCCGGTCAGCGAAATCGCCGAACCGAGGATGATGGTATCGCCCTCCACCTTGGCGGTGGCGGGCAGGGCCGCGAGCATCGCCGCGGCGCCGCCGGCAGCGAATGCAAGGGCCGTCTTGCGGACCAGGTTCATCGGAATCCTCCCGTGCTGAGCGTCCGTCGAATGACAGGTACTGCGAGGCGCGTCGCTTCTTTCGGCGCGCTGGAAACGAAGATTAGGAAGAAACCGGGGGGCGTGGCGAGTCGGAAGATTCCGGAACCGGCTATTTTCTGCGCTCGATCTTCTCGGTGACCCGGTTGCCGGCCCGATCCTCGAGCCAGACGGCAGAATAGGTCGCCGACAGTTCGCCGTTCACGCGATAGCTTTCGCCGTCGGTCGGAACGAAGAAAACCACACCTTCGACAGGCAACCGGTCTTCGATCAGTCCGTCGATGATCCCACCGTGGAACATCAAGCCACGCAGCAGCAGCTTCATCTGCCGGGTGGGAACCTTGCGCTGATGCTCGACCGGCTCGAAAACCGCCATCCGGGAAATGTAGTGGTTGTCCGCGTTGTGGTGCTTGCGGGTCGTGTTCCAGGCGTTCTCAACCGGTTTTCCGTCGATTCCCTCAAGATAATAGAGTTCGGCGCGGGCCAGCCTGGGGAAATCAGCCTTCTTGTAATCGTTCCAGTGATCGGAAATGACGGCGACATTGACGGTCTGGTTTGCCGATACCGGCACATACATCGGCTCTTTCAGCAGGCAGCCTGCCGTCGAACCGGCAAGAACAACGAGAAACAGCCACCGCGCGAGACGTAAAACCATTTTTACCCTGCCAGGTTGCCAAACCAGTCAGCAGGGAACATCCCACCTGGCATGGATACCCGCAAGCTGCGACAGGCTGCCGGTCTGGCCGTTCAGCGTTCCGCCGGGGGAATGTCGCGGATCCGCGCCACATGCGCGGCGACGTCTTCCTTCGAGAATTTCAGCGCCCGGCGGTTCTTCGACGGCGGATGGTTCTCCAGGCCCAGTTTCAGCTCCCGCCGGAAGGCCCGGCGCGGGCGGATCGGGCGCGGCGCGAAACCGCCGCCGCAGGTCGGGCAGACATCGTGCAGCACGGTTTCGACGCAACGGGCGCAATAGGTGCATTCATAGCTGCAGATGCGGGCGTCCGCCGCGTCCGGCGGCAGGTCGCGATCGCAATATTCGCAGTTCGGTCGCAGTTCCAGCATCTCGGCGGTTCCCTGTCGATGGTTTCGGTCTGGCTAGCATCGTGTCGCCGGCACCGCACGGACAGATCGCCCCCGGAAGCGGACAGCACGGGCTGCCGTCAGATCGCGAAATCGTCGTCCGAGAGGTCATCGGCCTGCAGGCCGCGCAGCAGCACGCTGTCGTTCCCGTCGAGGCGCAGCAGCACGTCGTCGCCGACGGTCACCGCCGCGGCCCGGGCCTCCGCGGCCGAGGAAAAGAACGCGCCGACATCCAGCCGGTCGCCGCCCGCGGTCTCGAAATCGGTGATCTCGTCGTCGCCGCCGCCGTCGGCGAACAGGAAGAGATCGGCCCCGGCGCCGCCCGCCAGCGTGTCGTTGCCGCGACCGCCGTCCAGCCGGTCGTTGCCGGCGCCGCCCTCGAGGCGGTCATCGCCGGCATCGGCCCACAGCCCGTCGTCGCCGTCGCCGGCGCTCAGCGTGTCGTTGCCGCGCCCGCCCACCAGCACGTCGTCGCCGCCGCCCGAGGCCAGGCTGTCGTCGCCGCGGCCGCCGTAGAAGCGGTCGTCGCCGACATCGCCGATCAGCGTGTCGTCGCCGGCATGGCCGGACAGGAAGCGGGCCTGGGCGTCGAGACGCAGCAGGTCGTCGTGGCGCGAGCCGGTCAGCGCCTCGATGTCGCCGGCGATGGTGTCGCCGGCCGCCGCGCCGGCGTGGAGACCGGTTGTGAAATCGATGGAAACCGCCGAGGCGGCATCGCGGTAGCTCGCCTCGTCATGGCCGTCGCCGCCGAACAGGCCGTCGGCGCCCGCGCCGCCGTCGAGCGTGTCGTTGCCGCTTCCGCCGAACAGCAGGTCGTCGCCGGCGAGCCCCCGCAGGTCGTCGCGTCCGGCGCCGCCATAGAGCCTGTCGTCACCGTCATAGGCGTAGAGGCGGTCGTTGCCGTTGTCGCCCTCGAGGCTGTCGTTGCCGAAGCCGGCGTCGAGCAGGTCGTCGCCGTCGCCGCCGGCAAGCAGGTCCCCACCGCGGCCGCCCGCGATCAGGTCGTCACCGTCGCCGCCCTCGAGAATGTCGTTGCCCAGGCCGCCGGAGAGGCTGTCATTGCCGCCGTCGCCCTGCAGCCGGTCGCGGTCGCGGCCCCCGTCCAGGCTGTCCGCGCCCTCGCCGCCGGCGAGTTCGTCATTGCCGAGGCCGCCGGACAGCCGGTCGGCGCCGGCCCCGCCCGACAGGGTATCCGTGCCACGGGCGCCCGCGATCGTGTCGTCGCCGCCGCCCCCCTCGATGGTGTCGTTGTCGGCCCCGCCCTCGATGGTGTCGTCGCCGTCGCCGGCCAGGATCCGGTCGTCGCCGGCGCCGCCCGAGAACCGGTCGCCCGCCGCGTCGCCCGCCGCCGCGTCCACCTGCGCCAGCAGCAGATCGTCGCCGTCGCCACCGCTCAGGATATCGCGGCCCCTGCCGCCGATCAGCGTGTCGTTGTCGCTGCCCCCGTCCAGCAGGTCATCGTCGTCGCCGCCGTCCAGCCAGTCATCATTGCTGCCACCGATCAGGGTATCGTCGCCATTTCCGCCCTGGAGCGTGTCGTCGCTGCCGGCGGCGGAAATCCAGTCGTTGCCGTCGCGGCCGTACAGTTCGTTGCCGTCGGCGCTGCCGATGATCCGGTCTGCCTGGGCCGAGCCGCGCACGCCTTCCACGGCGATCAGTTCGTCGTCGGTCGGCGCTTGGGGATCCGCGGCGCCGTCCAGTCGGGCCACGATCGCGGTGCTCGCGGAAGCATAGTCGACCGTATCGAAGCCGCCGCCGCCGTCGATCGTGTCCCGCCCGGCTCCCGCGAGGATCAGATCCCGCCCGGCGCCGGCCTCGATCCGGTCGCCGCCGCCGTTGCCGTCCAGCAGGTTGTCGGCATCGTCACCGGCCAGGGTGTCGGCGAAGGCGCTGCCGGCGAGCATCTCGACATTGTCGATGCGATCGCCGGCGGCCTCGCCGGCCAGGCCGATGCCCGACAGCACGGCGTGCACGCCGGCGGTTGCGCGGCCATAGTCGGCCAGATCGATCCCGTCACCGCCATCCAGACTGTCGGCGCCCGATCCGCCGATCAGGGTGTCCCGGCCGGCCCCGGCGAGAATGACGTCGTCGCCGTTCAGGCCGAAGAACAGGTTGTCGCCGGCGCTGCCCCTGAGGGTGTCGCCGCGCAGCGAGCCGACCAGGCCCTCGATGCCGACCAGCACGTCGCCGGCGGCATCGCCGGCGAAACCGCCGCCGTCGAGAGCGACGTCCACGCCCTGGGCCGAGGTCTCGAAGACCGCGAGGTCGAAACCGTCGCCACCGTCCAGATAATCGCCGCGCTCGCCGCCGTTCAGGATGTCGTCGCCGGCCCCGCCCTCCAGGACGTCGCTGCCGTGAAAGCCTTCCAGCGTATCGTCGCCCCCGAGGCCGATGAGCGAGTCATCGCCGCGCATGCCCCGGATCGTGTTGGCCTGTTCGCTGCCGGTGAGGGTGTCGGCGCCGTCGCCCGAGATCACGTTCTCGATCCCGCCGTCGGTGCCCAGGAACGTGGTGTCGGCGATCAGGCCGGCTTCGCCACTGCGCAGGTCGATGCTGTTGTCGCTGGTCGTCGCCGCGGCGTTCAGCCAGTCCGCGCCGCCGTCGCTATCGCTGACGCGCTGGCGGGCGGGGTCGCCGGTGCCGGCATAGGCGTCGGTGAAGAAGTAGGTGCTGTCGGGATCGGGCGCGTCGCCATAGAGATGCAGCGACCAGTCGTGCAGCACGCCGGTGTCGAGCGCCGCAAGGTCCTCGATCCGCAGGCTCCACGTTCCGGCGCCGGCCTCGCCGCGGAAATGCGTGCTCGCGAGCCGCAGGCCGGCATGGTCGGCCGGGCCCACGCCGACCGGATCGGAGGCGCTGACCGCGGGCCGGTCGAGCAGGACGCTGACCGTGCCGTCGGGCGAGATCAGGCTGATCCGCAGGTCTCCCACCACGGCATGACTGAGTTCGAGCTCGACGGCGACATGCTCGATGTCGAGGCCGCCTTCGATCTCGAGACTGGTCGTCACCGTGCCTTCGTCCGCGATCGTCACGCCGGAACCGTCGGTGCTCAGGGTGACCTCGTTCGCCCGCGTGCCCGTACCGCTCCAGCTCTCGGCCAGACGCACCGCGGCATGGGCGTCGATCAGGCCGAAACCGAAATCCTGGCTGACGGAGAAGCCGCCGCCGTTGATCCGTTCCGCCCCGTTGACCTGCCAGGCGCTGCCGGAAAGCGGCTCCTGCCGGGCGCCCAGAGCGAGAATTTCCTGCACGTCGCGCAGACCCAGCTCGGAATTGGCTTCCAGCATCAGGGCGGCGACGCCGGAGACGAGCGGCGTCGCGGCCGAGGTGCCGCCGAACAGGTTGGTGGTATCGCCGCCGCCATAGCCGTCGGCGCCGGTCCGGTCGGTGGTGAGAATGTCGAGACTGTCGCCCGAAGAGGGCGCGGTGAGAAGGATCGAGGCGCCGGGGCTGCTGTAGGGCGCGACCGTGCCGTCCTCCTGCGCCGCGGCGACGGTGATGATGCCGCGGTCGGCACGAAGACCGCTCATGTTGGTGTCGTAACCGAATTCCCGGTTGTTGCCCGCGGCCATCACGAAGACGGTGCCCAGGCCGTCGCGGCCGTTCTCCAGCGCGTTGTCGAGCGCCGCGAAGACCCCGTCGAAGGCCGGGTCGAGGCGGCTGTCGGCATAGATGCCGTCGAAGCCCCAGGAATTGTTCGAGATGTCGACCTCGTCCTGCCGGGCGAAGGCCTCGACGACCTGGGAGATGCTGCCCTCGGCGCCGAAGCCGATGCGGAAGCCGGCGATTTCGGCGTCGAAGGCGACGCCCACCGTGCCCTGGCCGTTGTCGTCGGCGGCGATCAGGCCGGCGACGGCGGTGCCGTGATTGTCCAGAAACGTGACGGGCGCCGCGTCGTCGTCCAGGTCCCGGGTGTCGTAGTCGATATCGAAACGGTAGTTGGCCGCGAGCGCATGGTGGCCGTGCTGCACCCCGTCATCGACGATGCCGACCAGGATGCCGGCGCCGGTATAGTCGTCCCATGCGCCGGTGACATTGATGTCGATGCCGCCGGGATCGTCGTTGGCGAGGTACCATTGCAGGGCGAACTGGCCGTCGGTGGGCACCAGCGCGGGCGACAGCAGGTCGTCTTCCGCCGCGGTGAGCGGCAGGTTCTCAAGCGCATCGCTGTCGGGACTGCTCACGCCGTTCGCATGTTCCCCGGTTGGGCCCTCGGGGTGGCGGACGCGTACCTGGCGCGCCGCCGGCTTGCTGGTCTTGTACCGATCTTACGTGGAGCAAAGCTTAACAGATCATCACCGCAACGGGTGTGAAGGTGGGGTTTTCCGCGCCATTCGGGTTCAGTCCAGCAGGATCGCCGCGATCCGCTCGTTCTGGATCTCGCTGGAGCCGTCGATGAAATGGGCGATCTTGGCGCAGGCGAGCTGCGGGCCGAGGCCATGTTCGGCGCGCAGGCCGTGCGCGCCCATCGCCTGGATGCAGTCGGGCAGGCGGGCCTGGGCGATGCGGGCGGCATATTTCTTGGCGTGCGCCGCCGCGAGCACGGCGCCGGGATCGTCCGCGACAACGAGATCGGCGGCCTTGCCGGTCAGCAGGCGGGCGGCCTCGAGCTCGGTGGCGATATCGGCCAGCAGCCAGCGCAGTCCCTGGTTGGCGACGAGCGGCCGGCCGAAGGCATGGCGCTCCCGGCCGTAACGGATGGCCTGGGTCAGCGCGTCGTCCAGCATGCCGCAGCACATCGCGGCGACATAGGTGCGCGCGCCGTTGATGCTGCCCATCGCCGCCTTGAAGGCTTCGCCGGCGGGATGCAGCAGGTGCTCGGCCGGCGCCTCGTAGCCGTCGAGAACGAAGCCGCCGGTGCCGATCGCCCGACCGCCGATCAGGTCGAGCGCCGGCTGCCGGCGGAAACCCGGACGGCGGGCGTCGATCAGGAAACAGGCGATGCCGCGCCAGCCCTTTTCGGGACCGGTCTGGGCGTAGGTGACGAACAGATCGGCGATGGTTGCGTTGGTGATCCAGCATTTCTCGCCGTCGAGCCGCCAGCCGCCGCCCTCGAGCGGTGTCGCCGTCGTGGCAATGGCGGAGAAATCGCTGCCGGCGCCGGGCTCGCTCAGCGCCGTCGCGCCGAACAGCCGGCAGGCGATCAGGTCGGGTACGAAGTCGCCGGCGATCGCCGGGGCGTCCCGGGCCAGCTTGGCGGCGACATTCTGGGTGTTCACCATGGCGAAGGCGAAGGCCATGCTGGCCCGCGCCAGGGCCTCGGTCACCTGCATCTTGGCCCTGAAGTCGCGGCCCGCGCCGCCCTGTTCCGTGGGCACCTGGATCGCGCCCAGGCCGGCCTCGGCGGCGGCCCGGAAGACCTCCCGCGGGATCGCGCCGTCGCGCTCCCAGTCGGCGGTCCGTCCACGCACATGCGCCTCGGCAAAGCGTGTCGCGACGGCTTCGAGATCCGCATTCCCGGCCGGTTGTGCCTGCATCTGCCCGCTCTCCCTGTTGTGCCGATGACCCGGACACATCCTTCATTCTGCACAAAAAAACCGCCACCGCGGCAGACGCGGTGGCGGAATGATGTTCTCAATTGAGCACCGTGACAGTGCTGTTGCCACGTTAACACTTTTCTTCTGGCAGAAACAACGCCGCCGGCGCCGGTTTCTTGTGCAACCGTGCGTGAATTCGATCTCTGTTGCGTCAGCGCTTGTTTTCTATTCGATGAGGGCGAACGCGGGGACCGGCGCATCGATCCTGTCGGGAGCAGCAGCGCAACGGGCGAGGCCGTCGCGACAAGATCCTGTCCTGTCGTTCGCCGGATCCGCCTGTCTCGGGCGAACCGATTCAGCGACCCGTCGCGCCGGCCTTCTGCAGTTTCGCCCAGCTGTCGCGCAGGCCGACCGTGCGGTTGAACAGCGGGCGTTCGGGGGTGCTGTCGGGATCGGCACAGAAGTAGCCCAGCCGCTCGAACTGCACGGGGTCGGGGGCGTTGCGGCCCGCCAGTCCCGGCTCGATCAGCGCCTCGTCGAGCACCTCCAGCGAAGCCGGACTGAGATCGTCCATCACGTCGCCCTCGGCGCCGGGATCGGGCCGGGCGAAGAGGTGATCGTACAGCCGCACGCGGGCCCGCACCGCGTCCGCCGCCGAGAGCCAGTGGATCGTGCCGCGCACCTTGCGTCCGTCGGGCGCCTCGCCGCCGCGGCTCTCGGGATCGTAGGTACAGCGCAGTTCGACGACAGTGCCGTCGGCGTCCTTCACCACGTCGGTGCAGGTCACGAAATAGGCGTAGCGCAGGCGAACCTCGCGCCCCGGGGTCAGCCGGAAGAACTTGCGGGGCGCCTCCTCCATGAAATCGTCGCGCTCGACCCAGAGCTCGCGCGAGAAGGTCACGGGCCGGGTGCCGGCGGCCTCGTCGCCGGGATGGTTGCGGGCCTGAAGGACCTCGCTCTTGCCCTCGGGATAGTTCTCGATCACCAGCTTCAGCGGCCGCAGCACCGCCAGTCGACGTTCGGCGATCGGGTTCAGGTGGTCGCGAACCGTGAAGTCGAACATCGAGACGTCGACAACGCTGTTCGCCCGGGCGACGCCGATCTGCCGGACGAAGGCCTTCAGCGCCGCCGCCGGCACGCCGCGCCGGCGCAGGCCGGCCAGCGTTGGCATGCGCGGATCGTCCCAGCCGTCGACATGGCCTTCGTGCACCAGCCGGGTCAGCACCCGCTTGGACAGCACCGTGTGGGTGAGGTTGAGGCGGGCGAACTCGTACTGCCTTGGACGCGCCGGCACCGGCAGGTTGTCGAGCAGCCAGTCGTAGAGCGGACGGTGGTCCTCGAACTCGAGCGTGCACAGCGAATGGGTGATGGCCTCGATGGCGTCCGACTGGCCATGCGCATAGTCATAGGTCGGGTAGATCGACCAGGCATCGCCGGTGCGCGGATGATGGGCGTGGCGGATGCGGTAGAGCGCCGGGTCGCGCAGGTTGATGTTGCCGGACGCCATGTCGATCTTCGCCCGAAGCGTCTTGGCGCCCTCGGGGAATTCGCCCGCCCGCATGCGGCGGAAGAGATCCAGGTTCTCGGCGACGCTGCGGTTGCGGTATGGGCTTTCGCGGCCAGGCTCGGTCAGCGTGCCGCGATATTCCCGCATCTCCTCGCCGGTCAGATCGCAGACGAAGGCATGGCCCGTTTCGATCAGATGCTCCGCCCAGGCGTAGAGCTGCTCGAAATAGTCGGACGCATGATAGAGGTGCGGGCCCCAATCGAAGCCGAGCCAGCGCACGTCCTCCTGGATCGAGTCGACGTAGGCCTGCTCCTCCTTGCTGGGGTTGGTGTCGTCGAAGCGCAGGTTGCA
>JBGTSP010000129.1:0-11901 GCA_041940205.1 Alphaproteobacteria bacterium
CCGCCGCGTCCGAGGGTGGTGATGCGCCGGCGCGCGCTGACGCCCTGGAAGCCGGCGACCACGGCAACCTCGCCCTGCCGCATGCGCTCGACGAGATCGTCGGCCCGGATGTTCTCGATCCGCGCGCTGCCGTGCACGTCGGACGTCTCGACCGGAATCTGCCAGCCCATCCAGGAGCGCGCCTGCACCCCCAGCGCCTGCAGCGCCATCGCCAGCAGACCGACCGTGATCTGCTCGCCGGCCGAGACCACCGTGTCGTACTCGCGCGCGTCGTGCAGGCTGGCCGCCTCGCGGGTCCACTCGATCAGCTGATTGGTGGTGCCGGCCATGGCGGAAACCACGACCGCGACCTCGTTTCCGGCCGCGTGCTCGGCGGCAACCCGCTTCGCCACATTCTGGATCTTGGGAATGTCGGCGACCGAGGTGCCGCCGAACTTCATCACGATACGGGCCATGGGACGGACTTCATTCGGCGCGCGTGTTGACGCATGGATTGGTGAACGCGGGGCGCGTATACAAGTTTTCGGCGGCGGCCCAAACCCCGAGCCCCAAGGTCCAGGAACCGCACATGGCACGCATCGACGCCGAGAGCATTTCGCCCGAGGAAATCGCGCGTTTTTCGGCGCTTGCCGACGACTGGTGGCGGCCCGAGGGCGCGATGGCGCCGCTGCACGGTCTCAACCCGCCCCGGCTTGCCTTCCTGCGCGACCGGCTGTGCGCGCATTTCGGCCTGCCGGCCGACGGCCTCCGGCCGCTCGCGGGTCTGCGCGTGCTCGACGCCGGCTGCGGCGGCGGCCTGCTGTCCGAACCCCTGGCCCGGATGGGCGCCGAGGTGACCGCGCTGGACGCCAGTGCGGACCTGATCGCGGCGGCCGCGCTGCATGCGCGGGAAGGCGGCCTCGACATCGACTATCGCTGCGCCAGTGTCGAGGACATGGCGCGGGGCCGCCGGCGCTTCGATGCGGTGGTCTCGATGGAGGTCGTCGAGCATGTCGCCAGCCTGCCCGGGTTCCTCGCCGCCTGTTGCCGGCTGGTCGCGGCGGACGGCGCGCTGGTGCTTTCCACCCTGAACCGCACTCCGCGGGCCTGGCTGGAAGCCATTCTGGTAGCCGAACGCGTGCTGCGCTGGCTGCCGCCCGGCACGCATGACTGGCGGAAATTCGTCAAGCCGGCGGAACTGGCGAGGCACCTGCACGCCGGCGGTTTCGCGATCCGCGAGGTTCGCGGCCTCGGCTTCAGGCCGCTGTCGGGCGACTGGCGCCTGACCCGGGACGCCTCGGTCAACTATCTGGCCTTCGCCACCCGCGCCTGACGCCCGGCGGCCGGCCCGGCGTCAGTTGTCGCCGCGCGGCACCCAGGGAATCTGCGCGAACTCGACGCCTTCCTCGCGCAGCTGCTCGGTCTCCTCGTCGGTCGCCTCGCCATAGATGTCGCGGCGCTCCTCGTCGCCGAAATGCATCTTCAGCGCGGTATCCGCGAAGTCGGGCCCGACATAGTCGCAATTCTGCTCGACCTGCTTGCGCATCTCCGCAAGCAGCGCCATGGCCTTCGTCGTCACCATCTTCTTTTTCGCGGTTTCCTCGCGCGCCTCGCGCGAGCGTGCGGTGCTGACCGCGGGCGCCATCAGCGCCTTCTCGATCTTGCTGTCCTGGCAGACCGGGCAACTCAACAGGCCGCGCCGGGCCTGCTTGTCGAACGCGGCGGAATCCTTGAACCAGGATTCGAAGACATGGTCGTTGGCGCAGATCAGGTCGTAGACGATCATGGGAACAACTCCACGCGGTCCGTGGCGGCAGATAGGATCGCGCCGGACCGTCGTCAAGAATAGCACGCCGGCCTCGCCCGGTCGCGACAGCCCAACAAGCACGGAATTCACGCATGAGCTTCGATCGCCCGGCCGACCCCGACATCCCGGTTTCCGACTGGATCGCCCGGTTCGCGCCGCTGATCGCGGCCGGGGGCGCGGTGCTCGACGTCGCCGCCGGCCATGGCCGGCACGCCCGCTTTCTGGCCGCCCGCGGCCATGCCGTCACCGCGGTCGACATCGACGCGGACGCGCTCAGGGGAGTGGACGGCGTCGAGGCGGTCGAGGCCGACATCGAGGCGCCGGACGGCTGGCCCTTCACAGGCCGCCTGTTCGACGGGATCGTCGTCACCAACTACCTGCACCGTCCCCTGTTCGCCGTCCTGGCCGACGCCCTGGCGCCGGGCGGCGTGCTGCTGTGGGAAACCTTCGGCGCCGGCAACGCGCGTTACGGGCGGCCGCGCAACCCGGACTTCCTGCTGGCGCCGGGAGAGATGCTGGACGCCTATGCCGGGCGGCTGCAGATCGTGGCCTACGAACACGGCGTCGAGCACCGGCCGCGGCCGGCGGTGCGCCAGCGGCTGTGCGCCGTCAACGACCGCGAGCCCAGGCTGCTGGCGCCCGCGGCCGGCGCGCCGGATTGACGCGCCATCCGAATCCCGCAATGGCCTAGACTGGCCGGGCACATTCGGGATCGGGAGGGCCCAGATGCGTAAGGAAGACGACCCCAGGATCATCGTCATCGGCGCCGGCATGTCCGGCATCCTGAGCGCGATCAAGCTGCGCGAGGCCGGCTATCGCGACGTCACCGTCTACGAGAAGGCCGACCGCCTGGGCGGCACCTGGCGCGACAATACCTATCCGGGCCTGACCTGCGACGTGCCCTCGCATCTCTACCGCTACACCTTCGCGGCCAATCCCGACTGGACCCGGCGGTTTCCCCCGGGCGCGGAGATCCGCGGCTATTTCGAAGGGGTCGCGGCGCAGTACGGGATCGACGAATTGATCCGCTACAACGCGGAGATCACCGAGGCCCGGCACGGTCCCGATGGCTGGCGGCTCGGCTTCGCCGACGGGCGCGAGGACCGCGCGGACGTCGTCATCGCTGCCACCGGGGTGCTGCGCGAACCGGTCTATCCCGACATCCCCGGCCTCGACAGTTTCGCCGGGGCCTGCTTCCACAGCGCCCGCTGGGACCATAGCGTCGATCTTGCCGGCAAGCGCGTCGGCGTCATCGGCACCGGCTCGACCGGCGTGCAGATCGTTTCCGCGATCGTGTCGCGCACGGCCCATCTCAGCCTGTTCCAGCGCACGGCGCAGTGGATACTGCCGTTGCCCAATCCGGAGATCCCGGAGGAGCAGAAGGCCCATTTCCGGGCCCACCCCGAGCAGATGGACGCGCTCTACGACGATCTCGCCGAGCGCTTCCAGAACACCTTCGCCCGCGCGGTGGTGGGCGATCGCGAGGAACTGGCGAAGATCGAGAAGGCCTGCCGCGACAATCTCGAAGAGAACGTCCACGATCCCGAACTGCGGGCCCGGCTGACCCCGGACTATGTCGCCGCGTGCAAGCGGCTGATCATGTCGGACGCCTTCTACCCCGCGATCCAGCAACCCAACGCCAGCCTGGTGACCGAAGCGATCGCCGGCATCGAGCCCGCAGGCGTGCGCACCCGCGACGGGACGCTGCACGAACTCGACGTGCTGGTGCTGGCCACCGGCTTCGACGGCCACAGTTTCATGCGGCCGATGCAGGTCTTCGGCAACGACGGGCTGAGCCTGGACGAGGCCTGGTCGGAGGCGACCGAGGCCTACCGTTCCGTCGCCATCCCGGGTTTCCCGAACTTCTTCATGCTGGTCGGCCCGAACAGCCCGATCGGCAACTTCTCGCTGATCATGATCTCGGAACTGCAGCTCGCCTACATCCTGAAGCTGATCGATCGCGTCCGCGCCGAACCGGGGATCACGCTGGCCCCGCGCGCCGAGGCCACCCGCCGGTTCAACGATGCGGTGATGCAGGCGATGGAGAACACCGTCTGGGTGTCGGGCTGCCGCAGCTGGTATCTCGACAAGAACGGCAATCCGGCGATGTGGCCGTGGAGCTTCGAGAAGTTCCAGGCCGACATGGCGCAGCCCGTCTGGGAGGACTACGACCTCGCGGCCGCCGCGCCCTGAAGCGCCGCGTCCCTCCGCCCGGCGGGCGGGCGTGGTTCAGCCCGAGGCGCTGGGCAGGCGATCGAAGGCTTCGCGCAGGGCCTGCGACCAGCCGCTGGAGATCCGCGCGAAATCCTCGTCGTCGCTGGTGATGCGCCGCTGGGTGAGGTCGCCGAACTGGCCCTCCCGGATGACTGCCAGGTCGAGCGGCATGCCCACCGACAGGTTGCTGCGCAGGGTCGAATCCATCGAGACGAAGGCCGCCTGCAGGGCTTCCTCGATCGGCGTGTCGCTCTCGACCACGCGATCGAGGATCGGCTTGCCGTACTTGAACTCGCCGATCTGGAAATAGGGCGTGTCGGAGGTCGCCTCGATGAAGTTGCCGGCAGAATAGATCAGGAACAGCCGGTGCCGCCCGCCGCGACGCTGGCCGCCGAGGATCAGGGAGGCATCCGAACTGGCGCCCTCGGCCTCGAGGCCGGCCCGGTCGCGCTGCTGCTGTTCGAACATCGCCTCGCCGACGATCTGGGCCACCCGGTAGAGCGAGTCGGCGTTCAGGATCGTCTCTTCGTCCCCGTCACCCCCCTCGCCCGCCACGTCGCGCTTGATCGCGCGGTTGAGCCGGGTGACCACGCCCTGGGTAATCGACAGGTTGCCGGCGGTCATCAGCGCCAGAGCGCGTTCGCCGGGCACCCGCCAGGTGAACAGCTTGCGATAGCGCGAGACGTGATCGACGCCCGCGTTGGTGCGGGTATCGGCGAGAAAGACCAGGCCCTGTTTCAGGCGCAGACCGACGCAATAGGTCATTGCCGGTATCCGCTCGCGTTCATTCGGCGGCCGCGCCGACCGCGCCGTAGCGCCGCGGTCCGTCATAGGGCCGGTCATGCGTCAGGGCGGGAATGCGCCGGCGCGCCTCGGCCACCCGCGCCAGGTCGATCTCCGCGGTGATGTAACCGACCGCCTCGTCGGCCTCGGCCAGGATCTCGCCCCAGGGGGCCACGATCAGGGCATGGCCGTAGGATTCGCGCTTGCCGACGTGACGGCCGGTCTGGGCCGCGGCGAGCACGAAGCTGCCGGTCTCGATCGCCCGGGCCCGCAGCAGGACGTGCCAGTGCGCCTGGCCGGTGATCCGGGTGAAGGCCGAGGGAACGGTCACGATCTCGGCGCCCGCGCGCGCCAGCGTGCGGTAGAGTTCGGGAAAGCGCATGTCGTAGCAAATCGTCATGCCGAGCACGCCCCACGGCAGGTCGGCCAGCACCGCCTCGCCGCCGGGACGGTAGGCGGCGCTTTCCTGCAGCACCTGGCCGTTCGGCAGTTCCACGTCGAACATATGGATCTTGTCGTAGCGGGCGACGATCTCCCCGTCCGGGGCGAGCAGGAACGACCGGTTGTACAGCGGACCATCGTCCTGCCTGATGGTCAGCGAACCGGCCAGCAGCCAGGCGCCCGTCTCCCGGGCCAGGTCGCGAAAGGCGGCGAGCGCGGGATGTTCGGATTCAGGCCGCGCCTTTTCCCGCGTCGCCTCGCGGCCGTTCTCGATCATCGCCACCACTTCGGGCGTGGTGATGAAATCGGCACCGGCATCCCGGGCGCGACGGACCTGGTCGGAAAAGACGGCGATGTTCGCCGCCATGTCGTTCGAGGCGTTGACCTGGACGCAGGCCGCGGTGAAGCGCCGCTCGCTCATCGACACGCCGTCAGGCGGCCGTGAGCAGGCTGTCGAGCCGACCTTCGCGCTCCAGCGCGATCAGGTCGTCGCAGCCGCCGACATGCGTCCCGTCGATGAAGATCTGCGGCACCGTCCGCCGGCCCCGGGCGCGGCTCACCATCTCCTCGCGCGCGCCGGCGGTGGTGTCCACGTCGATCTCGCGAAACGACGCGCCCTTGGCCGTCAGCAGCCGCTTGGCGCGGACGCAGAAGGGGCAGAACATGCTGGAATAGATCTCGATCTCGGCCATCGCGGCTCTCCGTCGGAAACGTGCATCGAATATCGGATCAAGCGGCAGGTCTGACAACCCGGGTGAGCGTCAGCAGGTCGACCGCACGAGCGCCCGCGGCAAGCAGGCTGCGCGCACAGGCCTCGCCCGTGGCGCCGGTGGTGAAGACATCGTCGACGAGCAGGATGCGGCGCCCCGCCAGAACCGGGCGGGCCCGCTCGGGCACCGCGAACGCGCCCTGCACGTTGCGCCGGCGACCGCCGCGGCCCAGACCGCCCTGCGAGGGCGTGGCCTTGCGGCGCACCAGCAGCCCGGCGTGAAACGGCAGGCCGGTCCGTGCGGCAAGCGCCCGGGCGAGTTCGGCCGACTGGTTGGCCCGGCGCCGCAGACGCCGGCGCCAGTGCAGCGGCACCGCCAGCACCAGATCGGCCGCGTCCAGCAGGTCGGACCCGGCGCCCGCCAGCAGGGGCAGGGCCACCCGCGCGAGGTCCAGGCGGTCGCGATGCTTCAGGTCGAGCACCAGGGGCCGCGAGGCATCGTCGTAGACCAGCGCGGCCCGGGCTCGCGCGAAGACCGGGCGGCGGCGCAGGCAGTCCGCGCACAGCGCTTCCGGCGCGTCCTCCGCATGCGGAAACGGAAAGCCGCAGCAGGCGCACAGGGGCGGCGCGATGAAATGCAGCGCCGCCCAGCATCCCCCGCAAAGACCGCCGTCGCCGCCGACGATGGCGTGACAGAGCGGGCACTGGTGCGGCAGCAGGGTATCGAGCAGCACCGCGCGCGCGGACTTGATGCCGGTCGTGATGCGCTCCAAGTTGGCCATCTCTCCAGCATAGGACAGGGATCGCCCGCCTTGAACGACCACGCGCCCTTCGACCGGGGCCTGCTGCAGCGGCGACGGCGGCGGGCCGCCGGCGGCATCGAGCGGCACGAGTTCGTGCTGCTCGAGGTCGCCGACCGGCTGGCCGACCGGCTCGAGGACGTCAACCGGACCTTCCCGCGGGCGCTCGACCTGGGCAGCCATCACGGCCTGCTGGGCCGTGTCGCCGGGGGACGCGGCGGCATCGCGACCCTCGTACAGGCCGATCCCTGCCCGGCGCTGCTGGCGCGGGCCGGCGGCCTGCGGGTGGCCGCCGACGAGGAGATGCTGCCCTTTGCCGAGGAAGCGTTCGACCTGGTGTTCTCGGCCATGAGCCTGCATCTCGCCAACGACCTGCCGGGCGCCCTGCTGCAGGCCCGGCGCAGCCTGCGGCCCGACGGCCTGTTCCTGGCCGCGCTGCCCGGCGGCGACACATTGCGCGAGCTGCGCGAGGCCTTCCTGCACGCCGAGCTGGAATGCGAGGGAGGCACCAGCCCGCGGGTCGCGCCGATGGCCGACCTGCGCGATCTCGGCAGCCTGCTGCAGCGTGCCGGCTTCGCCCTGCCGACGGTGGATCGCGACCTGATCACCCTCACCTACGAGACGCCGTTCGACCTGATGCGCGAGCTGCGCGGCCTGGGGCAGGCCAACATGCTGAACGCGCGCCGGCGCACGCCGCTGCGTCGCGCGACCCTGGCGCGCGCGGCGGAGATCTACGCGGAGCGCTTCGGCCGGAGCGACGGCCGGATCGGCGCCACGGTGGAGATCGTCATGCTGACCGGCTGGGCCCCGCACGAGGATCAGCCCCGGGCGCTGCAGCCGGGCTCGGCGCGCCAGTCGCTGGCCCGGGCGCTGGACGGCGAGGAACGCTCGGCCGGGGAAGCTGCACGCCCGGGCCGGAAACCGCTATAAGACGATTCGCCATGAACGATGCAGCCGAAACCAACCTCCTCCGCATATCCGCCGACGCCCTGAGCCTCGCGATCGAGGCGCTGTTCCGCCATATCGGCTGCAGCGAGGAAGCCGCGGAGACGATCACCCGCCACCTGCTGGAAGCCAACCTGACCGGCCACGATTCGCACGGCATCATCCGCGTGCCCCGCTATGTCGACGCCGTGCTTGCCGGCGAGGTGGTGCCCGGCCGCCATGCCCGCGTGGTGCGCGAGAATCCGATCTCGATGGTCGTCGACGGCCAGCGCGGCTTCGGCCAGATCATCGCCGAGGAGACCATGGGCCTGCTGGCGGCCAAGACGCTGCGCTCCGGCATGGCGATTGCCGCGATCCGCAATTGCGGCCATCTCGGACGGATCGGCGGCTGGGGCGAGGAACTGGCCCGCGCCAGGCTGATTTCGCTGCATTTCGTCAACACGACCGGCAAGGGAATGATGGTCACGCCGTTCGGCGGCAGCGACCGGCGGATGTCGCTGAACCCGGTCTGCATCTGCGTGCCGCGCCACGGTCGCGAGCCGCTGCTGCTCGACTTCACCACGGCGATGTGCGCCGAGGGCAAGGTTGCCGTCGCCCGCAATGCCGGCCGACCCATGCCCGACGGCTATCTGGTCGATCCGCAGGGCGCGCCGACGCAGGATCCGGAAGACTTCTACGCCGGCGGCGCGGTGCTGCCGTTCGGCGGCTACAAGGGCCACGGCCTGAACCTGATGGCGGACATCCTGGCCGGCGGCCTGTCCGGCGGCGGCATGACCCAGGCCGGCGAGACGGTACTGACCAACACCATGACCTCGATCGCGCTCGATCCCGCGATCATGGTCGAGGACATGGCCGCCTTCGAGGCCGAGATCGAGCGCTATGTCGACTGGGTCAAGGCGAGTCCGCCGCTGGATCCGGCCCGTCCCGTGCTGGCGCCGGGCGATCCCGAGCAGACGGTGCGCGAGGAGCGTCACGCCCGCGGCATTCCGGTGGACGCGACGACCTGGCAGCAGATCGCTGCGGCGGCCGAGAAGGCCGGCATGCCGGTCGACCGCTTCACCCGGCTCGCCGAGTTCGACTGACCGCCCTTCCCTCCGGCGGACACCCGGCCTCCCCGGGCCTGGAGAACGCCCAAAGGAAGAACGCCTAAAGCAGGTCCCGCAGCATCGCGATCAGCGGAACGTCGGCCGGCGGCATCGGATAGTCCTTCAGCCGGTTGGCCCGGACCCAGGCGGTCTGCTGGCCCTCCTGCGGGCTCGGCGTGCCCTCCCAGCGGCGACAGACATAGAGCGGCATCAGCAGGTGGAAATCCTCGTAGGCGTGCGACGCGAAGGTGAAGGGCGCGAGACAGGCCTCGGTGACGTCGATCGCCAGTTCCTCGCGCAATTCCCGGATCAGCGCCGCCTCCGGGGTTTCGCCGGCGGCCACCTTGCCGCCGGGAAACTCCCACAGGCCCGCCATCGCCTTGCCCGCCGGCCGCTGCTGGATGAACACCCGGCCGTCGCCGTCGACCAGCGCCACCGCGACCACCAGCAGCGGGCCGGCCGCCGGCGACGCGCCCGCGTCAGGAGCGGTAGTCGGCATTGATGGCGATGTAGTCGTGCGTCAGGTCGCAGGTCCAGACCGTGGCCCGGCCCCGGCCCAGCCCGACATCGACGACGATGTCGATCTCCTCGCCGCGCATGTGCGGCATCACGTCGGCCTCGTGATAGCTCGCCGCGGCGTAGCCGTGCTCGGCCACCAGCACGCCGCCGATGCGGATGCCCAGGCGGTCGCGGTCGGCCTTCTCGCCGGACTTGCCGACGGCCATGACGATGCGGCCCCAGTTGGCGTCCTGGCCGGCGATCGCGGTCTTGACCAGCGGCGAGTTGGCGATCGACAGGCCGATGTTCCGGGCCGCCCGGTTGTTCTCCGCCCCCGTGACGGTGACGGCAATGAATTTCGAGGCGCCCTCGCCGTCGCGCACGATCTGGTGCGCGAGGTCGCGCATCACCGCTTCCAGGCCGGCGCGAAAGGCCTTCAGCCTCGGATCGCCGACCCGCTCGATCCGGGCATGCCGCGGGCCCGCGCCGGTGGCGCAGAGCAGCACGGTATCCGAGGTCGAGGTATCGCTGTCCACGGTGATCGCGTTGAAGCTGGTCGCGCAGGCCGCCTGCAGCGCCTTCTGCAGCACCGGCGCGGGCAGCCGGGCATCGGTGAAGAGGAAGCCGAGCATGGTCGCCATGTCCGGCGCGATCATCCCGCTGCCCTTGGCGATGCCGGCAATGCGGACCGGCACGCCGTCGATATCCACCGTTTGCGATGCCGCCTTGGGGTAGGTGTCCGTCGTGCCGATCGCGGTCGCAGCCTGCTTCCAGCCCGCCTTGCCCAGGCGGGCCGTGAGCCGCGGCAGGCAGGCCAGCAGCCGGTCCTGGTCCATCGCCTCGCCGATCACGCCGGTGGAGGCCAGGAACACCTGGTCGGCCCGGCACTTCAGCAGGCGTCCGAGCGCGCGGGCCGCGCCGGCCGCGGTATCGAGGCCCGCCTGTCCGGTGAAGACGTTGGCGTTGCCGGCATTGACCAGGATCGCCCGCGCCCGGCCCTGTCCGAGAACATCCCGGCACCACTGCACCGGGGCGCCCGGCATGCTGGAGCGGGTGAACACGCCCGCCACCGCCGCGCCCTTCGGCATGTGCGCCAGGAACAGGTCGGCCCGGCCCTTGTAGCGCAGGCCGCCGGCGAGCGTCGCCAGTTCCAGTCCGGCGATCTCGGGCAACCGCGGGAACCGCGCCGGCGCCAGCGGCGAACGCTTGATCGCAGCCATCGCGCGCCTACTGCCTGGCGGCGGACGGCTCGGGCGCGCCGTCCATGGTGAAGAGCGAGATCGCGGCCGCGCCGCGCAGGCTCTCGAGACGCTCGCCGATGATCTCCTGGGCGGCCCCCTGGCGGAACTCCGCGGCCATCTCCTCGAAGGCGGGCGGCGGCGAGGTGCGCCGTTCCTCCAGCTTGATCACATGCCAGCCGAACTGGGTCTGCACGGGCGCGCTGACCTCGCCGGCCTTCAGCGCGAACGCCGCGCTCTCGAATTCCGGCACCATCTGGCCGCGCCGGAACCAGCCGAGCGAGCCGCCGTTCGGACCGGAAGGCCCGGTCGATTTCTCCTTCGCCAGCGCGGCGAAATCCTCGCCCTTGCCGAGCCGCGCGATCACCGCTTCCGCCTCGGGCCGGGTCTCGAGCAGGATGTGCCGCGCGTTCACTTCTTCGGGACCGGACTTGCCCTCGTTGGCGGCGGCGAAACGGGCGCGCAGCTTCTCCTCGCTCAGCTCGTTCTCGAGCAGCTGGCCGATATAGGCGCGGCGCATCACCTCGTCGCGGGCCTGGGCGATCTGCGACTTCACGTCGGCCTCCGCGTCGAGCTTGCCGGCCTCGGCCGCCTGCAGGATCAGCAGCCGGTCGATGACCTGCTGGCGGGCGAGCGGGAAGACCTGCTCGATCGGCGCCTGGCGGACCTGGGCGGGCAGGCTGGCGATATAGTCGCTGACCTCGCCGAAGGTGACGGTGGCGTCGCCGACCCGGGCGACGACGGTTTCCGGCGACTGCGCTGACGCGGCCTGCGGCAGCAATGCGAGGCCGGCGAGGACGAGAACGCCCCTCAAGACGGTGAACATGAATGGAAACTCCGCGTGCGGCGCCGACGGCGCCGTTCAGGCCGGCATTGTCAGCGATCCACGGCGGCGAGACAACGCGACATTCGGACGGCCGGGGGCGCGCGGGCGGCTTCGTTGACAGCGTGCCGGCCCCCGCTTATCTCTGCCCTGCCGGTTCCCGCGGTGCGGCCGTGGCGCCGGCATTTCTGAAAGGCCGTTTCCATGGGTTTCTTTGGTTCGATCGCCCGGAACCTGTTCGGTTCCGCGAACGACCGGTACATCAAGACGCTGCATGCGATCGTCGAGCAGGTGAACGCTCTCGAGCCCGAGTTCGAGGCCCTCGACGACGACGCCCTGCGCGCCAGGACCGACGACTTCCGCGCCCGCCTCGCCGACGGCGCCAGCGTCGAGGACATCCTTCCCGAGAGCTTCGCCGTGGTCCGCGAGGCGGCCAAGCGGACGCTGGGCCAGCGGCACTACGACGTGCAGCTGATGGGCGGCGTGGTGCTGCATCGCGGCAACATCGCCGAGATGAAGACCGGCGAAGGCAAGACCCTGGTCGCCACGCTTCCGGTCTACCTGAACGCGCTGTCCGGC
>JBGTSP010000130.1:0-11850 GCA_041940205.1 Alphaproteobacteria bacterium
TATCGCGGCGAGATCAGGGTGATCCTAATCAATCACGGCGAGGATCCCGTCACCATCGCCCGCGGCGAGCGCATCGCCCAATGCGTCATCGCGCCGGTCGTCCGCGCGGTGCTGCGCGAGCAGGACGCGCTGCCGTCTTCGGCCCGGGCCGAAGGCGGGTTCGGCTCGACCGGGCGGACCTGATGCTGGGCCTCTCGCGCAAGACCCTGCTGGCGCTCGAGGCGGTGGTGGACATCGCCTACAACGCCCGGCCGGGCCCGGTGCAGTCGAAGGACATCACCGCGCGGCAGGGCGTGCCGCACCGCTATCTCGAGCAGGCGCTGCAGCATCTGGTGCGTCACGGCGTGCTGAAGGGCGTGCGCGGGCCGCGCGGCGGCTACCGCCTGGCGCGCGAGCGCCGCCGGGTCAGCGTGGGCCAGGTGGTGCGGCTGCTCACCGACCTTGAGCAACCGGACGCGCCCGAGGAAGGCGCGGAGATCGGCAAGCGGGTGCTGCAGCCAATGCTGCGGGAGATCACCGACAAGGCGATGCGGGAGCTCGACGCGATCTCGATCGAGGAACTCTGCCAGCGGGCCCGCAAGGCCGAGGTGGCGCATCGGGGAGGGGCGCGTGCCGACTTCGAAATCTGATCCCCGGCCCGGTCGCGGCCGGATCTACGATTCGATCGTCGACACCATCGGCGATACCCCGCTGGTGCGTCTCGACCGCCTCGCCGCCGCGCAGGGCGTTTCGGCGAGCCTGCTGGGCAAGCTCGAATTCTTCAATCCGCTCGCCTCGGTCAAGGACCGTATCGGCGCCGCCATGATCGACGCCCTCGAGAGCGACGGCCGCACGGCGGCGGATACGGTGCTGGTCGAGCCCACGTCGGGCAATACCGGCATCGCGCTCGCCTTCGTCGCGGCGGCCCGCGGCTACCGGCTGATCCTGACCATGCCCGAAAGCATGTCGCTGGAACGCCGCAAGATGCTGGCCCTGCTCGGCGCGGAACTGGAACTGACGCCGGCGGCGGCGGGCATGAAGGGGGCGATCGCCCGGGCCCGCGAGCTGCTGGCCGAGATCCCCGGCGCGGTGATGCCACAGCAGTTCGAGAACCCGGCCAACCCGGCGGTGCACCGGCGCACCACGGCGGAGGAGATCTGGAACGATACCGACGGCGCGGTCGACATCGTTGTCAGCGGCGTCGGCACCGGCGGGACGATCACGGGAATCGGCGAGGTGCTGAAGGCGCGCAAGCCCGGGCTGCAGATCGTTGCGGTGGAGCCCGAGGACAGCCCGGTGCTGTCCGGCGGCGAGCCGGGCCCGCATCCGATCCAGGGGATCGGCGCCGGGTTCGTGCCGGAGATCCTCGACACCGAGGCGATCGACGAGATCATCAGGATCGCCAACGAGGACGCCTTCGAGACCGCAAGGCTCGCCGCCCGCACCGAGGGCCTCGCCGTCGGCATTTCCTCCGGGGCGGCGCTGGCGGCGGCCATCGAGGTCGGCCAGCGTCCGGAGAACGCCGACAGCCGGATCGTTGTCATCCTGCCTTCCTTCGCCGAGCGCTACTTGTCGACGGCGCTGTTCGAGAGCATCTGAAGGACATGGATTTCTCGGACGAGCAGATCGAGCGCTACGCCCGCCACATCGTGCTGCCGGAGGTCGGTGGCATCGGCCAGGCCCGCCTGCTCGCCTCGAGCGTGCTGGTGGTGGGCGCCGGCGGTCTGGGCTCGCCCCTGCTGCTCTACCTCGCCGCCGCCGGCGTCGGCCGCATCGGCGTGGTCGACGACGACGCGGTCAGCCTGTCCAACCTGCAGCGCCAGATCGCCCATGACGGCGCGGCGATAGGCCGTCCCAAGGTGGACAGCGCCCGCGAGACGCTGGCGCGGATCAACCCGGACGTCCGGGTGGAGGCGCATCCCCACCGGCTGTCGGCGGACAATGTCCGCGCCCTGGTGGCCGGCTACGACCTCGTCTGCGACGGCTCGGACAATTTCGCCACCCGCTTCCTGCTGAACGATGCCTGCTACCTGGAGCGCCGGCCGCTGGTCTCGGCCGCGGTGTTGCGCTTCGACGGCCAGATTTCGGTCTACAAGGCCTACCGGGGCGAGCCGCATCCCTGCTATCGCTGCCTGTTTCCCGAGCCGCCGCCGCCCGATCTCATTCCCTCCTGCGCCGAAGGCGGCGTGCTGGGCGCCATGGCCGGCGTGATGGGAAGCCTGCAGGCGACCGAGGCGCTGAAGGAACTGCTGGAGATCGGCGACAGTCTGTCGGGACATCTGCTGATCTATGACGGCCTGGGCACGCTCTTCCGCAAGGTTTCGATCCGCCGTGATCCGAACTGCGCGCTGTGCGGTGCCGCCCCGCGCATCACCGACCTGTCGGCGCACGCGGCCTGAGCGCCGCGGCATCATCAACCGTCATCTCGTTCGGGAGGGAGAGAGATGAAACTGGGACTTTCGATCGGCTATTCGCGCGCCGAACTGGCGCTGCCCATGAAACGCATCCTCAGGGCCGAGGAACTGGGCTACGACACGGTCTGGACGGCGGAAGCCTACGGCTCCGACGCCATCACGCCGCTGGCCTTCGTGGCCGCGCACACCAAGAAGATCCGGCTGGCGACGGGGATCATGCAGCTTGCCGCGCGCACGCCGGCGATGGCGGCGATGCAGATCGCCACGCTGGACGCGCTCGCCGGCGAGGGCCGCGCGATCGCCGGCCTCGGCGTGTCGGGTCCGCAGATCGTCGAGGGCTGGTACGGCCAGCCCTGGGGCAAGCCCTATTACCGCCTGAAGGACTATGTCGCGATCATGCGCAAGGTGCTCAGGCGCGAGGAACCAGTGGTGCACGAGGGCCGCGAGATCTCGCTGCCCTTCACCGGCGAGGGCGCGCTGGGGGTCGGCAAGCCGCTGAAGTCGATTCTGCACATGAACCCCGACATTCCGATCTTCCTGGGGACCGGCAACGAGGCCACGGTGCGCCTGACCGCGGAGATCGCCGACGGCTGGCTGCCGCTGGGCCTCGTGCCCGGGAACTTCAAGGAATACCTGCCCTGGCTGGAAGCGGGGTTCGCCAAGCGGACCGACGGCAAGACGCTGGCCGACTTCGAGATCAGCGCCAACGTCTATGTCGAGATCAACGAGGACGTCAGAAGCGCGCTCGACGCGCTGAAGCCGGAGATCGCGCTCTATGTCGGCGGCATGGGCCATCGCAACAAGAACTTCCACAAGGACGCGATGATCCGCCAGGGTTTCGGGGCCGAGGCCGAGCGGGTGCAGGAGCTCTATCTCGCCGGCCGCAAGGAGGAGGCGATCGCGGCGGTGCCGGACGATCTCGTCGACCTGCGCGCCCTGGTGGGGCCGCCCGCGCGCATCCGCGAACGCTTCCGGGCCTGGGAGGATTCGGGCGCGACCAGCTTCAACGTGCGCACCCGCCAGGACGAGGCCGTCGAGGTCATCGCCCAGGCCGCGCGCTACAACCTGGGGTAGGGAACAACGGCTCGGATCGCGCCGGGGCTGGACAAGCCGGGATGCTTTGACTATGCCCCCGCGGCTGCTAACGTAGCCCGGTTGCCGGTGAGCAACGATCACGAACCGGACGCAGACTTCGCGCACAGAGAAATCGGCTCGGCGAACCCTTGGCGTCAACGCCCCAAAAGCACGTGTTCATCCGGACGTACGGATGCCAGATGAACGTCTACGACTCCCGGCGCATGGAAGATGCGCTGGCGCCGCTCGGCTATGGCCTGGCGGCGGGGCCGGACGATGCCGACATGGTCATCGTGAACACCTGCCACATCCGCGAAAAGGCGGCGGAGAAGACCTATTCCGAGCTCGGCCGCCTGCGCCGGATCAAGGAGCGCCGCGCGGCCGAGGGCCGGCGCACCCTGCTGGCGGTCACCGGCTGCGTCGCCCAGGCCGAGGGCGAGGAAATGCTGCGCCGGGCGCCGTTTCTCGATCTCGTGGTGGGGCCGCAATCCTACCACCGGCTGCCGGAACTGATCGCCCGGGCCGAACGGGCCGGCGGCGGCGTGATCGACACCGAGTTTCCCGCGGAATCCAAGTTCGACCGGTTGCCGGCCGAGGCCGCGAGCCGCGGCTTCAGCGCCTTCCTGACGGTGCAGGAGGGCTGCGACAAGGTCTGCACCTTCTGCGTCGTGCCCTACACCCGCGGCGCCGAGTTCTCCCGGCCCGCCTTGCCGGTGCTGGACGAGGCGCGCCGCCTGGTCGACGCCGGCGTGCGCGAACTCACCCTGCTGGGACAGAACGTCAACGCCTATCACGGCGCGGGCCCGAAGGGCGGCTCCTGGTCGCTGGCCGACCTGATCGGCGCGCTGGCCGACATCCGGGGTCTGGAGCGGATCCGCTACACCACGTCCTATCCCAACGACATGAGCGACGACCTGATCGCCGCGCACGGCGATTGCGACAAGCTGATGCCCTACCTGCACCTGCCGGTGCAGGCCGGTTCCAACCGGGTGCTGGCGGCGATGAACCGCCGGCACAGCGCCGAGGACTATCTCGCGGTGATCGCCCGGCTGCGCCGCGCCCGGCCCGACATCGCGCTTTCGGGCGACTTCATCGTCGGTTTTCCCGGCGAGGAGGAGGCGGATTTCGAGGCGACGCTGACGCTGGTCCGCGAGGTCGGCTACGCCCAGGCCTATTCCTTCAAGTACAGCCCGCGCCCGGGAACGCCGGCGGCGCTGCTCGAACGGCAGGTCGACGAGGCCGAGAAATCCGAACGGCTCGCGCGCCTGCAGGCCCTGCTGAACGAGCAGCAGGTTGCCTTCAACGCCGGCTGCGTCGGCCGCAGCCTGCCGGTGCTGCTGGACCGGAAGGGCCGGCATGCGGGCCAGGTGGTGGGCCGCAGCCCGTACATGCAGGCGGTGCACCTGGATGCCGGCGAGGCGCGGCTGGGCGAGATCCGCACCGTCCGGATCACGGACGCGCAGCCCAACTCGCTGGCCGGCCGTCTGGCCGGTCCGGACGATGCCCGGGCCGCCGCCTGATGCGGACGCCGCGATGAACGTCTCCCGGCCGAGCGGTTCGGACGCGCTGTTCGTCGAGTTCGACGACAATGCCCTGCTGGCGGAACTGTTCGGCGAACACGATCGCAACCTCGCGCGGATCGAGCAGAAGCTCGAAGTCTCGCTGGTGCCGCGCGGCAACCGGATTGCGATCATGGGCGCGGACGAGGCGGCCGAGGCGGCCCGCGCGGCGCTGCGGCACCTCTACGAGGGCCTGAAGCGGGGCCAGCAGATCGATCCCGGCGAGGTCGACGGCGCGGTGCGCCTGGCCGAGGCCGGGCGTCTCGGGGATCGCGGCCAGGCCGCGGGACCGGAGGTCAGCACGATCTTTACCGGCCACCGGTCGATCGCGGCGCGTTCGGCGGCGCAGATCGATTATGTCCGGGCCCTGCGCGAGCGGGAGATGGTGGTCGGCCTGGGGCCGGCCGGCACCGGCAAGACCTTCCTAGCGGTCGCCGTGGCGGTGGCGATGCTGCACGAGGGGGCCGTGGAGCGGATCATCCTGACCCGGCCGGCGGTCGAGGCGGGCGAGCGGCTGGGTTTCCTGCCGGGCGACCTGAAGGAGAAGATCGACCCCTACATGCAGCCGATGTACGACGCCATCCGCTTCATGATGTCGCCGGAGCGGGCGCGCAAGCTGCAGGAATCGGAGGTCATCGAGGTGGCGCCGCTGGCCTACATGCGCGGGCGCACGCTTTCCAACGCCTTCATCATCCTGGACGAGGCGCAGAACACCACGCCGACCCAGATGAAGATGTTCTTAACGCGCATGGGCGAGAATTCGCGCATGACGGTGACCGGCGACATCTCGCAGATCGACCTGCCGCTGGGCAACAAGTCGGGGCTGGTCGATGCGCTGGAGATCCTGGAAGGGCTGAAGGAAGTGGCGGTCTGCCGCTTCACCGACCGCGACGTGGTGCGCCACAACCTGGTGACGCGGATCGTGCGGGCCTATGACGAACGCGATCGCGATCTGCTCGGGAGCGGTTGAGCGATGAGCCAGTCCGACGTTCCCAGTCCGGGCAATCTCGATGACCTGAGGCGCGAACGCGAGGCCTTGCGCGAGGCGGCGGGCCGGGCGCTGGGCGAGGACCGCTGGCGTTCGCTGAAACCGCTGGTGGACCTTCCCCTGCTGGCGCTGTTCGTGCTGGCGCTGGCCCTGCTGTTCAACCCGCCGCATCTGGGCACGCTGCCGGTGCCGGCGACAGACTCGATCGCCCCGGCGACGGTGCGCGCCGAGCGGGACGTGCTGGTGCGCGACGACGATGCCACCAGCCTGAGGCGCGCGGCGGCCGCCGCCGAGGCGCTGCCGATCTTCGACTACGATCCCGACCTCTACTTCGCGCTGGGCGAGAGCGTGTTCGCCGCCTTCGCGCGCATGGACGAGCGCCGCGCGGCCGGCAAGCTGGATGTCGACGCCCGAAGGCAGGCCTTCGAGGACGAACTGGGCGTCGTGGTGCGGCCCGGCATCTTCGCCATCATCGAGGCGCTGGAAGATCCGCTGGACGCGGCCGCGGCGATCAACTTCTTCCTCAACCTGGCGCTGGAACGCCGCGTGGTCGAGGATCGCGCCGAGCTGCCCGAGAGCGGCGCCATCGAGCTGCGCCAGGAAAGCCAGAAGCGGGCGCTGCGCCTGACCTATCTCGGCAGCGTGCTCGACCTGCGCCAGCTCCGCCGCCTGATGGCGGCCCGGGCCGGGGACGCGCCCTACGAATCCGCCCGGCGGATCCGCAGCTGGATCCTCGACAGCGCACGCTCGCTGGCCCGTCCCAACCTGCTGGCCGACCGGCCGGAAACCGAGAAGCGCCGGGCCGAGGCGATGGCCTCGGTAGAGCCGGTTTTCGTCCGCCTGCGCGCCGGCGAAGTGGTGATCCGGCGCGGCGACCGGGTGACGCAGTCGGTGGTGGACAAGATCCGGGCGCTCAACCAGCAGGCCGCCAAGAGCCAGCCGGTGCGCTCGCTCGCCGGCATGGCGATGCTGACGATGGGCCTGATCGCGCTCGGCTTCACCTTCTTCCGGCGCGGCCGGGTGCGCTCCTCGCTCGGCCGCAAGGCGTCCTATCTCACGCTGGCGATCACCGCGATTTCGGGCGCGCTCTGCCTCGGCCTCTATTTCGCCGGCCAGGGCGCGGAGACGGCGCTCGGCCTGCCGCTGAACGATGCGGCCTATTTCGCGCCGGTGGCGCTGGCCACGGTGCTGACCGCGGTGCTGGTGGACGCGCGCACCAGCCTGCTGGCCGGCCTGGGCCTGGCGCTGCTCGCCAGCCTGCGCTTCGACGGCGACGTGACGCTGCTGGCGGTCTACATCGTCGGCGTTCTGGTCGCGGGCATCGCCGCCCGCCGGGCCAACCGGCGGGCCGACCTGCTGCGCGTCGGCGCTTTGATTGCCGTCGTCCAGGCCGTGGCGGTGGCCGTGCTGGCGCTGATCGCGCCACCGGAGACCTCGATCCTTGTGGCCTCCCGCATGGCCGGGGCCGCGGTTTCGGGCCTGATGGTGGCGATCGCCGCGCTCGGCCTGCTGCCGCTGCTGGAGAGCCTGTTCGACGAAACCACCGACATGCGCCTGCTCGAACTGGCCTCGGCGGACAGCCCGACGCTGAAGGAACTGGCGCTGCACGCGCCGGGCACGCACCACCATTCGACCATGGCCGCGAACCTGGCCGAGGAGGCGGCCTCGGCGATCGGCGCCAACGCCCTGCAGTGCCGGGTGATGGCGCTCTATCACGATGTCGGCAAGATCAGGCGGCCGACCTATTTCTCCGAGAACCAGTCGGGTGGCGAGAACGTGCACGACCGCCTGGCGCCGGACCTGTCGGCGCGCATCGTTTTCGCGCATGTGCGCGACGGAATCGACATCGCCGTCAAGCGCCGCCTGGGCCGGGCGATCATCGAGGGCATCGCCGAGCACCAGGGCACGACGCTGCTGCGCACCTTCCACGAGCGTGCCAAGCATTCGCCGCTGGGCAACGCCATCGAGGAAGAGGATTTCCGCTATCCCGGCCCGCGCCCGCGCAGCCGGGAGACCGGCGTCCTGCTGCTCGCCGACTCGGTCGAGGCGGCAACCCGGGCGCTGAAGGATCCCGCGCCCGAGGAACTGAAGCGCCGGGTGCGCGAAATCATCGATCACAAGATCGCGGACGGCCAGCTCGACGAAACCGAGCTGACCTTCCGCGACGTCGACGCCATGGAAGCCGCCTTCGTGCGCGTGCTCACGCTCGGCGTCTATCACAGCCGCATCGCCTATCCGCCGGTTTCCCGCCGGCCCGGCGAGGCGGACAACGGAACGGACAATGCATCTCGAGGTGACGGTCGAATACAGCGGCTGGGATGACCTGTCCCCGTCGGTCCAGGAGCTGACCCGGCAGGCCCTGTCCGCGGCCGCGGCGGAAGTCGCGTTTGAGGATTCCCGCGCCGAGGTCAGCGTGCTGTTCGCAGACGATGCGGCCGTGCACCGGCTGAACCGCGACTGGCGCGGCCGGGATTCGGCAACCAACGTGCTTTCCTTCCCGGCTGACGACGAGGCGCCGGAGGCGGACATGCCGCGGCTGCTCGGCGACATCGTGCTCGCCGGCGAGACGGTGCTGCGGGAAGCCCGCGAACAGGGCAAGCGGGCGGAGGACCATGTCCGCCACCTGCTCGCGCATGGCTTTTTGCATCTGCTCGGCTACGATCACGAGGACGACGACGAAGCGGTGCGGATGGAAGCGCACGAAACGGCGGCGCTGGCCCGGCTGGGCATCGCCGATCCGTACGCCACGGACGCAAGCGACGCCCGGAGAGGAGCGGAGGCATGAGCGCCGGATCGGATTCTTCCGGTTCGCAGGGAGACAATGGCGGCGGCCTGTTCGGCTGGCTGCGCAATCTGGGGCGCGCCGACAGCGACGCCGACCTGCGCGAAAGCATCCGCGAGGTCATCGCCGAACATCATGACGGCGAGGACATGGCGCCCGAGCAGCAGGAGATGCTGCTCAATCTCGTCAGCTTCGGCGAACTGCAGGCCGACGACGTCATGGTGCCGCGACCCGACATCGTCGCCATCTCGCTCGAGCTCGACCTGACCGACACCATCGCCGCCTTCGTCGAGGCGAAGCATTCCCGGCTGCCGGTCTACCGTCAGAATCTCGACGACGTGGCCGGTTTCGCCCACATCAAGGACGTGCTGGCGCATCTCGACGGCGAGGAGGATTTCTCGCTGGAAGCGATCAAGCGCGAGATCCTGGTGGTGCCGCCGTCGATGCCGGTGCTCGACCTGCTCGCCCGCATGCGCGCGACGCGCATCCACATGGCGGTGGTGGTCGACGAATATGGCGGCACCGACGGTCTGGTGACCATCGAGGACGTGGTCGAGGAGATCGTCGGCGAGATCGAAGACGAACACGACACCCCGGAAGACCCGCTGCTGGTGGCGCTCGAGGACGGCATGTTCGAGGTCGACGGCCGGGCCTATGTCGACACGCTCGAGGAACAGCTCGGGGTCGACCTGGCGCCGAACGAGATCGACGAGGAAATCGATACGGTGGGCGGCCTGGTGACCAACTGGCTGGGCCGGGTGCCGCGGCTGGGCGAAACCTTCGAGCACGATTCCGGCCTCGTCTTCGAGGTCACGGACGCCGATCCGCGCCGGGTGCGCCGCTTGCGCGTCCACCCCGCGCGCGGCCCCGCCGCCGACGCCGCAGACTGAACGCGGGCCCGAACGCGCCATGCGGGATGCGGGCGGCCGTCTTTCGGCCCTCAGGGGCTGGCGCGCGGCGCTGGCGGTCGCCGTGGGCGGCGGCCTCGCGGCGCTCGCCATGCCGCCCTGGCACGCCTGGCCGGTCCTGCTGCTGGCGCTGCCGCTGCTGGTGCTGGCGCTCAGGCAGTGCGGTGGTCCGCTCGCCGCCTTCGCGCTGGGCTGGCTGTTCGGTTTCTGCTTTCACCTTGCCGGGCTGAACTGGATCGGCAACGCCTTCCTCGTCGATGCCGAACGCTTCGCGGCGCTGCGTCCTTTGGCGGTTTCGGCGCTGCCCGCCGGCCTGGCCCTGTTCACCGGCCTGGCCACCCTGCTTGCCCGGCTGGCCGCGCGCGACCGGCTGCTGGTCTTCACCCTGCCGCTCGCCTGGCTGTTCACCGAATGGCTGCGGCACTGGCTGTTCACCGGCTTTCCCTGGAACGAGCTGGGCCATGCCTTCGCCGGCCTGGACGCCTCCCTGCAGGGGGCGGCCTGGATCGGCCAGCAGGGCCTGACCCTGCTGGTGGTGCTGGCGGGAATGCTGCCGGCCGTGCTGCTCTGGTTTCCGCGCCGGCCGGCCCTGGCGGCGCTGGCGGCGGGAATCCTGGTCCTCGGCGCGCTGCATGCGGGCGGCGCCTGGCGGCTGTCCCGCGCGCCGGAGAAGGGCAGCGCGCATGCCGACCTGCGCCTGCGCCTGGTGCAGGCCGCCATTCCGCAGAAGCAGAAATGGCAGCGCGACCGGCTGGATGCCCATGTCGCCAACTATCTGGACCTGATCTCCCGCCCGGCGCTGTTCCCGCCGGACCTGGTGATCCTGCCGGAGACCGCGACCCCGTTCCTGCTGGACCGCGACACGCTGCGCCGGCGGCAGCTCGCGCTCGCCCTGCCGGCCCGGGCCCGCCTGATCAGCGGGGCGCCGCGGTTCGCGGGAACGGACGAGGCGCGCAGGCTGCACAATGCGATCCACGTGATCGCCGCCGACGGGGCCATCCTCGCCACCTACGACAAGCACCATCTGGTGCCCTTCGGCGAATATCTGCCGCTGCGCGGCCTGCTCGCCCGGCTCGGGCTCGACAAGCTGGCCGTCGGCAAGCTCGACTATGCCAGCGGACCGGGGCCGCGGCTGCTGGACATCGAAGGCATTCCCCCCTTCCAGCCGCTGGTCTGCTACGAGGCGATCTTCCCGGCCGAGGTCGGGATGGACGGCGCGGCGGCCTGGCTGCTCAACCTGACGAACGACGCCTGGTTCGGCGACACGCCGGGGCCGCGCCAGCATCTCGCGGCGGCGCGCATGCGCGCGGTGGAGCAGGGCGTGCCCCTGGTCCGCGCGGCCAACACCGGCATCTCCGCGGTGTTCGATGCCTGGGGCCGGGAACTCGGACGGCTCGAGGTCGATGAGCGCGGCGTGCTCGATGTCCGCCTGCCCCGGGCGCTTGCCGGGCGACCGCTTTTCGCGCGCTTCGGCGAAGCCGTGCCGGCGGCGCTCTGGGTGCTGGTGCTCGCCGGCTGGCTTGCCGCCCGCCGGCTCGCGAAGGCGCGGGCCGGCGCGGCCTGACGGTCCGGCGATGGCGGCGCGGACCCGTCGCGGCGGCAGCGACAGCGGGCGCTATTGACCCTGCGGGGCATCCTTGCCAAAAGGCCCGATCACGTTGCGGAGGACCGGCAGGACCGGGCTTCGCGACCCCATCTTTCAAGACGATTGGCCCCGGGGGACGAGAAGATTGGCGCGCGGCAGTTATCTATTCACCAGTGAATCCGTTTCCGAAGGGCATCCCGACAAGGTCTGCGACCGGATCTCCGACGGTATCGTCGACATGTTTCTCGAGGCCGATCCGGACAATGCCCGCGTGGCCTGCGAGACCCTGACCACCACCAACCTGATCGTGCTCGGCGGCGAGGTCCGCGGGCCCGAGAGCGTGGCCAACGATCGCGACCGGATGGAGGCGATCGCCCGCCAGGCGGTCCGCGACATCGGCTACGAACAGGACGGCTTCCACTGGGAGACCGCCGAGGTGCAGGTGCATCTGCATCCCCAGTCGGTCGACATCGCCCAGGGCGTGGACGCGGCCGGCAACAAGGATCTCGGCGCCGGCGACCAGGGCTTCATGTTCGGCTATGCCTGCAACGAGACGAAGAG
>JBGTSP010000131.1:0-11845 GCA_041940205.1 Alphaproteobacteria bacterium
CAAGCATGCGCTTGCGCGCGGGGATCAAGCATGCGCTTGCGCGCGGGGATCAAGCATGCGCTTGCGCGCGGGGATCAAGCATGCGCTTGCGCGCGGGGATCAAGCATGCGCTTCCCGCGCGGGGATCAGGCATGCGCCTGCAACGATGGCAGGCCCGTCACGCCGGCGGCCGCGGGCGCAACGCCCCCCAGGCGCCGCGAACGAGCGCCAGCGCGATCAGCGCCAGGCAGATCGAGGCCAGCGTCCAGGAAAAGCCGGTGCCGCCGTAAAGATCCATCGCCCGGCCGCACAGCATCGGCCCCAGGATGTTGCCGGCGCTGTAGAACACGCCCAGCGCCGCCGTCGCGGTGACCAGTTCGCCGCCGCGGAAGCGGTCGCCGACCATCGCCATCACCGCGATGTAGAGGCCGGCGAACAGGCCGCCCCAGAAGAACAGCATGACCCAAAGCCAGACCGGTTCCGCGATCACCACCGGCAGCAGCAGCGCGCCCGCCGCGCCGAAACCGGCGCAGGCCAGCATTACCAGGCGCCGGTTCATGCGGTCGGAAAGCCAGCCGATGGGAATCTGCAGCGCGACATTGCCGATCCCCAGCGCGGTCAGCACCATCGCCGCGCGCGCCGCGTCCAGGCCGTTGCCGACGGCGAACACCGGCAGCAGGGTCATCGCCCCCTGTTCGACGAAGCCGAACACGAGGGCGCCCAACGCCACCGTCGGGGCGATGCGCAGCACCGAGAGCACGGAAAAGCCCGGCTTGGCGTGCATGCCCGGCTCGATCAGCCGGCCCGCCAGCAGCGGGACCAGCGCCAGCAGGCACATCGCCGTGCCCGCCAGGAAGGGCAGGGCGCTGTCCGCGCCCAGCACGCTGACCAGCAGCGGACCCAGCGCGAAGGCCCCGGCCAGGGTGGTGCCGTAGATCCCCAGGATTCGGCCGCGGTTGTTCTCGTCCGCGATCTCGTTGATCCAGGCCTCCGAGGCGATGAACAGGCCCGCTCCCGACGCGCCCATCACGAAACGGATGGGAAACCAGGCCCACAGGCTGTCGAACAGCACGAGGGCGGCGAACATCGCCGCCTCGATCAGCAGACAGGTGATCGCCATGCGGCGGATGCCCAGCAGCCGGACGGCTGCCGGCACCAGCGGCGAGAACAGCAGCGTGGCGCCTGCGTTGACCGCGCTCAGCGCGCCGATCGTGACGGCGCTGACGCCGCGTCCCTCGAGGATCAGCGAGAGCAGCGGGATGGCAAGGCCCAGCGTGATGCCGAAGATCGCCACGCAGGCGATCACGGCGGCCAGCGTCAGCGCGAAACCGGCCGGCGCGCCGTCGGGCGCGCCGCCGGTGGCGCTATTCATAACGGATGTGGGGGCCGCCGCCGCGGTAACTGAACAGGGGCAGGCCGGGGGGGCGCCAGCCGGAGAGCCGGCGGCGGACTTCCCGCAGCACGAACTCGGTCACGTCGACCAGCGGACGCTCGAGCGCCTCGTCGACCGGCACCCACGAGAGATCGTGCAGTTCGCGGCTGTCGGCCAGCGTGCCGCCCGCCGCGGACGCGTCGGCCAGGAAGAAACGGGCGTGAAAGCGGATCGGCGAATCCACCGGCGTGATGGCGCGGGCCACCAGTTCGACCTGCGAGAGATCCGGTCGCAGGGCGCCGTCCTCGATCCGGCCGAACACCAGGCCGGTTTCCTCCCAGGTCTCGCGCAGGGCGGCGGCGGCCAGCGCCGGGCCCATGCTGCCCGGCCATTTCGCCGCCAGGCGTTTCCGGAGGGCGGGACCAAGCGGTTTCAGCGGCCGGGTGCGATGGTCGCGCCGGTCGACGGCGCCGCCGGGAAAGACATAGACGTCCGGCATGAAACGGTGCCTGCTGTGGCGCTTGCCCAGGAGCACCTCGGCCTCCGCGCCGCTGCCCCGCAGGATCACGAGGGAGGCGGCATTGCGCGGCCGCACCGGCCGGTTGCGTCCGCGAGCGGAAGCCATCCCTACTCGCTGTCCATCAGGTGCTTGCCGTGCACGACGTGGAAATACGGGGTCTTCTTCTGCCGGCGCGGATCGATCTCGCCGGCGGCGATGCGCTCGACCAGGTCGAGCACATAGTGGGTGATGTTCGGCGCCTTCAGCTTCCGGGCGTCCTTGATGGCGATCCAGTCGACATATTGCAGCTCGTGGGAATCCGCCGCGGTGCCGCCGATCTCCTCGGCCTCGGCCAGGAAGAAGCGGGCATTGAAGCGGATCGGCCGGTAGGGCGGGGTTACCGCCCGGCAGATCATCTCCAGGCCGTCGAGGTCGGGCAGGAAGCCGGCCTCGTAGAACGGCCGCCAGGCCGCCGGCCCGCCGGCAGGCGGCGTTTTCGTCGGCTTGCCGATGATCACGCCGGTTTCCTCGAAGGTTTCGCGCACCGCGGTCAGCGCCAGGGCGCGCGCCTTTGTCTCGCTCGCCGCCTTGACGAGCTTGGCCTGCGTGCGCCGCGGCAGTTCGCTGGCGGTCTGCACGTGGTAGTCGGCCCGGTCGATGCGGCCGCCGGGAAAGACGTAGCGGTCGGGCATGAACTTGTGGCCCTTCGAACGCTGGCCCATCAGCACATGCGGCTTGCCGCGAATCCGCCGCAGCAGCACCAGGGTGGCGGCGTCGCGCGGCCGCACCGCCCGGCCGCCCTCGCGCACCGCCTCGCCGGGAGTCGGCGTGTAGGTCTTGTTCATGGAAGCTCCCTCCGGGCGCGAAAATGGCAACCGGAGGCCGGGAAGTCTAGCCCGTCCAGGATCCGTGGCGCAGCGCGGCGGCGGCGAAGCCGTGCATGCGCTGCTGCCATTGCAGGCCGACCAGCGCGCCCTTGATTCGCGGCAGCATCCAGAAGGAGAGCGCCAGCGTGACCGGCAGCCAGAGCGCCAGGATCGCGAGCGTGCTCCAGTCGGTGTAGCGGACCATCGCCAGCGTCCCGGGGATCACCAGGTGGCCGACGATAAAGATGGTGAAATAGGGTGGGGCGTCGTCTGCCCGCTGGTGGTGCAGGGCGGTGCCGCAGGCCGGGCAGTCGTGCGCCACCCGCAGATAGCCGGCAAACAGCGCGCCGCGACCGCAGGCGGGGCAGCGCCGGGAAAACCCGCGCATCATGGCCTGTCCCAGCCGGCGTTCCTCGTATTCCCCGATCGCCATTCTCTCGCTCCGATCTCCGGCCGGCCCGGGCGACGGCATCAGCCGCGCTTTCGTCCGGTCTTGCCGCCGCCCTTGCGCTTGCCGCGTCCCGGTTTCCTGTTCCGTCCGGGATTATGTGGGCCGCGCCGGCCTTCCTTGCCATGCGTCCCATCGCCGCCGCCGGCCAGGGCGAACAACAGGCCGCCGGCGATCGGCCGGGCTTCGGTGAGGCGCACGCGCAGCCGGTCGCCCAGGCGGTAGACCTGCTTGCTCGATCGTCCCCGCAGCGCCATCGCGGTTTCGTCGAACTGGAAATAGTCCTGGCCCAGAAGCGAGATCGGCAGCAGGCCGTCGGCCCCGGTTTCGGTGAGTCGCACGAACAGGCCGGCGCGGGTCACGCCGCTGATCGTGGCGTCGAACTCGGCGTCGATGCGCTGCGCCATGAAGTGGGCGAGATAGCGGTCGGTGGTGGCGCGCTCGGCCAGCATCGCGCGACGCTCGGTGCCGGAGATGGCTTCGCCGATGGCGGCGAACTGGCCGGCTTCGCGCTCGTCCAGGCCACCGGGTCCGAGTCCCAGGCCGCGGATCAGCGCGCGGTGCACGAGCAGGTCGGCATAGCGTCGGATCGGCGAGGTGAAGTGGGCGTAGTGGCCCAATGCCAGGCCGAAATGTCCGAGATTGTCGGGCTGGTAGAGCGCCTGGGTCTGGCTGCGCAGGATCGCCACGTTTACGGTCTCGGCGTGCGCGCTGCCCGCAGCCTTGGCGAGCACCCGGTTGAACAGTTCCGGACGCGGCCGCTCGCCGAGCGACAGGCTGAAGCCGATGGTGCGCAGGAAGTCGCGCAGCGCCTGGACCTTCTCCCGCGTCGGCGCCTCGTGTACCCGGTACATGCAGGGCTGGCCGCAGCCCTCCAGGCTTTCGGCGGCGCAGACATTCGCCATCACCATGAATTCCTCGATCAGCCGGTGGCTGTCGAAGCGCGGCCGGGGCGCGACGCCGGTGACGTTGCCGTCGTCGTCCATCTCGACCTTGAGTTCCGGCAGGTCGATTTCCAGCGGCTGCCGGCGGGCGCGGGCGCGCATCAGCGCCTCGAAGGCGCCGTAGAGCGGCCGAATGACGGGGTCGAGCAACGGCCCCGTCGTCTCGTCCGTCCGGCCCTCGATCGCCGCCTGCACCTGTTCGTAGGTCAGCCGCGCGGCGGAGCGGATCATCGCCCGCTCGAAGCGGTGGCCCTTGCGGTTGCCGTCGGCATCGAAGCGCATGCTCACCGCCAGCACCGGCCGGTTCTCGCCCGGCCGCAGCGAGCAGAGATCGTTGGACAGCCGCTCCGGCAGCATCGGTACGACCCGGTCGGGGAAATAGACCGAGTTGCCCCGCTTCAGCGCCTCGCGGTCAAGCGCGCCGTCGGGGCGCACGTACCAGGCGACGTCGGCGATCGCCACGGTGACCTGCCAGCCGCCGTCTTCCAGCGCTTCGGCGTGCACGGCATCGTCGAAGTCGCGGGCGTCGGCGCCGTCGATGGTGACGATGGGAAGCGTGCGCAGGTCGCGGCGCTGCTTGTTCATCCGGGTCGGCCGCGCCGCCTCGGCCTCGGCCAGAACCCGGTCGGGAAAGCGATGCGGGATGTCGTGCTCGTGCAGGGCGATGAGCGAGAAGGCGCGCGGCCGGTTGAGATCGCCGATCACCTCCAGCACCCGGGCCTCGCGCAGACCGGCGCGCCGGCCCGGCAGGATTTCCGCCGTCACCAGGTCGCCGTCGCTGGCCTTGCCGCATTCGTCCGCCGGCACCGCGAAATCCTGCCGGGCCTTCTTGTCCACCGGTTCGATCCGCGCCGGTCGGGCCGGCCCGCCGGCGAGACCTGCGGCTTCGGCGGCGCGGAAGCGGCCAAGCACCCGGTCGGGCGCCGGGGGCAGGCGCCGGAGGATGCGGGCCCGATAGCCGCTGCCGTCCTTTTCCAGCCGGGCCAGAAGCCGGTCGCGCAGCGCCAGAGGCGGGCCGTGGACACGTTCGGGCGGCAGGGTGATGCGGGCGGGATTGTCGCGATGTTCCGCCGGCACCGGACGCAGGCGGGCGATTCCCTCCTTGTCGAGATGCGCGACTTCCAGCACCGTGACCGCCGGCAGTCCGCCGGCTTCGCCGTAGGACTTGCGGGCCGGCCGGCCGAGCAGGCCGCGCTTGCCCATGTCCGCCAGAAGGGCGCGCAGTTCGGCGCGCTGGGCGCCGCGGATGCCGAAGGCGCGGGCGATCTCCCGCCGGCCGACGCTGGGCGAGGCGGCCTCCTCGATGAACCGCAGGATCTCGGCCTCGCTCGGCAGGCCGCCGGGACCCGCCCCGCCGGCCTTGCGGGCGGCCATGGCGTTCAGCCTTCGCTTGCCGGCGTCTTGTCGCCGGCTGCGGTCTTCTTCGCCGGTGCCTTCTTCTTCGCCGCGGTCTTGCCGGCGGTCTTCTTCTTCGCCGCCGTCTTCCTGGTGGCCGTCTTCTTCGCGGCGGCCTTGCGGGCCGGTTTCTTCTTCTGCCGGGCGGCGCGCGCGGCGATCAACTCGACCGCCTGCTCCATGGCGAGTTCCTCGGGCTCGACATCGTCCGGGATGGTGGCGTTGACGTCGCCGTGCTTCACGTAGGGACCGTAGCGCCCCTTGTAGATCGCGACCGGTCCGCCCAGTTCGGGATGGTCGCCAAGCTGGCGCAGCGCCTCAGGTCCGCGGCGAGCGCCCTTGGGCGGGGCCTCGGCGATCTTGGTGACCGCGTGGTTGAGCCCGATGGTCAGCGCTTCCTCGGCGCCATCCAGCTTGAAGTAACGCTGGTCGTAGCGCAGGTAGGGACCGAAGCGGCCGATCCCGGCGGCGATCACCTTGTCCGTTTCGGGGTGGTGGCCCACCCGGCGCGGCAGGGCCAGCAGGCGCAGCGCCAGTTCGAGGCTGCAGTCGCCCGGCGCGATGTCCTTGGGAATGCTCACCCGCTTCGGCTTGTTGCCCTCCTCGTCGGGCTCGCCGAGCTGCAGGTAGGGGCCGAACGGCCCGAACCGGCGGGTAACCTCGAGACCGCTTTCCGGATCGATGCCCAGGACTTCCGGCCCCTCGGCCGCGGCCCGGGCCTGTTCCTCGTCCTGTTCGCCGGCGACAAGGTTGCGGGTATAGCGGCACTCGGGATAGCGCGAGCAGCCCAGGAAGAACCCGTTGCGTCCGCCGCGCACGCCGACGACGCCCTCGCCGCAGACCGGGCAGCGCCGGGCCTCGCCGTCGCCGGGGCCGAGGATCAGGTCGCTGACCGCGTCCAGAACGTCGCGCACCCTGAGTTCGCCCATGTCGTCGACATTCGGCTTGAAGTCGCGCCAGAAGTCGCGCAGCAGCGACTTCCAGTCCAGCCGGCCGCCGGAGACGTCGTCCAGCTGGTCCTCGAGCCGGGCGGTGAAGTTGTAGTCGACGTAGCGCGGGAAATAGCGGGTCAGGAAGGCGGTGACGATGCGACCGCGGTCCTCGGGCAGGAAGCGGCGCTTGTCGAGCCGGACATATTCGCGGTCCTGCAGCACCGACAGGATCGCGGCATAGGTCGAGGGCCGGCCGATGCCCAGTTCCTCCAGGCGCTTGACCAGCGTCGCCTCGGAAAAGCGCGGCGGCGGTTCGGTGAAATGCTGCTCCGGGCTGATCTTTCCCGTGGCCAGCGGATCGCGCTCGGCGACGCGGGGCAGGCGGCGGTCCTCGTCGTCGTCGCCGGCATCGTCCCGGCCTTCCTCGTAGAGCTTCAGGAAGCCGGGAAAGTCGACCACGGTGCCGGTCGCGCGCAGCACCGTGCGCCGTTCCGGCCCGTCGGCGACCTCGACGGTGGTGCGCGACAGCCTGGCGCTTGCCATCTGGCTCGCCACCGCGCGCTGCCAGACCAGTTCGTAGAGGCGCAACTGCTCGCGATCGAGATAGCGGGCGGCCTCGTCGGGCGTGCGCGAAAGGTCGGTCGGGCGGATCGCCTCGTGCGCCTCCTGCGCCGCCTTGTTCGAGCTCTTGTAGAAGTTCGGCTTCTCGGGCAGGTAGTTGTCGCCGTAGCGCTGACCGATCAGCGCCCGTGCGCCCTCGATCGCCTCCTGCGCCATCGAGACGCCGTCGGTCCGCATGTAGGTGATCAGGCCGACGGTCTCGCCGTCGATCTCTGTGCCCTCGTAGAGCTGCTGGGCGAGCTGCATGGTGCGGCGCGCGCCCATGCGCAGCTTGCGCGAGGCTTCCTGCTGCAGGGTCGAGGTGGTGAACGGCGGCGCCGGATGGCGCTGCACCGGCTTCGTTTCCACCGAGGCGACGGCGAAGCTGCCGGCCTCGATGGCCGCGACCGCGGCCTTAGCCGCGGCCTCGTCGCCGAGGTCGAAACGGTCGAGCTTGTTGCCGTCCAGATGGGTCAGCCGGGTCTGCAGGACGGCGCCGTCGGCGGTCGCGAAATCGACCGCGACGCTCCAGTACTCGCGGGCCACGAAGGCCTCGATCTCGCGTTCGCGGTCGCAGATCAGGCGCAGTGCCACCGATTGCACCCGCCCGGCGGAACGCGCGCCCGGGAGCTTGCGCCAGAGCACCGGCGAGATGTTGAAGCCGACGAGATAGTCCAGCGCCCGGCGGGCCTGCTGGGCGTTGATCAGATCGTCGTCCAGCCGGCGCGGCTGCGCCAGGCCTTCCTGCACCGCCCGCTTGGTGATTTCGTTGAAGACGATCCGCCGGGCCTTGCCCGCGGCGTCCTTGACCCCGAAATCCTCTTCCAGCGCGCGCAGAACGTGCCAGCTGATCGCCTTCGCGGTCGGGGTCGGTGGCGAGATACAGCGTCTCGGCCTTCTTGGCGTGCTTGGCGATCTCGCGCAGGTGCTTCTTCGAATCCGCGCCGGTCTCGTAGATGATCTCGAAATCGCGGTCCGGCAGCACCGACCCGTCCTTCGGCGGCAGATCCCGGACGTGCCCGTAGGACGCGAGCACGACATAGTTGCTGCCGAGATACTTGTTGATGGTCTTGGCCTTGGCAGGCGACTCAACGACGACGACATCCATAGGGCGAAACCCATCGGCCGGACCGGCGGACAGGCCGGGGCTCGGCAAGGAGCATCTTCAGGGGGCGGGACCGGTTCGGGACCGCCGGCGGAAGATGCGAAACATCAGACTGTCAGGACGAATCCTCTTCCGCTAGGACGGATTCACCCCCCGCTGTTCGCGGCCAGCGCCACCCTGTTGCCCGGGTGGCGCGTCAGACGACCGGCCAGCTCAAGTTCGAGCAAAATGGTAAGCACCTCGGAAGCTGTCAACCGGCTGCGGCGGATCAGATCGTCGATGTCGCAGGGAGCGGGCCCCAGCAGGGCGACGATATCCGACTCCTCGGCCGGTGCGGCCATTTCGGCATAAGGGGTTGCGGGAAAAGGAAAATCCGCTTCTCGCGGGGTTTCCGACAAGGGCAGGGCGGGACTGCCCAGTCCGGCCAGCACGTCCTCGGGGCCGGCAACGAGCTGGGCGCCGTCACGGATCAGCGCATTGCTGCCCTCGCTGCGCGGATCGAGCGGCGAACCGGGCACGGCGAACACCTCCCGGCCCTGGTCGAGGGCGCGGCGGGCGGTGATCAGGGTGCCGCTGCGCCGGGCCGCCTCGATCACCACCACGCCTGCCGAGAGGCCGGAGATGATCCGGTTGCGGCGGGGAAAATGCCGTCCCCGGGGCACGAGGCCCGGCGGCATCTCGGAGACAACGAGGCCGTGCTCCGCGATGGCCCGGTGCAGGTCGGCATGCTCGCGGGGAAACACCACGTCCACGCCGCCGGCAACGACAGCGATCGTGCCTGTGGACAGGGCCGCGCGATGGGCGGCGCCGTCGATCCCGCGGGCGAGCCCGGAAACCACGACATGTCCGGCTTTGCCGAGCCCGGCGGCGAGCCGCTCGGCGAACCGGCAGCCGTTGGCCGAGGCGTTGCGGGCGCCGACGACGGCCAGTCCCGGTCGGGCCAGCAGGCCGGCATCGCCGCGGGCGTAGAGCAGCGGCGGGGCGTCGTCGATCGCCGCGAGCGCCGCGGGATAGTCGGCCTCGCCCAGCATCAGCGGGCGGGCGCCCAGCCGCCGGGCCGCGGCCAGTTCGGCCCGGGCCTCGGCCTCCGAACACAGGACCGGGGCCTGTCGGGCGCCGCCGCGCCGGGCCAGTTCCGGCAGGGCCACGAGCGCTTCCGGGGCGGAGCCGAAACGCTGCAGCAGCGCGCGATAGGTCACGGGCCCGATCCGCGCGCTGCGGGCCAGCCGCAGGCAGGCGATCAGCGCTTCTGGCGGGTCGCGGTCTGATACAGGCATGGCGGGTATTGTGCGGCCATTGTCTCGCCCGAACCAGTCGGCGCGGCGGGCAGTCGGGCATTCCGGTATGCTGGGGCGTCGATTCGGGGCACCGCCCGCTTGTGCCCGGAACGAGGGCTGGAGGATCGCGATGATAGGCGCCTGGCCGCGGACCTTCTGGCGCGCCCTGGTTGCGCCCGTCACCCTGATTCACGCCGCCGCCGATTCTCCCCGTGTTCCCGCCCCCCTGTTCGCGGCGGTCGCGCTGCTGGCCGGCTGGCTGCTGTCGATCGCCTTCGGCGCCAACGCCGTGTTTCACGACTACCGCTTCGGCAGCGCGATGGCGACGGTCGCCGAGCCGCTCGCCGCGCTGCCCGGCGGCTACTATCTCTGGCTGCTGGTCTGGTCGGCGATCGGCCTCGGCCTGCATTTCCTGGTGGTGGCTCTGGCATTCGCGATGTCGCGCCAGAGCGTCGGCGTGGCCGCGGTCGGCCGGCTGTACGGCTACTATGCCGGCGGCCTGCTGATGCTCAGCCTGCTGGCGCTGACCGTGGTGCCGCATTTCTACGGCGCCATCTACGCCTTCACCGCCAAGCTGTTCGTCATCCTGCCCTACGCGCTGTTCGCGGTGCATGCCTGCTGGATCCTGCTGAACCTCGCCAATCTCGGCGGCCGGGCGGCGGGGCCGGGGCTGGCTGCCGGCCTGCTCGGATTCCTGATCGTCTGGCAGGTGATCTCGGCCGAGGAACTGGTGTTCGAAACCGAGACGACGCACATGGTCGCGCCCTCGATGGCGCCCACCCTGCCGATGGGCGCGGTGGCGATGGCCAACCTGACGGCGCGCGAATGGCGTCTGCCGGAACGTGGCGACCTGGTCCTGTTCACCCGCGCCACCTCGCAGGGCATCCAGGCCGACTGGGTGCGCCGGGTGGTGGCGGTGCCGGGCGACGAGGTCACGGTGCGCGAGGGCAGGCTGTTCCTGGCCGGACGGGCCGCGACCGCGCCGGACATGGAGGAACTGCCCGGCGGCCGGCGCTACGGCGTGCGGCCGGGCGGCAGCGACGGCGAAAGCCTGGTGGTGCCGGCGGGCCATGTCTACGTGCTGGCCGACAATCGCGACGGCGCGGAGGACAGCCGCACGTTCGGGCCGCTGCCGGTCAGCCTGGTGCGCGGCTGGGTCTATTACCGCCTGCAGCCGGAACCCGGCCGGCTGTACTGAGCCCGGATCGGCCCGCCGGGCCGCTCAGTCGGTCTCGACGTCCGCTTCGACGGGTTCGGGGGCGCGGTAGAGTTCGCGTTCGTCCGTGGCGTCGATGCCGCGCAGCACCACGTCGTAACCCCACAGCCGGCGCACGTGGCGCAGCACCTCGTCGCGCGCCTCCGCAGCCAGCAGCACGCCGTCGCGGATCGTGTGACGCAGGTGCAGCGTGCGATCGCCGCGCAGGTCGACATCGTGCACCTGCAGGTCGGGATCGCTGACTGCGGGATCGTAGCTGCGGGCCAGCGCCGTGCGCACCGCGCGGAAACCGCGGCGGTTGTGGATCGCCGCGATTTCGACATGGTCGTCCGCGCTGCGGTCGAGATAGGCGAACAGCCGCATCTGCCGCATCAGGTGCGGGCTCAGATACTGCTGGATGAAGGATTCGTCGCGATAGTTGGCCCAGGCGTGCTTCAGCACGCCGCGCCAGTCGGGATCGCCGGCGAACTCGGGGAACCACTCGCGGTCCTCCTCGCTCGGGCTTTCGCAGATCCGCCGGATGTCGCGCATCATCGCGAAGCCCAGCGCGTAGGGGTTCAGGCCGCTGAAGCGGGGATCGTCGAATTCCGGCTGCATCACCACGTTGGCGTGGTTCTGCAGGATCTCCAGCATGGCTCCGTCGTTGATCCGCCCGCGGTCGTAGAGCGTCTGCATGATCGTGTAGTGCACGAAGGTCGCGCAGCCCTCGTTCATCACCTTGGTCTGGCGCTGGGGATAGAAATACTGCGCGATGCCCCGGACGATGGCGATCAGTTCGCGCTGCCAGTCCTCCAGCACGGGACTGTGCTGCTCGATGAAGAAGAGCAGGTTCTCCTCCGGCAGCTTCAGCCGCCGGCGTCGCTCGGCGGCGTCGCGCTCGTCCTGTTCGGGTTCGCGCGCGTCCGGGCCCTCGGGCACGGTACGCCAGAGATCGTTGTAGCTGCGCGTCGCGTGATCCTCGCGCTCGCGAAGGCGCCGGCGGCGCTCCTCGCGCGTCGGCTCGGGCGGGCGGGCGTAGCGGAACACGCCCTGGTCCATGATGGCGTGCGCCGCATCGAGGGTTTCCTCGACCGCCTCGAAGCCGTGCCGCTGCTCGCACTGGGCGACGAAGGCCTTGGCGTACTGGAACTGGTCCAGCACGGTGTCGGCGTCGGTCCACTGGCGGAAGAGATAGTTGTTCTTGAAGAAGTGGTTGTGGCCGAAAGCCGCGTG
>JBGTSP010000132.1:0-11808 GCA_041940205.1 Alphaproteobacteria bacterium
CAGGGTGGTCAGGGTAACGTCAGGCATTTCAAGGGTCCTCGCTCAGGCTCGGTATACCGCTTCTATCCGGCGGCAATCCGGCCTGGATTGGCATCAAAGGTGCGCCCGTCGCTGGGCGACGGGACGCCTATAGTCCTGATGGGGGGGCGTGAAGTCAATTGCGGGTGTTACCGCTCTGTTACTGGCGTTACCGCCAATGCGCGGGATGCCGGGTTGCGCAAGGGGCCGCCCTGTGGGAGGCGCTTCAGCGGCGAGCTTCTCGGGTCGCGGCTCAAGCCCCTTCAGCAAAGGCCGGCTGCTCTACTCGGCCAAGCGCTCCAGCCCGCTGAAGGGGCAGGCTTCCAGCAGAGCCCTCAGGCTGCGTCCGTCCGGTAGTTGCAGATCGGCAGCCAGCTCGGCCTGAAACTCGGGATCATCCGTCACTCGATCGTACAGCGCCGTGAGCTCGTCCAACGCGCTCATCAGCGTCTCGGCCACGAACTGGCCGCCATAGATGCCGAAATGGCCGCGTTCGTCGGGGCCGGACCGGTAGGTGTTGCGCGCTTCCATCCGGGGCTTCTGTCAGAGGGCGTGAACGGCGTCAAGAAAGGCCGCGATGGCGTGGGGATCCTTGCGTCCGGGCCCGGATTCGACGCCGGAGGAGACGTCCACGGCCCCGGCGCCGGTGGCGCGCACCGCCGCGGCGACGTTGGCCGCATCGAGGCCGCCCGAAAGCATCCAGGGCACCTCGAAATCGGCACCGGCCAGCAGCGACCAGTCGAAGGCGAGGCCGTTGCCGCCGGGCAGTGCGTCCGTCGCCTCCTTCGGCGCGCGGGCGTCGAACAGCAGGCGGTCGGCGACCGGGGCGTAGTGGCGGGCGAAGGCGACGTCCTCCGCGCCGGCGACCTTGATCGCCTTCATCACCGGCCGGCCGAAGCGGCTGCGGATCTCGCGCACCCGCGCCGGGCTCTCGCTGCCGTGCAGCTGCAGCAGCTGCGGCTCGATGGCGGCGATGGCGCCGACGAGCAGGGCATCGTCGGGGTCGACGAACAGGCCGACCTTCTCGATGCCCTCGGGCACCCGGCGGGCCAGGTCGGCGGCCTCCTTCAGGCCGAGCGACCGCGGCGAGGGCGGATAGAAGACGAAGCCGATCCAGCGCGCCCCGCCCTGCACGGCGGCGTCCAGCGCGGCGGCATCGGTGATGCCGCAGATCTTGGCTTCGACGCTCATGGCGCGGCGGGGCTCACGGCCGGGCCGCGGCCGCGATCTCGCCGGCGATCGCCGCGGCGGCGGCGCCGGGATCCTCGGCTTCGGTGATCGGCCGGCCGACCACCAGCCAGTCGGCGCCGGCGGCGGTCGCCTCGCCCGGGCTCATCACCCGCTTCTGGTCGCCCAGCGCGCTGCCCGCCGGCCGCACGCCGGGGGTCATCAGCCGGAAGTCGGGGCCGCAGGCTTCCCGCACCGCCGCGATGTCGAGGGGCGAGCAGACCACGCCGTCGAGGCCGGCCTGCTGCGCCAGGCGGGCAAGCCGCACCGTCGCCTCCTGCGCCGTGCCCGCGAGGCCGACAGCGGCGAGGTCGTCGTCGTCCAGGCTGGTCAGCACCGTCACCGCGATCACCAGGGTGCGCGGGGCGCCGCTGGTCTCGGCGGCGCCGGCGGCGGCCTCCGCGGCCGCCCGCATCATCGCGACCCCGCCGGCGGCGTGCACGTTCAGCACGAACGGCCGCAGCGCCGAAACCGCGCGCACCGCGCCGGCCACGGTGTTGGGAATGTCGTGGAACTTCAGGTCCAGGAAGAACGGCGCGTCGGCCTCGTCGGCGACCCGCCGCACGCCGGCCGGTCCGAAGGCGTTGACGAATTCCATGCCGAACTTGAGGCCGATGCCGGCGGTCCTGACGGCCCGCGCCAGCATCACCGCGCGGTCCAGATCGGCGACGTCGATGGCGCAGAAAACCGGGACTTCGGGCGCAGGGAACGTGTTCATGCGCGCGGGCCTATCACAGCCGCCGGACGCGCTCAATCGGTCCCGGCGCGCCGCCGGCTTGCCGGCCGGGCGGCGTTGCCGCAGTCTGCGCCCGCCACGCGAGCAGGGAGGGGCGCATGCAGGAGAAGATTCTGGAGATCGCGACGCCGGACGGGGTGATGGACACGTTCGTCTGCCATCCCGACGAGGGCGGGCCGCATCCCGCGGTCATCATGTACAAGGACGCGCCGGGCATGCGCGAGGAGCTGCGCGACATGGCCCGCCGGCTGGGCACCGCCGGCTACTATGTGGCGCTGCCGAACCTCTATTACCGGGTCGGCCGCGAGGGCGGCTTCGGCTTCGATCGCGAGCGCATTCGCGTCGACGACGGCGAACGCGACAAGATGTTCAAGGTCATGCGCTCGCTGTCGAACGCGGGCGTGGTCGCCGACACGGCGCCGCTGCTGGCCGCCATCCGCGACGACGCGGCCGCCGCCGACGGGCCGCTGGGCTGCGTCGGCTACTGCATGAGCGGGCAGTTCGTGATGGCCGTGGGCGCGGCCTATCCCGACGATTTCGCCGCCATCGCCTCCTATTACGGCGTCGGCATCATCACCAAGGCCGAGGATTCGCCGCATCTGGACGCCGCGAAGATCGGGGGCGAGGTCTATCTCGCCTTCGCCGAGGACGATCCCTTCGTGCCGCAGGAACAGGTCGACCAGATGGCGCCGATGCTGGAAGCCGCCGGAGTGCCCCACCGGGTGGAGGTCTATCCCGGCACCGAGCACGGTTTCGCCTTCCCCGAGCGGGCGGTCTACGTGAAGGCGGCCGGCGAGCGGCACTGGGAACGGATGTTCGACCTCTACCGCCGCCGGCTCGGCGGCTGATCCGGCCTCGCGGCCGGGTCATGCATGCTGCATGACTCCTGGCGCGTGCGGGCGAAGCCTCAGGCGGCCTGCCGGTAGGAGACCATGATCAGCAGGGCGTCGGCGCTGTCGCCGGCGCTGGAAAGCGGCAGGATCAGCCGGTCGTGGCTCCAGCGCAGGTTGCGCCTGTCGACCACGTCCCGGCGGCGGAAGGTGACCCGGGCGTTGTCCAGGGAATCGCGGTACTGGGCCATCACCTCCCAGTAGTCGCTGCCGTCATAGATGCGGTCGAGATAGTGGCCGGCGATGGCGTGGCCGAAACCGTATTCGAGCTCCCGCCCGGCGAAGCGCACCTTCAGGCGATAGCGCGACTGCGGCCGGTCGTCGATGATGGCGATGGCGTGCAGCAGGCCCGGGATCTCGCTGGCGCGGATGTCGTCGGGACGGGGCATCGCCCGCTCGCCGCGCTTCCAGCGCCAGTAGTTCAGCAGCTCGCGTTCCAGGCTGCCCAGGTCGGCGGGCAGGATGCCGTCGGTCCGGGTCTCGACCTCGCAGGCGCGCGGCCTTGCCGGCGCCGTTTCCGGCGCGCTCCCGGCCTGGCGGTGCCGGTAGGACTGCAGATCGATCAGCATGATCGGGCCCTTGTCTCCCTCCGCGTTCCCTGCACTGTTTGCGGCCAACGTTAATTCAAGGTGAATCTCGGGCTTTGTCGGGCGCTTCGCAAGTCGGGCGTCCGTCGCCGAACGGGGAGGGATGCATGCGCACGCGCGACATGTCGGAATGGGAGACGGCGATCTGCCAGGTCGTCAGCAACGGCGAGGAAGAGGAGGTCGTGGTCCGCGGCGAGCGCCTGTCGGAACTGATCGGCGGGATCGGCTTCGCCGGCATGATGTTCCTGATGCTGCAGGGCCGGCGGCCGGACGCGGACGAGGCCCGGCTGCTCGATGCCCTGCTGGTTGCCTGCGTCGAGCACGGGATCGCCCCGCCCTCGATGATCTCCCGCTGCTTCGCCTCCTACGGCACCAGCATCCAGGCCGCCGTGGGGGGCGGCATCCTCGCGTTCGGCGACCGCATGGGCGGGCTGGGCGAACAGCTCGCGAAGCTGCTGGCCGAACGGCTGGGACCGCGGCTCGCGGCCGGGGAGAGGCCCGACGAGGCCGCGCTGGCGGATCTCGCCGAAACGCTGGTGGCCGAGGCGCGCGCGCAGGGCGTGCGCCTGCCGGGCTACGGCATTCCGCTGCACGGCGCCGATCCGCGGGCGCCGGCGGTGCTGCGGGTCGCCCGCGAGACCGGCCGGTTCGGGCCCTATTGCCGGCTCGGCCTTGCCCTCGAGACGGCGCTCCAGGCCGCCCGCGGCGGCCGCGCGGTGCCGATGAACCTCGACGGCGTGAGCGCGGTCGTCGCCCTCGACCTGGGCTTCGACTGGCGGGCGACGCGGCTGTTCCTGCTGACCGCGCGCTCGGTCAGCATGGGCGCGCACTATCTGGAGGAAGTCGAGCAGGACAGCGTCTGGCGGCACATCCCGGCCGGGCAGATCCGCTATCTCGGCGATCCGCCGCGCGAGCCCGCCGGCTAGGCCGGGGTTGCGATTCCGGCGGAGGCCGTTCCGGGGGGACGCGACGCCGCATTGAGGCCGCCGGCGGGCCGGCGCAGGATGGCGGCATTCGGCGCGCCGGCCGCACAACGACGGAGGGGGCATGCTGGGAGGTCTGGTCTCGATGCTGCGCCTGTTCGCGGAAACCGCCCGCGACCTCGCGCCCATCGTCCTGATCATCGGCTTCTTCCAGCTCGTCGTCCTGCAGCAGCCGATTCCCGATCTCGGGAACATCCTGGTCGGCCTGCTGCTGGTCATGGTCGGCCTCGCGATCTTCATCCAGGGCCTGGAGATGGCCCTGTTCCCGATCGGCGAGAGCCTGGCCGGGGCCTTCGCCCGCAAGGGCAGCCTCGCCTGGCTGCTGCTGTTCGCCTTCGGCCTGGGCTTCGGCACGACGGTGGCCGAACCGGCGCTTATCGCGGTCTGCGACGAAGCGGTGGCGACGCTGGCCGGCGCCGGCCTGCTGGCCGACGAGGCGGAGACCCGCCGGCTCTACGCGCTCGGTCTGCGCTACACCGTGGCCGTGGCCGTCGGCGCCTCGCTGGTGCTGGGCGTGTTCCGCATCCTCAAGGGCTGGCCGATCCACTGGATCATCATCGCCGGCTACGTCCTGGTGGTGGCGCTGACCGCGGTCTCGCCCAAGGCCTTCATCGGCATCGCCTACGATTCCGGCGGGGTGACGACCTCGACCATCACGGTGCCGCTGGTCACCGCCCTCGGCGTCGGCCTGGCCACGGTGATCCGCGGCCGCAACCCGATGATCGACGGCTTCGGCCTGATCGCCTTCGCCAGCCTGTCGCCGATCATCTTCGTGCTGCTGTTCGGCATCGCGGTGAGCCTGCTGTGAGCGCCTGGCTCGTCACCATCCTCTCGACCCTTGCCTCGACGCTGCTCGACGTGGCGCCGATCGCCGGCATCCTGCTGGTCTTCCAGGTCGGCGTGCTGCGCCAGAAACTGCCGCACCTGAAGCAGATCCTGGTCGGCTCGCTCTATGTCGTGCTCGGCCTGGCGCTGTTCCTGGTCGGCCTGGAGGAGGCGCTGTTCCCGCTGGGCAAGGTGATGGCGACGCAGCTCACCGATCCCGCCTTCGTCGGCGGCGGCCGCGACATCGCCACGCTCGACTGGTCGGACTATTACTGGACCTACCTGTTCGCCTTCGCCGTCGGCTTCGCCACCACCATCGCCGAACCCTCGCTGATCGCCGTCGCCCTGAAGGCGCGCGACGTCTCGGGCGGATCGGTCGGCGCCTGGGGCCTGCGCCTCGCCGTGGCGCTCGGGGTCGCCACCAGCCTGGCGGTCGGCACCTACCGCATCGTCTCGGGCACGCCGCTGTATTTCTACATGATCGCCGGCTATGCGGTGGTGATCGTGCAGACCTGGTACGCGCCCAAGGCGATCATTCCGCTGGCCTACGATTCCGGCGGGGTGACGACCTCGACCGTGACCGTGCCGCTGGTCGCCGCGCTCGGCCTCGGCCTCGCCTCCACGGTGCCCGGCCGCAGCCCGCTGCTCGACGGCTTCGGCCTGATCGCGCTGGCCAGCCTGTTCCCGATGATCACGGTGATGGGCTACGCCCAGATCGGGCTCTGGCGGGCGCACCGGGCGCAGGCGCGACAATCCCGTTCCGAACCGTCCGAACAAGGAGGACCGGCATGAAGTTCAAGCTGATCGTGGCCATGGTGCAGGACGAGAAGACCGACCAGATCGTCGACATGGCGCGCGAGCACGGGGCCACCGGCTGCACCGTGATCACCAGCGCCCGCGGCGAGGGCCTGAAGCCCGCGACCACCTTTCTCGGCCTCTCCATCGAGGGCCTGCGCGACGTCATCCTGTTCCTGGTCGAGGAACACATGAGCCGGGACATCCTCGAGAGCATCGCCGTCGCCGGCCGCTTCGACGAGGAGCCCGGCACCGGCGTCGCCTTCGTTGTCGACATCGAGGATGCCGTCGGGCTGACCTCGCAGATCAAGACCCTGGAACAGGAAATCGGAGACGAGCTATGAGCGAACGGGATTTCACCGCCGTCGGCGCGGTGATGACCCGCGACCTGCACGTGGTCGACGGGCTGGCCTCGGTGCGCGAGGCGCTCGACCTGATGAACCGGCACGGCGTGTCCTCGCTGGTCATCGACAGGCGGCACGAGGGCGACGAGTTCGGCATCGTCACCGTGCGGGAGATCGCCGAGAAGGTGGTCTCGATCGACCGCTCGGTCGACCGCACCTCGGTCTACGAGGTGATGCGCAAGCCGGTGCTCACGGTCTCGACGCAGATGAACATCAAGTACGCCATCCGCCTGCTGACCCGCTTCGGCGTCGGCCGCGCGCTGGTCACCGACGAGGGCCGCATGGTCGGCCTGGTGACCCTGCGCGACATGACCCTGCGCGCGGTCTCGCCGCCGGAGCAGGGCTGAGGCCGGATTCAGGCGCCCAGCGCGGCGTAGACCTCGCGCTTCAGCGCGAACGAGAAGGGGTGCCAGAAGCCCATCACCCGCTGGCTCATGTTCAGCCCGGCGATGTTCTTGTCGGGATGGAACCACCAGTGGGTGCCGGCGACGCCGCCCCATTGCACCTCGCCGCGCGCACCGGCGGGCTCGATGCTCATCGGTTCGGTGGTGATCGCGCCGATCGGCCCGTAGCCCTTGCCCTTGACCTCGCCGATCCGCTGGAAGCGGATGTTGACGCCCGGCGCCGTCAGCGGACGGGCGAACTGCAGGCGGGTCGCGGGCGAGACCAGTTCCGGCCCGCCGGGCAGCAGGCAGCGCATGAGGGCGATCATGTCCGGCAGCGAGGAGACCAGGCCGCCGCCGCCCGACTGCCGCGCGACCGCCGTCAGATAGGCTCCGGGGAAGGGCTCCTCGGCCCGGGTCAGGCCCGGCTTCATCGGCTCTTCCAGGCTGGCGCCCTGGTAGTAGCCGGCGAGCCGGCCGACATCGCTCTCGGGCACCACGAAGCCGGTGTCGCGCATGCCCAGCGGCTCGAAGATCCGCTGCCTGAGCACGGCATCGAAGCGCGCCCCGCAGGCCACTTCCAGCACCCGCGCCAGCACGTCGGTGGCGATCGAATATTCCCAGCTCGTGCCCGGCTGGTAGAGCAGCGGCAGGTCCGCCAGCCGGTTCACCATCTCCTCGAGGTCGGCCGCCGGATCGTGCACCCGGGCTTCCGCGAACAGGCGATGGATTAGCGTGCCCGGGTCCAGCACGCCGTAGCCCAGTCCCGATGTGTGGCTCAGCAGGTGGCGGATCCGGATCGGTTCCTCGGCCGGCACGGTGTCGTCGGCCCGCTCCGCCCCGGGCCGCAGCACGCGGCGGTCGGCGAGCGCCGGCAGGAAACGTTCGACCGGATCGTCCAGCGACAGGGTGCCCTCCTCGGCCAGGGTCAGGATCGCCAGCGAGGTGACGAGCTTGGTGTTCGAGAAGATCCGGAACAGGTGATCCTCGTTCAGCGCTATGCCGGCCTCGCGGTCCGCGTGGCCGACGCAATGCAGGTCGACCAGGTCCTGGCCGACCAGCACGGCCGAGGACACCCCGGCCAGCAGGTCCCCGTCCACGGTCTGCCGCATCGCCGCGTGCAGGCCGCTGAAGTCGTAGCGTGTGCCGCTCATGTTCCGGTTCTCCCGAACGAATCCCGATTTGTCGCGGCCGGACGCTATGGCAGGATCGCCCGCGGGGCCAGCCGGGGGAGGATGCCCGATGAAACTTCTGAGTTTCCGCAAGGACGATACGGCCAGTTACGGCATCGTCACCGGCGAGACCGTGATCGACGCCGGACGCCGGCTTGCGCCGCATCTGCCGGACCTGAAGAGCGCGCTCGCCAACCTGCCGGCGCTGGTCGAACTGGAGGCGGAGCCCGGCGACTACCGCTTCGACGAGATCACCTTCCTGCCGCCGGTTCCCGATCCCGGGCGCATCACCTGCGTGGGCCTGAACTACCGCCGGCACATCGAGGAGATGGGCGCCACCCCGCCGGCGCAGCCCTCGCTGTTCTCCCGAGCGCCGCACTGCCAGGTCGGCCACGGCGAGGCCATGGTGCGCCCGATCGCTTCCGACCACTACGATTTCGAGGGCGAGCTGGCGGTCGTCATCGGCCGTCCCGGTCGGCATATCGCGGCGGCCGACGCGCTCGGCCATGTCGCCGGCTATGCCTGCTTCAACGACGGCTCGCTGCGCGACCTGCAGCGCGAGGGCAGCGTCTTCGCCGGCAAGAATTTCTGGCATTCCGGCGCCTTCGGTCCCTGGATGGTGACCGCCGACGAGATTCCCGATCCGGCCGCGCTGAACCTGACCACGCGGCTCAACGGCGAGGAGATGCAGGCGACCCCGGTCAGCGACCTGCTGTTCGATATCCCCACGCTGATCGCCTACATCTCGCGGATCTTTCCGCTCGCCATCGGCGACGTGATCTCCACCGGCACCCCGTCGGGCGTGGGTTTCGGGCGCAGCCCGCAGGTCTGGATGCGGCCCGGCGACGTGATCGAGGTCGACATCGACCGCATTGGGATATTGCGCAACGAAATTGTTGCGGAGTAGGACTCCCTCCGCGCCGCGCGTCGCGCACCCCGGGAGCTCCGCTCCCGGCTTACGGCAGGCGGACGGCGCGGCAACCGCGAAAGGCGTGTCAATCCCATGAGGATCGCGCCACAATGAGATCGCGCCGCGACCCCAGCGGCCGACCATTCAAGGGAGAGAGGGATGAAGAGGATTCTGCTTGCTTCGGCCGCCCTGGCGCTGCTGACGTCCGCGGCCTCGGCCGAAGTGAAGATCGGCGTGATTCTGGGCTACACCGGCCCGATCGAATCGCTGACGCCGGACATGGCCGCCGGCGCCGAGCTGGCGATCAAGGAAGTCAGCGACAGCAAGGGCCTGCTGGGCGGCGAGACCGTGGTCTCGGTGCGCGGCGACACCACCTGCACCGACTCCGCCGCGGCGACCACCGCGACCGAGCGCCTGATCACCTCCGACCGGGTCAACGCCATCGTCGGCGGCGACTGCTCGGGCGTGACCACGGCGATGCTGAAGAATGTCGCCATGCCCAACGGCGTGGTGATGATCTCGCCGTCGGCGACCTCGCCGGCGCTCTCGACGATCGAGGACAACGGCCTGTTCTTCCGTACCTCCCCGTCGGACGCCCGCCAGGGCCAGGTGCTGACCGCGATCCTCAAGGACAAGGGCATCAACACGATCGCCCTGACCTACACCAACAACGACTATGGCAAGGGCCTGGCGGAAAGCATCCGCAACAACTTCGAGGCCGCCGGCGGCAAGGTGACGATTTCCGCCGCGCATGAAGACGGCAAGGGCGACTATTCGGCCGAAGTCGCGGCGCTGGCCGCGGCCGGCGGCGACGTGCTGGTGGTGGCCGGCTATCTCGACCAGGGCGGCAAGGGCGTGATCCAGGCCGCGCTCGATACCGGCGCCTTCGACACCTTCGTCCTGCCCGACGGCATGATCGGCGACAGCCTGCCGCTGGCCATCGGCGACGACCTGAACGGCTCCTTCGGCACCGTGCCGGGCACCGACAGCCCGGGCGCGGCGAAGTTCGCCGACATGGCCAAGGCCGCCGGCTTCAAGGCCGGTCCGTTCTCGGCCGAGTCCTACGACGCGGCGGCGCTGATCCTGCTGGCCATGCAGGCCGCCGGCTCTTCCGACAGCGCCAAGCTGAAGGACAAGGTGATGGATGTCGCCAACAAGCCCGGCGAGAAGATCTATCCGGGCGAGCTCGCCAAGGCGCTGAAGATCCTCGCCGGCGGCGGCGAGGTCGACTATGTCGGCGCTTCGGCGGTCGAGCTGATCGGCGCGGGCGAGAGCGCGGGCAACTATCGCGAGATCCTGGTCAAGGACGGCAAGAACACCACCGTTCGTTTCCGTTGATCGCGGCATGAGGCGGTCCCGGCGGCGCTCCGCCGCCGGGACATCCTCGCGCAATTCCCGCATGTACCCTTCCGTTCCCGCGATGTCCGGCCCGATGACCGGCCCCTGCGCATGATCCGGGTCGTCGACGTCTCGAAGCATTTCGGCGGCGTGAAGGCCGTCGACCGGGCCAGCCTGGAGATCGCGGCCGGCTCGATCACCGGCCTGATCGGTCCCAACGGCGCCGGCAAGACCACCCTGTTCAACCTGATCGCCGGCACCTTCGCGCCCACCGAGGGCCGGATCTTCCTCGGCGACGAGGACATCACCGGGCTGAAACCCCACGAACTGTTCCACAAGGGGCTGCTGCGCACGTTCCAGATCGCGCACGAGTTCGCCACGCTCACGGTGCGCGAGAACCTGATGATGGTGCCCGCCGGGCAGACCGGCGAGAGCCTGCTGGGCGCCTGGCTGCAGCCCGCCCGGGTGCGCGAGGAGGAGGCGGCGAACCGCGACAACGCGGACGACGTCATCGCCTTTCTCGGCCTCGGGCCCGTCGCCGACGAGCAGGCGGGCAACCTGTCGGGCGGACAGAAGAAGCTGCTGGAACTGGGGCGCACGATGATGGTGGACGCCCGCGTGGTGCTGCTCGACGAGGTCGGCGCCGGCGTCAACCGGACCCTGCTCAGGACCATCGGCGACGCCATCCTGCGGCTCAACCGCGAGCGCGGCTACACCTTCTGCATGATCGAGCACGACATGGACTTCATCTCCCGGCTCTGCGATCCGGTGATCGTCATGGCCGAGGGCGCGGTGCTGACCGAGGGCACGGCGGACGAGGTGAAGGCCGACGAGCACGTGATCGAGGCCTATCTGGGCACCGGACTGAAGAACCTCGATGCCGATCCCGCCGCCGGCGGCAGCGACAGCCAGGGACCGGCCGTGGCATGAGCTACCTGATCGGCGAGCACATGACCGGCGGCTACGGCGGCGCCGACATCCTCAAGGGCTGCACCATCGCCGTCGACCGCGGCGAGATCGCGGTGATCGTCGGCCCCAACGGCGCGGGCAAATCGACGGGGATGAAGGCGCTTTTCGGGATGCTGAACGTGCGCTCGGGCTCCGTGCGGCTGGACGGCGAGGATATCACCGACCTGAGCCCGCAGGACCGGGTCAAGCGCGGCATGGCCTTCGTGCCGCAGAACAACAACGTGTTCACCGGCATGACCGTCGAGGAAAATCTCGAGATGGGCGCCTTCCTGCGCGAGGACGATTTCTCCGAGACCCTGGAGCAGGTCTTCGCGCTGTTTCCGGTGCTGCGCGAGAAGCGCGGCCAGGCCGCGGGGGAGCTTTCGGGCGGCCAGCGCCAGCAGGTCGCCGTCGGCCGCGCCCTGATGACACGGCCCGGCGTGCTGATGCTGGACGAGCCGACCGCCGGCGTCTCGCCGATCGTGATGGACGAACTGTTCGACCGGATCCTGGAGATCCGCGCGGCCGGCATCGCCATCCTGATGGTCGAGCAGAACGCCCGGCAGGCGCTGGCGATCGCCGACAAGGGCTT
>JBGTSP010000133.1:0-11756 GCA_041940205.1 Alphaproteobacteria bacterium
CACGCCGGGCCTGCCGGCAACGGCCAGGCGTCGCTCGCCGACCTGCTCTCGGGTCTCGCCGCGCCAGCCGGGGGCACGATCCGCCTGAACGGCGAGCGCATCGACGGCCTGCCGCCCGCCGCCTTGACCGCCCGCGGGGTCGGCCGCATTCCCGAGGACCGCAACGGTGCCGGCGTGGTCGGCACGATGAGCGTGGCGGAGAACCTGATGAGCGAGGGCCTGCGCCGGCCGCCCTTCGCCCGGTTCGGCCGGCTGCTCGACGGCGCCCGGGCGCGGGCCCACGCGGAGGACCTGATCGCACGGTTCGACGTGCGCTGCGAGGGACCGGAGGCGGAGATCCGGCTGCTTTCGGGCGGCAACGTGCAGAAGCTCATCCTGGCCCGCGCGCTGTCGCCGGCGCCGGGCTTCATTCTCGCCAACCAGCCGGTGCGCGGCCTCGACGAGGGCGCGATCGCCTACGTCCAGGGCCGGCTGCTGGCCGCCCGGGCCGACGGCGCCGGGATCCTGCTGATCTCGGAAGACCTGGACGAACTGCTGGCGCTCAGCGACCGGATCGCGGTCATGCATGCTGGGCGCATGAGCGCCCCCTTCGCGCCGTCGGACCGCGGCAAGACCGAGATCGGCCTGATGATGGCCGGACACGATCCGGCCGGCACGCCCGGGACCGCCCGAGGCGCCGGGGAGGAGGCCGCGCATGCGCCTTGAACCGCGCGCCCGCACCGGCGCCCTCGGCCTGCTGCTCGCGCCCGCCGGCGCGGTGGTCGCGACCATGGCGATCGGCTCGGTGCTGATCCTCTGGGCCGGCGAATCCGTGCCCACCGCCTACGGCGCGCTGATCAAGGGCGCGCTCGGTTCGCGTTTCGCGCTGACCGAAACCCTGGCGCGCGCCATCCCGCTGATCCTGACCGGCCTGGCCGCGGCGATCGCCTTCCGCGCGAAGTTCTACAATATCGGCGCCGAGGGGCAGTTCTACGCCGGCACGCTGGCGGCCACCTTCCTGGGCACGGGCCTGATCAGCCTGCCGGCGCCGGCGATGATCCCGCTGCTGCTGCTGGCCGGCGCGCTGGCCGGCGGCGCGCTGCTGCTGGTGCCGGTGCTGCTGAAGACCTTTCTCCGCGTCGACGAGGTGGTGACCACGCTGCTGTTGAACTTCGTCGTGCTGCTGTTCGTCGGCTACCTGATCGAGGGGCCGTGGAAGGATCCGATGTCGCTGGGCTGGCCCCAGGCCGCGCCGATCGTGGACGAGGGCGTGCTGCCCAAGCTGCTCGACAAGGGCCGCCTGCATGCCGGCCTGATCGTCGCCCTGCTGGCCGCGCTCGGCGTCTGGCTGCTGCTGCGCTTCACCGTGTGGGGCTACGAGATCCGGGCGGTCGGCGAGAACGCGGAGGCCGCCCGTTTCGCCGGCATCAACGTGCGGCGCACGGTGGTGATGACGGCGCTGCTGAGCGGCGGGCTGGCCGGCCTCGCCGGGGTCAGCGAGGTCAGCGGCCTGAAGGGCTACCTCACCCTCGATATCTCCCCGGGCTTCGGCTACACCGGCATCGCCGTGGCGATGCTGGCGCAGCTGCATCCCCTTGGGGTGATCGCCTCCGCCCTGTTCCTCTCGATCGTCACCGTCGGCGCGGATTCGATGAGCCGCGCGGTCGCCGTGCCGACCTACATCGCCGACGTCCTGGTCGGCGTTTCCATCCTGTCGATCCTGGTGGCGGTCATGCTGACGCAGTTCCGCCTGCGCTGGCGCTGAAGCATGGGCGAGTTCGTCGACATCCTGATGACCGCCGGCTTCTGGGCCGCGACCCTGCGCATTGTCAGCCCGCTAATCTTCGGCACCCTGGGCGAACTGATCTGCGAGCGTGCCGGCGTGCTCAACCTCGGCATCGAGGGCATCATGACGATGGGCGCCATGGCCGGCTGGATGTGGGTCTATCAGGGCGGCGACCTGTGGACCGGCGTCGCCTTCGCGGCCTTCATCGGCGGCCTGTTCGGTCTGCTGCATGCCGGCTTCACGGTGCATCTGGGCCTCAGCCAGCACGTCACCGGCATCGGCATCACGCTGTTCGCTTCCTCGCTGTCCTACTACGTCTTCCGCATGCTGCTGCCGACCGCGACGACGCCGCCGAAGATCCAGCCGTTCGAGCCCTATGCGGTGCCGCTGCTCTCGGAGATCCCGGTGCTGGGCGAGGCGCTGTTCACGCAGACGCCGCTGACCTATCTCGCCCTCCTGAGCGTGCCGGCCGTGTGGTATGTGCTGGAGCGCACGCCCGTGGGCCTGGCCGTGCGGATGGCCGGCGAGAGCCCGGTCGCGGTCGAGGCGCAGGGCATCGACGTGCTGGCGGTGCGCACCGGCGCCGTCGTCGTCGGCAGCGCCTTCATGGCGGTCGGCGGCGCCTTCATCACCATGTCGGCCTTCGACGCCTTCTATTTCGGCATGATCAACGGCCGCGGCTGGATCTGCGTCGCCCTGGTGATCTTCGCAAGCTGGCGGCCGGGCAAGGCGCTGCTCGGGGCGCTTCTGTTCGCCGGACTGGACGCCATGCAGGTGCGCGCGCAGCAGCTCGCCGGCGCCTTCATTCCCTACCAGTTCTTCCTGATGCTGCCCTACCTGCTGTCGATTGCCGCGATGGTGCTGATCGCGCGGCGGGCCCGCTATCCCAAGGCCCTGCTGGTGCCCTTCCGCCGCGGCGAGCGGGTCTGACGCGCCCGCCGGCGCAGGCGACATACCCCGGAGGCGATGCGACGATGTTCGACCTGAAGCTCACCGACGCCACCCTGCCCGACGGCCGGCGCGGCCAGACCATCGCCATTGCCGGCGACCGCATCGTCGCCCTGGCGCCGGCGGTCGAGGGCGACGCGGCCCGCACCATCGACGTTGCCGGCCAGCTCGTCACGCCGCCGTTCGTCGATCCGCATTTCCACATGGACGCGACCCTCAGCCTGGGCCTGCCGCGGCTGAACGAGAGCGGCACCCTGCTGGAAGGCATCGCGCTGTGGGGCGAACTGAAACCCGAGCTGACCGTGGACGCGGTACGCCAGCGCGCGCTCGACCTCTGTCGCTGGTCGATCGCCCGGGGCACGCTGGCGATCCGCTCGCATGTCGACACCGGCGATCCGCGCCTGCTCGCGGTCGAGGCGCTGCTCGAGGTGCGCCGCGAGATGGCGCCCTTCCTCGACCTGCAGCTCGTGGCCTTCCCCCAGGACGGCTTCTACCGCCTGCCGGGCGCGGAGGAGACCCTGCTGCGGGCGCTGGACATGGGGGTCGACGTGGTCGGCGGCATCCCGCATTTCGAGCGGACCATGGCGGACGGCGCGCGGTCCGTCGCCCGGCTGTGCGAGATCGCGGCGGCACGCGGCCTGCTCGTCGACATGCATTGCGACGAGACCGACGATCCGAATTCCCGGCACATCGAGACCCTGGCCGCGGAGACCGTGCGGCTCGGTCTGGAGGGGCGCGTCGCCGGCTCGCACCTGACGTCGATGCATTCGATGGACAATTACTATGTCAGCAAGCTGCTGCCGCTGATCGCCGAGGCCGGCGTCGGCGCGATCGCCAATCCGCTGATCAACATCACCATCCAGGGCCGGCACGACACCTATCCCAAGCGCCGCGGCCTGACCCGGGTGAAGGAGATGCTGGCGGAAGGCATCCCCGTGGCCTTCGGCCACGATTGCGTCATGGATCCCTGGTATTCGCTGGGTAGCCACGACATGCTCGAGGTCGCGCACATGGGCCTGCATGTCGCCCAGATGACCGGCCTCGCGGAGATGCGCGCCTGCTTCGACGCGGTCACGACGACCGCCGCCGGCCTGCTGCACCTGGAAGACTATGGACTGGCGCCGGGTTGCCATGCCGACCTCGTCGTGCTGCAGGCCGGCGACCCCATCGAGGCGCTGCGGCTGCGCCCTGCCCGGCTGTTCGTCATCCGCCGCGGCCGGGTGATTGCCGAAACCGCGCCGGCGACCGCGCGCCTCGATCTCGACGGCGCCTGCCACGAAGTGGATTTCCGCCGTCCGGCCGCGTCCGTCACGGGTCTGGATAAAATTTGACTGTTTGGTAAAATTTTTGCGCGGCGACCCGCCCGCACCCTCCAGGGAGGAACCGGATATGGAATTCGCGATCTGTTTCAAGGGCACCGTCCGGCCGGACCGGGCCCGCTATCTCGTGCGCCAGGCCGAGTCCGGAGGCTTCGGCTATTGCTGGTTCTACGATTCCCACATCCTCTGGCGCGAGAGCTTCGTCGCCATGGCGATGTGCATCGAGCACACGACGACGATGCGCTTCGGGCCCTGCGTCACCAACCCGAACACCCGCGACTGGTCTGTCGCCGCCAGCCTGTTCGGCTCGCTGGCCGTGCAGTCCGAAGGCCGTTTCGACATCGGCCTGGGCCGCGGCGACAGCGCCGTGCGCGTGATGGGCAAGAAGCCGGCCCGTCTGGCGCGGGTGGCCGAGTTCACGCACGCGATGAAGGCGATGGTGCGCGGCGACGAGGTGCAGTACGGCGAATGTCCCAACCCGGTCCAGTTCCCCTGGGCGACGGGCTACGAGCTGCCGGTCTGGATCGCGGCCTACGGGCCGATGGCGCTGAAGACCGCCGGCGAACATGGCGACGGCCTGATCCTGCAGATCGCCGAGCCGGGCATCTGCAAGTTCCTCGCCGACCAGGCGATCGCCGCCGGCAAGGCGGCCGGCCGGGACATGTCGAAATTCCGGGTCATGTCGGCCGCGCCGGCCTTCAGCGGCCCGATGGAGGAATGCGTCGAGCGCACCAAGTGGTTTCCGGCCATGGTCGGCAACCATGTCGCCGATATCGTCGAGAAGTACGGCACCGACAATACCGACGTGCCGCCCAGCCTGACCGCCTATATCGAGAAGCGCCGCGGCTACGACTATTCGAAGCACGGCGAGAGCGACAATCCCTATCTCGACTTCATCACCCCCGACATCGTCGAGAGCTTTGCGGTGCTCGGCGATCCGGCGCGGCATGTGGAGAAGCTGAAGCAGCTCGAAAAGGCCGGCGTCACCCAGTTCAACATCTATCTCGACAATGGCGACGAGGAACGGCTGATCGCGGAATATGCCGAGCAGGTGATCCCGCACTTCACCTGAGCCGCCCGCGGCGCGGCCGCGGATCGACGAGGAGAACAGGCACGGGCCCGGCGGTTGCCCGCCGGGCCCGTTTCCGTTCGCCGGGAGCCGGGGTCAGGCGGCGCGCACCTGGCTCAGGAAGCCGTCGATGGTCGTGCGCAGCTTCTCCGACTTGCCGCCCAGATCGCTGGAGGCGGCGGAGACCTGCTGCGCCGCCGCGCCGGTCTCGCCGGCCACCTGGTGCACCCCGGAGATTGTCTCGGTGACGTGCTGGGTGGCGTTGGCCACCTCCTGAATGCTGCGCGAGATCTCCTCGGTGGAGGCCGACTGTTCCTCGACCGCCGCGGCGATCGTCGACGAGATCTCGTTGACCTCGTTGACCACCGACTGGATGTCGCGCATCGCCGAGACCGTGGTCTCGGTCGCACCCTGGATCGCGCCGATCTGCCGGGCGATGTCGTCGGTGGCCTGCGCCGTCTGGCTGGCCAGCGACTTCACCTCGTTGGCGACCACCGCGAAGCCCTTGCCGGCCTCGCCCGAGCGGGCCGCCTCGATGGTTGCGTTCAGAGCCAGCAGGTTGGTCTTCTCCGCGATGTCCTGGATCAGGTCGACGACCTTGCTGATTTCGGCTGCCGCCTCGCCCAGGGTGCCGACATGCTCGTCGGCCTGCTGCGAGGCGCTGGCCGCGCGGCCGGCGATGGTCGCCGAGTTCTGCACCTGGCGGCCGATCTCGCGGATCGAGCTCGAAAGCTCCTCGGTGGCCGCGGCCACGGTCTGGACGTTGACCGAGGCTTCCTCGGCGGCGGCCGCGACGGTGCTCGACTGCCGGTTGGCCTCGTCCGCCGAGCCGATCATCGATTTCGCACTGCCCTCCAGCCCCGTGGCGGCCTCGCCGAAGGCGGTGATGATTTCGCCGACCGACCCGTCGAAGGCCTGGATCTGCTCGGCGATCAGGGCGGCGCGGCGTTCGCGCTCGGCCTGATCGGCCTGCTGCTGCTCTTCCAGGCGCTGGCGCTCGCCGGCATTGTCCTTGAAGATCTGCAACGCATCGGCCATGGCGCCCAGCTCGTCCTTGCGGCCGGCATCGGGCACTGCGATCGAAAGATCGCCGTCCGCCAGGGCGCGCATGGCCCCGGTGGTGGAGGCGATGCGGGCGGTGATCGAGCGGGTGAAGAGAATGCTGACGCCCAGCACCAGGGCCAGCGTCACCAGCGCGATGACAAGACTGGAGTTCCGCATCTCCGCGATCGAGGCGTAGGCTTCCTCGGTATCGACGCCGGCGGCGACGATCCAGCGAACGCCCGTGAAGTCGAGCGGCATGGCCGCCATCTCCGCCCGCGCGCCGTTCCAGCCCTCGCCCTCGAAGACCACGGTCTTGCCCTCGAACGCCGAGGCGATCTCCGGCACCGAGATCTTCTTCGTCAGGATGTCGTTCTCCTCGGTAAAGCGGGAATCGTTGCGCTGCAGACCGTCGCGGCCGACAAGGATGGTCTCGCCGGTCTCGCCGAGGCCGACGGCGCTGTCCATGATGGCCCGCATGCGGTCGATCGGCATCTGGAAGACCAGCACGCCGACCGTCTTGCCGTTCTCGACCAGCGGGGCGCTGATGAAGCTCGCTGGCGCGCCGTGGCTGGGCCCGTAGGGCTGGAAATCGAAGAAACTGTGGCCGCCGGCCGGACCCTTCGCCAGCGCGGCCCGGAAGGCGTTGCCCAGATCCGTGTCCTTCCACTCGCCGGTGTTCAGGTTGGTGGCGTAGTCCAGTTCCTTGAACACGGTGTAGACGAGGTTGCCGTCGGTATCGAACAGGAAGATGTCGTAGTAGCCGCGCTCCTGCAGGAACTGCCGGATCCACGGATGGCGCTCGGCATGCAGGTCGCTGTACGCCGACCCGTCGGCCGCCTTGTCGAGTTTTTCCTTCTCGCCCGTGGGATGCGGATTGTCGGTGATGTAGTGCTTCTGCAGGTAGGTCACCGGACTGTCCAGCTTGGCGTAGGCCGCGGTGAACAGCTGGGCCGCCTCGATGATCGACGGGTTGCCGGCCATGAAGCGCAGGTCCTGCTCGATCGATGACAGATAGTCGCCGAGCTGTGCGGTGCGCGAGGCGACAACGGCCTGCAGCATGTCCCGTCGGGATTCGTGCAGGGCGTCCGAGGCGGCGAGATAGTTGGCGCCGCCGATCGCCAGCGACAGCGTCACCAGCGCGGCGGCCAGCAGCAGCGGAATTTTCACCGCGATGCTCAGGGATCGGATCTTGAACATGGTCGTCCTCGCGTTCCGGCTTGGCCGGATACGCCCCGGGGGGCGGACCGGCACCAATTCAGCCTGGCTTTATTGCATCCGAACCTGAACACGAGCTTAATTCGGCAAGGAAAACCGACGGAATTTCATCGGAAGATTGTATGGTTTGATCATATTTAGAGATGTACTTATTCAAACACCCGTTTAGATTGTTTTCGAGAAAGAAATCGCGGGGCGCGCGGTACGCCATTCCTCGGAGAGACGGAAACCGGGCGGTGACGCGGGTCACTCTTCCCCCCCGCCGTCGGCCTCTATATGAAGACCGGGAGGGAATCGAGGTGAACCGCGCATGCCGTACAGTCCTGCCCCGTCCCGCGTTCCGGCCCTGTTGTTCACGGGCCTGCTGGGTCTTTTGCTTCCGTTCGCCGCTGGGGCGCAGCAGGCGAACACGGATATCGGCGTGGCTGCCGCCGTCGGTCCGGTCGTCGAAAGCAAGGCGCCCAACGCCGAAGTCCGCCAGCTCTTCATCGGCAATCGCCTCGTGCACAACGAACGCCTCGAAACCTCCCCCGAGGGGCGCACGCAGGTCCTGTTCCTGGACGGCTCGGCCCTGACGGTCGGGCCTCGCGCCCAGATCGTCCTCGACGAGTTCGTCTACGATCCCGAAAGCAAGACCGGCAAGCTGGCGCTTTCGGCGACTCGCGGTCTGTTCCGCTATGTCGGCGGCAAGATCTCCAAGAAGACGCCTGTCCGCTTCAAGACCCCGACCGCCACGATCGGCATCCGCGGCGGCATCACCATCATCAATGTCGTCCCGAACACCGGGCCGCAGGTCGACGGCGCGGGCATCGCCCAGCAGGCCGCCCAGCAGCAGGCGGCGGGCGGCACCCCCGCTGCCGGTGCGTCCGGAGGGCCTCCCGCCGGCGGCGCTCCGACCGGCGGTCCGTCCGGCGGTCCGCCTCCCGGAGGGACAACCGCGACCTTCGTGTTCGGCGATCAGATGACGGTATCGTCTGGCGGCCAGACGACCACCGTCAGCCGCCCCGGCTTCCAGGTCACGACGACCTCGGCCGGCGCCCCGCCCAGTGCCGCCAGCCGCGCGGCGCCGGCCAGCCTGTCGGCCTCGCTCGACAGCCTGGAAGCCAATCGCGGCGGTGGCGATCAGCAGAACCAGGAAGGCAGCGGCCAGGACGTGGCGCAGAACCAGGGCGGCAACCAGCAGGGCGGCAACCAGCAGGGAGGTGACGGCCAGCAGGGCGACGGCCAGGGTGGCGATGGCCAGCAGGGCGACGGTCAGGGCGGCGACGGTCAGCAACAGGGCGACGGTCAGGGGGGAGACAACCAGCAGGCCGGCAACGCCGACGGCCAGAACCAGCAAGCGCAGAACCAACAGAACCAGAATCAGCAGAACCAGAACCAACAGAACCAGAACCAACAGACCGCTGGCCAGCAGAGCGGCCAGTCGCTCGCCGGTCAGGCCGCGAACCCGGCCGGTGGCGGCGTGCCGGGCGCGGGACCGGGCCAGGGGCCGGGACCTGGCGGCGGCCAGCGCGGCCCCGGCGGCCGGCAGCCGCTGCTCAACCAGCAGATGGTCAACGACCGCTTCTCGGGCGGCCCGCCGACCGCCGGCATCACTCCCGTCTTCAATCCCTCGCTGCCATCCGGACCCCAGGGCCCGCAGCTGTTCGGCCCGGGCAACGATCCCAACACCCAGGCGCCCGAGCAGCAGGCGGCGCTGGAAAACGTCTCAAGCCAGCCGCAATTTCCCGGGCGCTACAAGACCAGCCCCAATGCCGGACCTTCGCGCGGCACCGGTGATGCGTCGCCGCAGTTCAATCGCCGCTTCAACAACGGTGTGATCGATACCCAGGGTCGGCTGCGGGCCAATCTGGGCGGCCAGTTTCTGGACCTGCCGGCGCCGGTCCCGGGGCAAACCGTGACCTTCCAGACGGGCGGAACGCAGACCCCGTTCGGGCCCGTCTCGGGCAGCGTCGTCGCCTCGGCCAAGGGGGATTTCAACGTTTATCGGCTGAACGAGATCCAGCGCAGCGGCAGCCGGGCCCTGCTGTTCTTCGGCGTCCGCACGCCGATTGCGAATATCCCGACGATCGGTGTCGACGAATTCGACCTGCGCCCGGATTTCGTCAGCGGCTCGAACATCCCGCTGATCCCCGCCGACCTGGGCGGCTCGATCGGCTTCACCGGTTCCAACGGCACGGTCGGCGACGGTGGCGTGCTGTGGCAGCTGGGCGGCGGCAACCAGGACCAGCGTCCGGTCGCCTTCGGCAACGTCCATGTCCGCGGCGCCGGCCTGACCCAGGAATCGGCGTTCGGCGGCTTCATCGGCCATCTCAATCTGGTCGGCCCCAACGCCGTCGCCATCGCCGGCCACATGCGCGGTTCCTCCAATCTCAACAACGGCCAGAACTACTTCTTCCACGGCGCGGTCGGGTCGAGCGAGGACGGCAACGGCACCCACCTGTTCGGCAAGGACCGGCCGGACGCCTTCGTGCTGCAGGGCTCCACGCTGAACGCCGATGGCTCGACGACCCCGACCCCGGTCATCGCCGACGGTATCGACGGATCGACAACGAGCTATTTCCCCAACGCTGTCGCCGACCGCGACGCCACGCCGGAAACCGGCGCGAGCGAGACCCGCACCGGCGGCACCATTACCGGCTTTGTCACCGGCGCGCTGATCGCGGCCAATGCATCGGGCACCGTGACCGACGTGCGGCGCATCGACAGCCAGGGTCCGCTGGACGGCATCAGCCTCATCAAGGTTGCCGCAAACAACAAGATCGCGGCGACCATCAAGTACGATTCCGCCGGCACCGGCACCGACGACACTACCGTGCAGCTGGGTGGCAACGCCGACGGCCGCAGCTTCTTCGCCTTCGACGATGCCCTCGGCGCGGTCGAGGCCGGCAACACGACCGCGACGGTCGAAGGCGCCACGGTGTCGCGCCTGCGCGCCTATCTCGTGGCCTCGCCCAGCCTGGATTCGACGTCTCTCGGCTTCATTCCCAGCGGCGTCAGCTTCTGCAACTGCCAGGCGCTGCAATGGGGCTTCTGGGGCTCGGACATCGTGCAGAACGGCGGCGTGCGGGATCGCACCCATCTGGCGACCTGGGTCGCCGGCACCGCGGCGAACGCGGTCGACATCGCGTCGCTGGGCGGCAGCGCCACCTACAACGGCCATGCGATCGGCACGGTAATCCGCGGCAGCGGCGCCAGCGCGCGCACCTACCTGGCGGTCGGCAACTACAGCCAGACCTACAACTTCGCCTCCGATACCGGCACGCTCGCCATCACCAGCTTCGACGGCACCAACTATTCGGGCACGATCAGCGGCGTCTCCGCCGCCCAGGCCCACCGGTTCACCGGCTCGCTGAGCGGCGATACGATCACCAGCCGGACCGGCAGTCTGGGCGGGGCGTTCTTCACCGGCAGCGGCGACAACGCCCGCTATGCCGGCGGCCAGTTCGGTATCGAGGACAACACCAACGGCTATTTCGCGGCCGGCATCTTCGCGGCCGAGAAGAACTGACCGCCCGCGGTTGCGCCGGCGGCAGCGTTCGGCGGGGCAGCGGGCGAGACGGGAATTGCCGCAACCCGGATTCTCTGACAAAATTCAAGGTCTTATACGACCTTTCTTGGCCAGTTTATGGACGCGCGCCCGCAGCAGCACAGCCCCTCGCCCGGCAATCGCTATATCGGCCCGGTCCTGGCGATCGTGGGCGCGGTGATCGTCGTCTTCGTCTACAACGTCGACACGATCATGGGCGAGTCGGACAACGAGATGGGCCCGAAGTCCATCACGGCGATCTCCTTCACCCTGATCGCGGTCCTTGCCTTCCTGATCCAGGACACGCGGCGCAAGTACCGGCGGCTGAACGAACAGGCGGCCAAGCTGGCCGAGATGGCCGACCGGCTGGCGGCCACGGTCGAGGCGCTGAACGAGACCAACGGCGAACTGCGGGAAAGCGAGGAGCGCTATCGCGGTCTGGTGGAGACGCAGGACGATTTCATCTTCCGTCGACATCCCTCGGGCGAACTGACCTTCGTCAACGACGCCTTCTGCAAGCTTGTCGGCGAGCACCGCGACGACCTTCTGGGCACGACATTCCTGTCCGAGGTGCATCCCGAGGACCAGCACATCCGCAACACCGCGACGGCGCGGATCCTCGAGCCGCCGCATCGCGTCCGCTATGACCAGCGGGTGCGTTCGGACGACGAGTGGCGCTGGATCTCGTGGGAGGACTACGGCATCCGCGACGAACGCGGCGAACTGATCGAGATCCAGTCGGTCGGCCGCGACATCACCGACCGCAAGCGGACCGAGGCCCAGCTGCACGAGGCCCGCGAGCGCGCCGAGGAGGCCAATCGCGCCAAGTCCAGTTTCCTGGCGACCATGAGCCACGAGATCCGCACG
>JBGTSP010000134.1:0-11742 GCA_041940205.1 Alphaproteobacteria bacterium
TGCTCGGCCAGCCAGCGACAGACATTGCCGAGCGAGACGATGTAGTTGCCGGTATTGTGCGTCGCCTTGGGCAGCAGGAAGGTCGGCAGGCGGATCTCGTTGACCTCGGTCAGGAACATGAACTTCTCGTTCGTGACCGGCACGTTCAGCGGTGCGCCGCGTTCCTTCCAGTCGGGAAACAGCTCGTTCATCGCCCGGGGATCCATGACGGCGCCGGAGAGAATGTGGGCGCCGATCTCCGAACCCTTCTCGAGCACGCAGACGGAGACGTCCTGCCCCTTCGATTCCGCGAGCTGGCGCAGCCGAATGGCCGCGCTCAGCCCCGCCGGACCGCCGCCAACCACAACCACGTCGAATTCCATCGACTCGCGTTCCATCGTCCTCGTCTCCCCTCAGGCTCCCGCAGCCCGGCCGCGCCGGCGACCGTTTCGCCTTATGCCGCTTTCCCCCGCTTCGGGTCAAACGGCGGAAGGGCTATGCTGGGTGCATGACCGCCGCAGCCGACATCGCCAGCGCCCTGCGCGACCAGATTGCCTTCGGCGCGGACGAAGCGATCGGCGCCGAAGCGCTGGACCGCTTCCGGGCGCCGCCACCGGCCCCGCCGGCAGCTTCCGCAAACGAGCGGCCGCAGGCGGCGATCGGCGATCGGGCCGGGCCCGCGGTGCGGCAGCCGGCGGCCGCAGGCGCCGGCGCGGCGGACCTGTCGATGGAATCGACCGAGGCGGTCACCCGGGCCGCCCGGGAACGCGCCGCGGATGCCGCGGACCTTCCCGCCCTGCGGGCGGCGATGGAGGCCTTCGATCTGTGTCCGCTGAAGGCGACGGCCACCAACCTGGTGTTCGCCGACGGCAATCCCGAAGCACCCCTGATGCTGATCGGCGAAGCGCCCGGTGCGGATGAAGACCGACAGGGACTGCCCTTCGTCGGCGTCAGCGGCCAGCTTCTCGACCGCATGCTGGCCTCCATCGGCCGGGATCGCGAGAGCGCCTACATCACCAACATCCTGCCCTGGCGGCCGCCCGGCAACCGCAAGCCCACCGGGGCCGAGACCACCATGCTTCTGCCCTTCATCCGCCGCCATATCGCGCTGGTGCGCCCGCGGGTGCTGGTGTTCGTCGGCGGCACGTCGGCGCAGACCCTGACGGGCCGCACCGAGGGGATCACCCGGCTGCGCGGCCGCTGGCTCGACTATGCCGGCGACGGTGAGGAAAGCGGCGCGTCGGCACCCGCGGCGATGGCGCTGTTTCATCCCGCCTATCTCCTGCGCTCGCCGGCGCGAAAGCGGGAGGCCTGGCTCGATCTTCTGAAGATCCGGGAAAAACTCGAAGAACTCGCGTGACAAGATCAATATATAGTGGTCAATTATTCTCACTCTACTAAATATGGATGAAAATCGATTCCCCACCTGACTTGAGAGCATCCCACGTTTGCCGCTATGAGAACGCGATGGCGATGTCCCCGCACCTGCCCGCGCCGCGCGCCCGGACGACCGGCCCGTTCCGCGCCGTGCTCGTCGCGCTGGCGATGCTCGTCGCGGCGCCGGCCGTCGCGGCGCCCGACGGCAAGCGGTTGCGCGCCGACGGCAACGCCGAGGGACACCTGCCCAACCCGATCGTCGTCATCGGCGATGAGGACGCCGAACGCTATCGCCGGATCTTCGCCCTGCAGCGCGCGGCGCGCTGGAAGGAGGCCGACCGGACGATCGCCGCGCTCGATGATCCCCTCCTGATGGGACATGTCCGTTTCCAGCGGCTGATGCATCCCACCGGCTACCGCTCCACGTTCGCCGAACTGCGCGACTGGATGCGGGACTTTGCCGATCATCCCGGCGCCGACCGCATCTTCCGCCTGGCGGTCCGCCGGCAACCCAAGGGCGCCAGGGCGCCGCGCCACCCCGACCTCGCCGGCCGGCGGCACCATTACGCGGACCTGCCGCAGACCGGCGGAACATCGCTGGAATCCCGCCGGGCCCGCAGCCTCGCCCGGCAGATCCGCCGGCTGACCTGGCGCGACCGGCCGACCCAGGCCGCGCGTCTGCTGGACAGCCGGGATGCGGGCCTGAGCCGGCGGGACCGGGACATCCTCGCGGCCCGCATCGCCGCCGCCTATTTCTATGCCGGCAAGGACGATGCGGCGCTCGAACTCGCCGGCGGCGCCAGCCGCTCGCGCGAGGCCACCGCGCTGGCCGACTGGATCGCCGGCCTGGCGGCCTGGCGCCTGGGCCGGATCGAGGACGCGCAGCGCCACTTCGGCGAACTCGCGCGTTCGCAGACCGCCGATCCGTGGATGCAGGCCGCCGGCGCCTTCTGGGCCGGACGGGCCTACTTGATCGACCGTAAGCCGCAGAAGTTCAGCAGCCTGATGAACCTTGCGGCGGACAATCCGCGCACCTTCTACGGCCTCATCGCCGCCCGGCTGCTGGGACGCGACCTGCACTTCGGCTGGTCACCGCCGCGCCTCGAGTTCGCCCGCAAGGCCGGGCTGCTGGAGCGCCCGCAGATCCGACGCGCGGTGGCCCTCGTGCAGGCCGGTCGGACAGATCTCGCCGATCAGGAGGTGCGACAGGCCTACCTGAAATCCGAAGAGGCGGACTGGCGCGGCCTGCTGGCGATCGCCGCCCACCTGGCGCTGCCGGCAACGGAGATGCGTCTCGCCCGCGGCCTGCAGCTCAAATATGGCGAAGCCTACGATTCCTCCCTCTACCCGATGCCGCCCTGGCGTCCGGCGGCCGGGTTCGACGTGGACCGCGCCCTGGTGTTCGCCATCGTCCGCCAGGAATCCGCGTTCAACGTCACCGCCCGCAGCCGCCGGGGTGCGCGCGGACTGATGCAGCTCATGCCGCGGACCGCGCAGTTCGTCGCCAACGGCCGCCGGCAGGGCCGGGCGCTGGACGATCCGGTGCACAATCTCGATCTGGGCCAGCGCTACATCCGCCACCTGATCGACGAGGAACCGGTGCGCGGCAATCTGTTCCTGCTGGCCACGGCCTACAATGCCGGTCCAGGCAACCTGCGGCGCTGGCTGAAGAAGACCGATTATCGCAGCGATCCCCTGCTGTTCGTGGAAAGCCTGCCCTCGCGCGAGACCCGACTGTTCGTCGAGCGGGTGCTGACGAACTACTGGATCTATCGTGAACGGCTGCGCCAGGATTCCCCGTCGCTCGACGCCGTGGCGACCGGCAACTGGCCGATCTATCTCTCTCTCGACGGCCGCGAGCAAGCGGCCACGCGGCACAGCAGGGCGGACCGATGGGCAGAATAGACGAGAGCATCCCCTTCCGGCCGGTCAGGATCGCCATCCTCACCGTTTCCGACACCCGCGAACGCGAGGACGACCGCTCCGGCGACATCCTCGAGGAGCGGGTGCGTGAGGCCGGTCACGTGCTCGCCGACCGGCGCATCGTGCGCGACGAGGAACCGGCCATCGTCGCCCAGCTCGAGGCCTGGATCGCCGATCCGCAGATCGAGACCGTGATCTCGACCGGCGGCACCGGAGTGACCGGCCGCGACGTCACGCCGGAGGCCTTCGCCCGGGTTTACGAGAAGGAGATCGCCGGCTTCGGCGAGCTCTTTCGCATGATCAGCTACGAGCTGATCGGCACCTCGACCATCCAGTCGCGGGCCACGGCCGGAGTCGCCGGCGGCACCTACCTGTTCGCGCTGCCGGGCTCGCCCGGCGCCTGCCGCGACGGCTGGGACCGGATCCTCAGGGATCAGCTCGACATCCGGTTCCGGCCCTGCAATTTCGCCGAACTGATGCCCCGCCTGGAGGAGCACTGACGCGGGCGCGGCGGCGCGGTGATCGGCCGGCTCGGGGCGAGCGCAAGGTCGGGGCCCGTGTCGACGTCGCCCAGGCGCTCGACCAGAACCGCGCGACGGCGGCCGGGCCCGAGGCTCGCGATACTGTCTGCCAGGGCATGCGGGCCCGACCAGCGAACGCCCCGGAAGAGTTCCCGGTGGGCGGCGGGCCGGCGCAGTCCGACCAGCCAATAGCCGCCGTCCTCCGCCGGGCCGAACACGGCGTCGGCCCGACGCAGCGCGGCAAGCGCCGCGGCGAGATGCCGGCGGCGCAGGCCGGGAATGTCCGAACCGACGAGGACCGCGGGTCCGCCGGCGGTCAGCAGGGCGCGCCGCATGCGCCGGCCGAGATCCCCCCCGCCCTGCGGGCGCCGGGCCGCGGCCTTCGAAAACAGGCGGAAACGGCCGCCGTCACGGTCGGGCATCACCGCCAGCAGCAGGCGCCAGCGGGCATCGCGCGCCTCGGCAAGCGTGCCGGCGAGACAGCGGGAATAGAACCGCCAGGCGCGCAGCCGGCCGACATCCCTGGCCAGCCGGCTTTTCACCGCGCCGATCTGGGGAGCGCGGCAGAACACGATGACGGTGCCGCGCCGGTCTTCGCAAAGCCGGTTTCGCATCGCCCGCAGATCGCCCGAAGCGCGCGCGGGGTCAAGCCGGCTGCGCCAGATTGTTCTTGTTATGTTCTTGTTCAGGAGTCATCCTGTCCTCGCCATGAGGACCCCGACCCCCGACCCCACCGAAGACCGCGACGATCCCGGGCCCGGCGAGGACGCCGCGATCATCTCGACCACGCGCGCCCATCCCGGCGCACGCCGCGGCCGCGGCGCGCTTTCCAACACCTCGGGACGCTACGAGAGGCACGGCTACGAACGGCTCGATGACGGCTGGGACAGCCTGGACGCGGAGCCGCCGCCGTTGCCGACGCGCATTGTCCGCGACACCTCGAAAAGCGTGATCGCCACCAACCAGTCGCCGGATCTTCCCTTCGAGCGCTCGCTCAATCCCTACCGGGGTTGCGAGCACGGCTGCATCTACTGTTTCGCCCGGCCGACGCATGCCTATCTGGGCTATTCGCCGGGCCTCGACTTCGAGACCACGCTCCTGATCAAGCCGGACGCGCCGGCCCTGCTGGAGCGCGAGCTGCGACGCCCGGGCTATGTCTGCAAGCCGCTGGCGATGGGCACCAACACCGATCCCTACCAGCCGCTGGAGCGGCGGCTGCAGATCACGCGCGAGATCCTGAAGGTGCTGCAGCGCTTCAACCATCCCGTCGGGATCGTGACCAAGAGCCGGCTGGTGGTTCGCGATCTCGACATCCTGGCGCCGATGGCCGAGCGCGGCCTGGCTCGGGTGGCGCTTTCGGTGACCACGCTCGACCGACGGCTGGCCCGGCGCATGGAGCCGCGGGCCTCGACCCCCGGCGGCCGGCTGCAGGCGATCCGGCAGCTCGCCAAGGCCGGGGTGCCGACGGCGGTGATGGCGGCGCCGATGATCCCGGCCCTGAACGACATGGAGATGGAGCGGATTCTCGAGGTCGCGCACGAGGCCGGCGCGCGCGAAGCCTCCTACATCCTTTTGCGCCTGCCGCTGGAGATCAAGGATCTGTGGCGGGACTGGCTCGAGGAACACTATCCCGACCGGGCGGCGCGGGTGATGCGCCACATTCGCGAGGCGCGCGGCGGCAAGGACTACGATTCGGCCTGGGGGCGGCGCATGCGCGGCAGCGGCCCGTTCGCCGACCTGCTGGCCCGCCGCTTCGCCCTGGCCTGCACGCGGCTCGGGCTGAACGGCACCCGCGAGGACCGGATGCCGAACCGGACCGACCTGTTCGCCCCGCCGCCCGCGCCGGGCGACCAGCTCTCCCTGCTCTGAGTCCGCAGCCGCGCCACGCGGTCAGCGAAAGGCGCCGCCGATCAGGTCGCGGGCGATCACCAGGCGCTGGACCTCGCTGGGGCCCTCGCCGATGCGCCGGATGCGCATCTCGCGGTACCAGCGCTCCAGCGGCAGGTCCTTGGTCACGCCGTAGCCGCCATGGATCTGGATCGCCCGGTCGACCACGCGGCCGCCGGCTTCCGAGGCGGTCAGCTTGGCGATGGCCGCCTCCATCCGGAACGGCTCGCCCCGATGCGCCTTGTCGGCCGCCTGCAGGGTGAGCCAGGTGGCCGAGCGGATATCCAGCTCGTTGTCGATGATCATGTTCTGGATCGACTGCCGGCTGGCCAGCACGTCGCCAAAGGTCTCGCGCAGCCGGGAATAGTCGATCGCCATCGCCTGCGCCTTCACCGCGACGCCGATGCAGCCGGCCGCATAGGGAATGCGCTGGCGGGCGAGACGGTCGTTGGCGATCGCGAAACCGCCGTTGACCTCGCCCAGCACGTTGGCCTCCGGCACCCGCAGATCCTCGAACTGCAGTTCGGTGGCGTAGCGGGCGCTGCGCAGGGTGTGCACGACCCGGCGGACGTGAAATCCCGGCCGATCGGTCTCGACGATGAAACAGGTCACGCCGTTGCGGCCCTTCTGCGGATCGGTGCGGGCGAACACCAGGCCATAGTCGGCCTTGTCGGCGCCGGAGATGAAGATCTTCTGGCCGTTGATCACCCAGTCCCCGCCGTCGCGCACCGCGCGGGTCTGGATCGCGCGGGCGGGATCGCTGCCGCCCGAGGGTTCGGTGAGACCGAAAAAGGCGCTCTTCTCGCCGCGCAGGGTCGGAAACAGGAAACGCTCCTTCTGGTCCTCGTCGGCCTCGAAGAGCTGGGCCAGGCCGGCGCCGCCAAAGGCGCCGTAGCAGGGCGCGTAGAGGCCGGCGCGGTGCTGCGCCATCTCGATCGCCAGCAGCGTCCGGGTGACGATGTCCACGCCCGGCCCGCCATAATCCTCGGGAATGTCGAGCCCGTAGAGCCCCATGCCCTTGACGATCTCGACCAGCCGGGCCTTTTCCTCGGCCGGCAGTTCGTCGGCGTCGGGATCGAGCTGATCCTCCAGCGGCAGGATCTCCTCCTGCACGAAGCGGCGCACCTGGTCGACCAGCAGGCGCTGGGTATCGTCCAGTCTCAGGTCCATCTTTCCCTCCCGCTCCGCTCAGCCTGCCGGACTGAGCCGCCCGAGCTTCGCGGGCCGGTCGGTCTCGTTGTCGCGCGGCAGGGCGCCGTGATCGTGCACGTGCACCATCAGCAGTTCCTGCCAGCGGGTGTGGTAGGCGGTGGTGATCTCGATACGGAAGCGATGGCCATCCCCCAGCCGCTCATGCTCGCGGGCAAGCGCGCTGCGCAGGCCGAACAGTTCGCGCCCGCCGGCGGCGGCGATGCGCACGACCGCGCCCTCGCCATCGGCGATCTGGTAGACGCCGAGCTGGGCCGGCAGGGCGGCCACCCCGGCGGCGTCGAGCGACCGCCAGGGCTTGTCGAGCCGGACCGCCATGCCTCAGCGGCCCTTGAAGACCGCGGGGCGACGGGCCAGCCGCGCCTCGATGCCCTCGCGCGCGTCCTCGCTCGCCGAAACCTCCCGCGCGAAGGCGTTCAGGTCGTCATGCGGAATGCCGTCGCGGAAGCGCATCTGCCGCAGCAGGATGTTCTTCATCGACTTCAACGAGAGCGGCGCGTTCGCCGCCAGCCGATCGACGATGGCCGCGACCGCGTCCTCCAGCGCCTCCGGCGGCGCGACCCGGGCGATGATGCCGAGTTCGTGCATGCGCCGCGCCGGCAGCGGATCGCCCAGCAGCAGGATCTCGCGGGTGGCGACCGGTCCGGCCACCTCCATCAGCTTCTTGGCCAGGAACCAGGTCGGCGACAGGCCGATCTGGGCCAGCGACATGCCGAAATTCGCGGCCTCGCTGGCGACCACGAAATCGCAGTGCAGCGCGATCTCGTTGCCGCCGGCGATCGCGTGCCCCTGCACCACCGAGACCACCGGCAGGGGAAAGGTCTCGATGGCGTGCAGCGCGTCCTCGATGGTGGTGGGCTGGCCGAGCGACTGCTTGCGCTGGTTCAGATCCATGCCCGAGCAGAAGACGGGCCCGGCCGCCCGCAGCACGGCGACCCGCTCGTCCGGGCCGGGCTCGGAGGGAAAGGCGGCCTGCAGTTCCGCCAGCAGTTCGGCATCGAGCGCGTTGCGCTTCTCCGGACGGTTCAGGGTCACGGTTCGCACCGCCCCCTCGATCTTCAGCTCGACCTTGCTCATTGCGCTCGCCTCCCCTGTTGCGCCGGTCCGGGCGAACCCGGTTGCGGGGAGGCAGCGGCGCACGCGTTGTCGCGTTCGCGCCGATGCGGCGTCCGCCGCAGCCTCCCCTGCGGGCCGCGAGTGTAGGGGCCCGGCAGAAGGCAAGGCAATCAGGCCTCGGCGTCGATCTCCGCCGGATAGGTCTTGTAGCCGAGCGCGGCCAGCCAGCCGGCATCGACCGGCAGGGTCACGCCGGTGATCAGCCGGGCCGCCGGCGAGCACAGGAAGTTCACCGCCTCGGCGACATCGGCCGGCTGGATCAGTTCGCCCAGCGCCGTGTAGCGCACCATGCCCTCGGGATCACGCTGGCCGGCCTCGATCCGGGCCGCCAGGTTCTCGGTCAGGGTGAAACCCGGGGCCACCGCGTTCACCCGCACGCCCTCGGCGCCGAATTCCGCGGCCAGCAGTTCGGTGAGGCTCCTGATCGCCGCCTTGCCCGGGGTGTAGGCCGGCAGGGGCAGCACCTGAAAGGAATTGATCGAGGCGAGATTGCAGATCGCCCCGCTGCCGGCCGCGCACATGCGCCCGCCGACCTCCCGGCAGAGATGGTAGGTGCCGTCGTAGTTCACCCGCCAGATGCGCTCGTGCAGCGCCGGATCCATCCGCCGCTGGGTCAGCGCGTTCTGCAGCAGGCCCGCCGAGTTGACGAGGATGTCGACCGTGCCGTGGCGCTGTTCCACGGCGGTGGCGAAGTCGGCGACGGCGCCGGCATCGGCGACGTCGAGGGCCATGAAGTCGGCGGCCCCGGCACCCGCCTCCGCAAGCGTGGCCGCGACCGCCGCACCGGCCTCGGCATTGAGATCGGCGATGACGACGCGGGCGCCGTCGCGGGCGAAACGTTCCGCGCAGGCGCGGCCGATCCCGCTCGCCCCGCCGGTGATCACGGCAAGCCGGCTCATGCTTTCCTCCCCCTCCACATCTAGGCGCACAATGCCTCGGCATGATGCGCGACATGGTCCGCGATCATGCTCTGGACGAAATAGTAGCTGTGGTCGTAGCCCGGCTGCATCCGCAGGGTCAGCGGATGGCCGGCCGCCTCGCAGGCCTCGCGCAGGGCGTCCGGCATCAGGTGCGGCAGGAACTCGTCCTCGGCGCCCTGGTCGACCAGGATCGGCAGCCGCTCCTCAAGTCCGGCGACCAGCAGCGAGGCGTCGTAACGCGCCCAGGCCGCCTCGTCCGCGCCCAGATAGGCCCGGAACGCGGCGCGGCTGAGTTCGGCGCGGCTGGTCGCGCAGAGCGGCGCCAGCGCGGACAGCGAGCGGTAGCGGCCCGGGTTGCGGAAGGCGCAGACCAGCGCGCCGTGCCCGCCCATCGAATGGCCGAAGATGCCGGCTCGCGGCGCGGCGGGAAAGGCTTCGGCGATCAGCGCCGGCAGTTCCTCGACGACATAGTCGTACATCCGGTAATGGCGCGACCAGGGCGCCTCGGTGGCGTTGACGTAGAAGCCGGCGCCGCTGCCCAGGGTCATCTCGTCGTCTTCGCCGGGGATGCCGGTATCGCGCGGCGAGGTGTCGGGCACGACGAGCATCAGGCCATGTCGCGCCGCGTGCTGCTGCGCCCCGGCCTTGATCACGAAATTCTCCTCCGTGCAGGTCAGGCCGGAGAGGTAGTAGAGCACCGGCACCGGCCCGGACTCGGCCTGGGGCGGCAGGTAGACGGCGAAATTCATCGGCGTGCCGGTCGAGGAGGCATGATGCCGGTAGAAGCCCATCTCGCCGCCATGGCAGCGGCTGGCCGACAATTTCTGTATGCTCACTGACGCTCTCCCCGGTTTCGTGACGCCGCAGCCTAACCCGGATGCAGGCGCCGGCGCACGAAGGCCCCGGCCGCCGCCTGCCCCGCCCCCGGCGCGCGCCGCGCCCGTCACGACAGGGTTCCGATCGCGATGCACCGACGCTGGATCATGCTCGCCGTGCTCTATCTCGGCCGTATCGCCATGGGCTTCCAGTTCCAGACCATCGCCTCGGTCGCGGGGCCGATGGCGGCGGATCTCGGGCTCGACAATACCGGCATCGGCTCGCTCATCGGCCTGTACATGCTGCCGGGCCTGCTGATCGCCGTGCCCGGCGGCCTGATCGGCCGGCGTTTCGGCGACCGGCCCAGCGTGATCGGCGCGCTCAGCCTGATGGCCGCCGGCGGCGCCCTGACCGCGCTGGCCGACGGCTTCCTGCTGGCCGCCATCGGCCGCGTCGCCAGCGGCGTGGGCGCCATCGTCATCGGCGTGCTGATGATCAAGATGGTCACCGACTGGTTCGCGGGCAGGGAGATCATCACCGCCTCCGCGATCTATTTTTCCGGCTGGCCCTTCGGGATCGCGATCGGCCTGGTCAGCCAGGGGACGATGGCCGCGGCCACGTCCTGGCAGGCCGTGCTGCTGCTGTCCTCGGCGCTGATCCTGCTCTCGGCGCTGCTGGTGGCGCTCGGCTACCGCGACAGTCCGCAGGCGCCGCCGGCCGATCCCGGCGGCCGCCTGTTCACCCTGAGCCGGCGCGAGTTCGCGCTGGTGAGCCTGGTCGGCGGCGCCTGGGCCCTCTCGACCGCCGGCTATGTCATCGTCTTGAGCTTCGCCGCCGCGCATCTCGAGGCGCGCGGCTATTCCGTGGCCGGCGCCGGGGCCATGGTCAGCCTGCAGATCTGGATCTCGCTGGTCGCCATGCCGGCGGGCGGCTGGCTGGTCGAACGCCTGCGCCGCCCCTACGCGATCGTGAGCCTCGCCTTCCTCGCGAACGGCGCCGCCGTCGCGGCGATCCCGTTCAGCGATCAGGTCTGGCCCCTGTTCGTGGTTCTGGGCCTTCTCGGCGGCCTGCCGGCGGGCATCATCATCGCGCTGGCCGCCGAAAGCCTGCGGCCGGCCAACCGAGCGGTCGGGCTGGGGGTCTACTACACCTGGTTCTACGGCGGCATGGGCCTGGCTCCGGTCGCCGCCGGCATGCTGCTCGACGCCTCGGGCCGGCCGGAAGCGCCCTTCGCCCTGCCCCTGTTCACGGCGGTCGCCGCGGTGTTCGTCGTGCTGGCCCACCGGCGTCTTCACCGTCGCGACACCGCCGGCTGAGCCGGCCCGCCCGGAGAGCGGCTCCGGACCGACGAAAAACGCCGGAAACCGGGCCTTTCGAGCCCGGTTCGGGCCCTCCGGGCGCCCGAGGCGGGAATTCCGGCATGTCGGGAAAAGAATTCTTTCTGACGGAAATGACCAAATACGCCCAGCGGGCTTGCGGCAGCCTGCACCTCGCGGCGTAACGGGCATCGCGGGATGCCGGCCGTGTACGTGCCGGCGGGTTGCGGCGTCCCACATGCCTCGCTCCGGACAAGCGCCCGGAGGCGCGGCCGGGGCGGCGAACGCCAGCCGCCGGCAGAGAAGGCAACCCCGCGGGGGAGTTGGAGAGGCCGCCATGTCCGACGCCGAAGACGATATCGATCTTGCCGCGCTGCCCGACGACGAACTCGTCAAGCAGATGCACGACGATCTCTATGACGGCCTGCAGGAAGAGATCGAGGAAGGCACCCACATCCTGCTGGAACGCGGCTGGCCGCCCTACAAGGTGCTGACCGAAGCCCTGGTCGAGGGCATGCGGATCGTCGGCATCGACTTTCGCGACGGCATCCTGTTCGTGCCCGAGGTGCTGCTTTCCGCCAACGCGATGAAGGCCGGCATGGCGATCCTGCGGCCTCTGCTGGCCGAGACCGGCGCCCCGCCCGTGGGCAAGATGGTGATCGGCACGGTCAAGGGCGA
>JBGTSP010000135.1:0-11402 GCA_041940205.1 Alphaproteobacteria bacterium
CGATCGTCGCCGCGATCCTCGGCACGGCGCTGGGCGGCGGGCTCGAAGTGGCCCTGTGCTGCCACTACCGCTACGCGGTCTCCTCGGCCATGGTCGGCCTGCCGGAAGTCAAGCTGGGCCTGATCCCGGGCGCCGGCGGCACGCAGCGCCTGCCGCGCCTGGTGGGCGCCGAGAAGGCGCTCGATTTCATCACCTCGGGCAGCTTCATTCCGGCGCCGAAGGCCCGGGCGCTGGGCATCGTCGACGAGGTCGGCGACGGCGACCTGCTGGACGGCGCGGTCGCCTATGCCGAGAAGCTCGTCGCCGAGGGCGCGCCGACTCGCAAGATCCGCGACATGAAGGTCGAGGCCGATCCGGCCGTGTTCGAGGCCTATCGCAAGAAGATCGCCCGCTCGGCGCGCGGTTTCCTCGCACCCTGGGCCTGCATCGATGCCGTCGAGGTGGCCTGCGGGACGGACATGGACGAGGGCCTGAAGCGCGAGCGCGAGATCTTCCAGAAGGTGCACGATTCCTCGCACTCGACGGCGCAGCGGCACATCTTCTTCGCCGAGCGCGAGGCTTCCAAGGTGCCCGACGTGCCGAAGGGCACGCCGGTGCGGTCGCTCGCCAAGGGCGCCGTGATCGGCTTCGGCACGATGGGCGGCGGCATCGCCATGAACTTCGCCAATGCCGGCATCGACGTCACCGTGCTGGAGATGGGCCAGGAGGCCCTCGATCGCGGCATGGGCATCGTCACCCGCAACTACCAGAACACGGTGAACAAGGGCCGGCTGTCGCAGGAGGAGATGGACAAGCGGGTCGGCCGGATCTCGCTGACCACCGACTTCGCCGATCTCGCCGACGCCGACTTCATCATCGAGGCGGTGTTCGAGGAGATGGACGTGAAGAAGGAGATCTTCGCCAAGCTCGACGCCGTGGCCAAGGACGGCGCGATCCTGGCCTCGAACACCTCGACCCTCGACATCGACGAGATCGCCTCGGCGACGAAGCGGCCCGAGGTGGTGATCGGCACCCACTTCTTCTCGCCGGCCAACGTGATGCGTCTGCTGGAACTGGTGCGCGGCGCCAAGACCGCGCCGGACGTGATCGCCACCTCGATGGCGCTCGGCCGGAAGATGGGCAAGGTGCCGGTGCTGGTCGGCAATTGCGACGGTTTCGTCGGCAACCGCATGCTGCACGGCTACACCCGCGAGGCCGCCTTCCTGCTGGAAGAGGGCGCGCTGCCGCAGCAGGTCGACAAGGTGATCTACGACTACGGCCTCGCCATGGGCCCGTTCGCCATGGGCGATCTGGCCGGCCTCGACGTCGGCTGGCGCATCCGCAAGCGCAAGCGGGCCGAGCAGGAAGGCAGCAACCAGCGCTATTCCGGCGCCATCGCCGACAAGATCTGCGAGATGGGCCGCTTCGGGCAGAAGACCGGCGGCGGCTACTACGACTACAAGGAGGGCGACCGCACCCCGATCCCCAATCCGGAGATCGAGAAGCTGATCCTCGAGACCTCGGCCGAACTCGGCATCGAGCGCAAGGAGATGTCGGACGAGGTGGTGCTCAAGCGCTGCCTCTACCAGCTCGTCAACATCGGCGCGCAGATCCTGGATGAGGGCATGGCGCTCAGGGCCTCCGACATCGACGTGATCTACATCTACGGCTACGGCTACCCGGTCTATCGCGGCGGCCCGATGCACTGGGCCGAGCAGCAGGGCCTGGACAATGTCGTGCGGGAGATGGAGGAATTCCGCCAGGCCTACGGCGAACAGTGGGAGCCCGCGCCCCTGCTGAAGCAGCTCGCGGCCGAGGGCAAGGGCTTCTCCGACTTCACCCCGACGAAGGGCATCGCCGCGGTCGCCGCGGCCTGATCGAACCGGGCGCCGGCCGGCGCGGACCGTCGTGTCCGTTCCGGCCGGCGACATCCCGGGTGGGAGACGACGCATGGATCCGGCCGGACTGGTTGCCTTCATCGCGGTCTTTGCGATCGCCTGCTCCTCGCCGGGCCCGGTGGTGGCGGCGCTGATCGCCCGGGTGCTGGCCCGCGGCCGGCGTGGCGCGGTGCCGTTCTGCCTCGGCCTGCTGGCGGGCGACCTGGTCTGGTTCGCCGCGGCCGTGTTCGGCCTTGCCGCGCTCGCCGCACTGTTCCAGCCGCTGTTCCTGGTGCTGAAATATCTCGGCGCCGCTTATCTCGCCTGGCTCGGCATCCGCATGCTGCGCGCGCCGGCCGAGCCGCCGGGCGAAGCGCCCGACGCGGCGCCCGGCGACGGGCTGCGCCTGATGTTCGTGGGTCTCGGTCTGACGCTGGGCAACCCCAAGGCGATGGTGTTCTACCTCGCCCTGCTGCCGAGCGTGCTCGACCTGGCGGCGCTGACCCCCGGCGCCTTCGGCCTGCTCGCCGGCGTGGTCGTCCTGGTCTATGCCGCGGTGCTCTGTGCCTACGTGCTGGCGGCCGACCGGGCCCGGCTCCTGGTCCGCTCGTCCCGGGCGATGCGCTGGCTCAACCGGCTGACCGGCGGCCTGATGCTGGGGGCCGCCGCCGCCGTGGCGACGCGCTGATCGCGCGCCGCCCGCGGGGGTCCGGTCCGGCTCAGTCGAGCCGCAGCACGGCTTCGCCCAGGCCGTCGATCTCGGTGGTCACGGTCTCGCCCCGCTTCGGCCAGTAGGTCTTCACGACGCTGCCCAGCAGGACCCGGTCGCCGGTGCGCAGGATCTTGCCGCGGGCGATCAGGCTGTTGGCGAGCCAGGCCAGCGCCTCCAGCGGGTGGCCCAGCACGTCGGCGCCGTGGCCCTCGGCGATCACCGCGCCGTCGATCCGCATGCGGCCGGCCAGCGCGGCCAGGTCGAGGTCCTGCCAGTCGGCGACCTCCCGGCCGAGCACGCAGCCGGCGTTCAGCGCGTTGTCCGCCACCAGGATCTCGGCATCGACCTTCTTGTAGTCGTAGGCGCGGTCGTCGACGATCTCGATCGCGGCCATGCAGGCGGCAACCCGCTCGCGCACGCTGTCGCGGTCCCAGGGCGCGCCGTCGGCGCCGAGGTCGCCGTTCAGCCGCACCGCGATCTCGCTTTCCACGCCGACATTGACGAAGTCGCCATGCGCCGCCGCGTGCGGCGAGAGATGCATCCGGCTCTCGAAGATGCCGCCCTCGCAGGGATGGTCGACGCCGACGAGCCGCTGCATCACCGGGGTGGTGAGCGCCACCTTCCAGGCCGCGACCGAGCCGGCGCCGGCGGCGGTGTACAGGCCCTGCAGGCGATCCTGGACGCGATAGGCGGCGGCCAGATCGGGCGGATGCAGGTCGCCGGCAAGCGGCACGCCCGGCGTGCCCTGGCGGTGTTGCGCGAAGAGCGCGCGGGCGGCGGCGTCGGCATCGAAATCGCTCATGCCTGCAGCATAGGCCAATCGCGCCGCGGCCGCGCCTGTTGCGTTTCACGCGATCTCGCCCCCAGTGTGCCGGCGGGCGCGCTCACTCGGCGGCGTCGGCCTCCGCCGGCGCCGGCGCGGCGGCGAGAAAGCCGTCGAGGAACAGGTCGGCGGCGCGGTCCGCGAACTCCGCGGGCGCCAGCGGGCCGTCCTCGTCGAACCAGACATAGGTCCAGTTCAGCAGGCCGAAGAACATCATCGTGTAGGGCATGCGCAGGCGCCGGTCGGCGACGAGCGAGGGGTGGATCCGGGCCAGCAGGTCGGCCAGGCGGTCGACCAGGTCGCGCTCCTGCCGGCGGACCCGCGCCCGCGCGTCCTCCGGCAGGCGCTCGAGATCGTTCATCAGCACGACATGCTTGTCGCGGGTGCGGGCGTAGACCGCCATGCTGGCGGCGACGAAACGGCGGAACTGGGCGCGGGCATCGCCCTCGCCGTCCATGCTCTCGCGCATCAGCGCCAGCAGGTCGGCCAGGTGATCGAGCAGCAGGGCTTCGAGGATCGCCTCCTTGGAGTCGAAATAATGGTAGAGCGCCGCCTTGGAGAAGCCGCAGGCCGTCGCCAGTCCGGCGATCGAGGTGCCGGCGAAGCCCTGCCCGGCGAACAGACGCGCGGCCTCTTCGAGGATCTGCGCGCGGATCTCCGGATAGTGCGCCGAACGCGGCCGGGCCATGATCGCGATGCCTCCGGCGAAACTCAGCGGCCGTGGAAGACCGGTCGGCGCTTCTGCTGGAAGGCGGCGAAGCCCTCCACGCCGTCCTCGGTGTCCAGCGCGGCGGCCTGGCCCTCGGCCTCGCGTTCCAGCAGGGCGTCGAAGCCTTCCTCGGCCAGCACGATCTGCTTGGAGATGCGGAAGGCCACGGTCGGCCCGCTGGCGATCTGCGCGGCCATGGCCTCCGCGTGCCGTTCCAGGTCGCGGCCGGCATGGGCGTGGTTGATCAGGCCGATGTCCGCGGCCTCGCGGCCGCTCAGCAGGCGGCCGGTATAGATCAGCTCCAGCGTGCGGTGGCTGCCGATGCGCTCGCGCATCAGGGCGTGGCCACCGCTGTCGAGGATGCAGCCGATGTTGCGGAACGGGCTGCCCAGCACCGCGTCCTCGGCCGCCAGCAGGATGTCGCAGGCGAAGGCGAGGCCGAAGCCGACGCCCAGCGCCGGCCCCTCGACCATGGCGATGGTCGGCAGCGGAAATCCGCGCAGGCGACGGACGGCGGGATTGAACACCGTCTTCAGCAGCGCCTCGTTGTCGTCGTTCGCGGGATCGGCCCCGGCGATGTCGCGGCCGGCCGAGAAGCTGCCGCCGGCGCCGCGAAGCAGCAGGCAGCGGGCGCCGGAGGCCTCGATCGCATCGAGATGGGCGGCGAACAGGGCGAGATCCTCGGGCCGCAACGCGTTCTTCGCCTTCGGCCGGTTGAAGGTCAGCCGGGCAATCGGGCCGTCGATCTGCAGCAGGACGGTCTCCTCGCTCATGCCGCACTCTCCCCGCCCGCCGCCGCTTCGGCGGGGCGCTGGCCCATCAGGCACATCAGCCGGCTGGTCATCACCGTGCGGCCGTTCTGGTTCACCGCGTTCCATTGCAGGGTGACGATGCCGTCCCGGCCGGGCTTGCGCTCGCGCTTGTCCACCACCTCGGCCTCCAGGTGCACGCTGTCGCCCAGGAAGACCGGGGCGGTGAAGCGCAATTCGTCGGTGCCGTAATTGGCGATGATCGCCGGCGCGTCGGCCGGAACGCCGAGGCCGGCCATGAAGGCGTTGACCATCAGGCCGGGGGCGATGCGCCTGCCGAACGGCGTGGTCTCGGCGTAGTGGCGATCGGTGTGGATGCGGAACATGTCGCCGGTCAGCGTGCACCACATCACCACGTCGGTCTCGGTGACGGTGCGGGCATGGGTGACCTGGCGGTCACCGACCGCGAGGTCGTCGTAGAAGGCTCCCAGCAGCGCCGTCATCAGAACACCGGGATGATGTCTTCGGGATCGAAGGCCACCGTGCGGCCGTCGATGCCGACCTCGGGCAGGGCGGGAAACTCGACGCCGTAGGGCTCCAGCACGCCCTTCAGGCGCAGCACCGCGCGGCGCCAGTTCTCGGCGCGTTCGTCCACCGTCAGGATGCCGAGGCCGGCGGCGCGGGCCTCCTCCTCCAGCATCAGGTGGGCCGGCAGGAAGGTCGGGCCCAGCTCCCAGAAATCCTCGGGCGGCAGGTGCAGGATGCCCGACAGGAAAACGAAGCCGGCGCGGATCTGCTTGGTGATGATCTCGCGCTGCTCGTCGTTGAGATGCGGCAGGATGTTCTCCAGCACCGCGAGGCAGATCGCCATGTGCCGGGCCTCGTCCTGGCCGACCCGGCGGAAGCATTCGCGGAACACCGGAATGGTCGTGCGCTCGTACATCGCCTTGAACAGCGTGCCCGAGGCAACCTCGCCCATCAGGAAGGAGGAGAACAGGATCGGAAGCTGGAACTTCTCGACGCCGCTCTTGAAGCCCGACCAGTAGCGGCAGCCGTTGTGGTAGTACCAGCGGATGTTGTTGACCGCGAGCTTGCCCAGCGGACTGGCGGGATTGTGGTCCAGCGGGCCGTTCGGCACGAGGGCCTGGATCGCCCGCTGGCAGATCTCCTCGTGGTTCACCTCGTCGCGCACGATCGAGAAGAAGCACTTGCGGATCGGGTCTTCCTCGTGCGTCTCCCAGGTGTGGATGAAGGCGCGCGCGAAGACCGCCGGGCCCGAGCCGTCGAACACCGACAGCAGGGTGAACCAGTAGGCCATGGCGTAGCGCTGGTCCTGCGTGAAGGCGTCGGGATCGAGGCTGTCCCAGGGCAGGTCCGGGGGCGACCAGCCGGAATCCCGGGAGGAATCGTAGAGCTTCACCAGCTTCGGCGTCTCCACCCGCCATTCCAGCGGAAAGATGTTCTTCTCCGGAAACGGCGGCGGCTCGGTGCTGTCGAACAGCAGCGCGCCGGCGTCGGGTTCCGCGGCGGAGGTCTCCGCCGGCGGTGCGGCGGCGGTGTCGGCAAGGGCGGCGGCCTGGGCCTGGGTCATCTCTCATCCTCCCGTATTTTTGCCGACTCTATAATTAACCGAGCGGACGGTCAATTAATGTTCAACGGTTCCAAACGCGCCGTGCCCGGCGCCCCGGCGCCGGGTTTCAGGAAGCGAGAGGCTTCTCGAAATAGACCCGCTCGAAGCCGGCCTCGCGGCGGCGGCCGGTTTCGCGCCAGCCGAGCGCCGGATAGAGCAGCAGATTCTCGCGCATGTGCACGTTGGTATAGAGATCCATCCGCCGATGTCCGCGACGGCGCGCCTCGGCCTCGGCGAAGTCGAGCAGGGTCCGGCCGTGGCCCCGGCCCTGGGCATCGGGATGCACGGCGACATTCTCGATGTGCAGGCTGTCGCCGCGGTCGTGCAGGACGATGTAGCCCGCATCCTGCAGGCACCAGACCGCGCCGGCGGCGATCAGGGCCGGGAAGTCGGCCAGCATCGGCGCGGGCTCGCGGCCTATGCGGGGCACGTAGCGGGCATAGGCCAGGCGGGCGAGCGCCGCGATCCAGCCGGCATCCTCCGCCCGCGCGGGCCGGACCGACGGTGCCGTCTCGCCTCCGCCGTCCGCCTTTCGCATCCGATCGCCGCCCTGTGCCATGGTCGGCGAGTTTCCGGCCTGCCGCCCACTGGCGCAACGCTGCGGGGTGTGATTGATTGGTCCGGTCGCGTCGGCGACCGACACCGGTCCCGGCCCGGCCGCAGCGAAACGATACGATCGGCCCGACACCGTCCATCGCCGGCGCGGTGCCGGCCGCAGGGAGCTTCCGCCATGACCGCCGAACTCAGCACCCAGCAGCAGGACCTGCGCGCCCGCGCCCGCGATCTCGCCGAACGGCACGTGCGCGATCGCGCCGCCGAGGTCGACGCCAGCGAGGCCTATCCCTGGGACACGGTCGGGAAGATGGTCGACGAGAAATTCTTCGGCATGACCATCCCCGAGGCCTATGGCGGTCAGGGCCGGTCCTATCTCGACGCCGTGCTGCTGATCGAGGAGATGGCCAAGGTCTGCGGCGTGACCGGACGCATCGCGGTGGAGGCCAACATGGGCGCGGTCGGCGCGATCATGGCCTACGGCACCGAGGAGCAGAAGCGGCTGGCCGCCGACCTGGTGCTGGCCGGCGACAAGCCGGCGATCTGCATCACCGAGCCCGACGCCGGCAGCGCCGCCACCGAGATGACGACGCGGGCCGACAAGGTCGGCAACCGCTACGTCCTGAACGGCGCCAAGCACTGGATCACCGGCGGCGGGGTCTCGAAGCTGCACCTGATCTTCGCCCGGGTCTTCGACGAGAACGGCGAGGAAGAGGGCATCGGCGGCTTCATCGCCATCCGCGACGAGCACGAGGGGCTGCGCATCGGCGACCGCGAGCCCACCATGGGACTGCGCGGCATTCCCGAGGCGGAGGTTTTCTTCGAGGACCTGGAACTGCCGCCGGCCAACCTCGTGCTGCCGCCGCGGGGCCTGAAGAAGGGCTTCGCCGACCTGATGAACGCCTATAACGGCCAGCGCGTCGGCGCCGGCACGGTGGCTTTCGGGGTGGCGCTTGGGGCCTACGAGCGGGCGCTCGCCTATGCCGGGGAGCGCGAGCAGTTCGGCCGGCCGATCGCCGAGTTCCAGGGCCTGCAGTGGATGCTGGCGGACATGTCGATCCAGCTCGAGGCCGCCCGGGGCCTGCTCTATCGCGCCGCGCAAAGCGGCGGCGACGGCGACGGCGCGGCCGGCTTCCCCGACCCGCTGCTGGCCGCCCAGGCCAAGATCTTCGCCTCCGAGATGGCGATCCGGGTTTCCAACGACGCCCTGCAGGTGTTCGGCGCCAAGGGCTATTCACGCAAGACCGGGATCGAGCGCATGGTGCGCGACGCCCGCATGTTCACCATCGGCGGCGGCACGGCGCAGATCCTGAGGACCCTGGTGGCCAGCCGGATCCTGGAGCGCAAGCTGCCGCAGACCCGCGACGGCTATGCCCGTCCGGCTGCCGCCGAATGAGCCGGGCCACGGCGGGCTCGCCACAGTTTCAAGTCGAACGGGAGGGAGTAGCGACATGAAGATTTCCGGAAAGGTCTGCGTCATCACCGGCGGGGCCAGCGGCATCGGCGCCGAACTGGCGCGCCGCTTCACGGCGGAGGGCGCGAAGGGCGTCGTCGTCGCCGACCTGCAGGCCGGGCCGCTCGAGGCGGTGGCCGACGAGGTCGGCGGCCTGGCGGTGCCGACCGATGTCTCCGACGAATCCGCGATCGGCGAGCTGATCCAGCGGGCCGAGGCGGCCTACGGGCCGATCGACGTGTTCTGTTCCAATGCCGGCATCGTGCAGGGCGGCGGCGAGGATGCCTCGGACGCCGACTGGCAGCGCAACTGGGACATCCACGTGATGGCGCATGTCTATGCCGCCCGCAAGCTGGCGCCGCGGATGGCCGAGCGCGGCGAGGGTTATCTCGTCAACACCGCCTCGGCCGCCGGCCTGCTCACCCACACCCACTCGGCCACCTACGCGGTGACCAAGCATGCCTGCGTCGCCTTCGCCGAATGGCTGTCGATCGCCTATGGCGACCGCGGCGTGCGGGTCTCGGTGCTGGCGCCCCAGGCCGTGCGCACGGCGATGACGGCCGGGCGGGAAGGCGGCGTGGCCAGCGTCGACGGCATGCTGGAGCCGTCCGAACTCGCGGCCTGCGTGGTCGAGACCATGGATCGCGAGGAATTCCTGATCCTGCCGCACCCCGAGGTGCTCGACTACATGCGCCGCAAGACCGGCGACTACGACCGCTGGCTCAAGGGCATGCGCCGGCTGCGCGCCAAGTTCGACGACCGCGGGCTCGACGCGGTCTGAGACCGGCCTGCCGCCGCGCCGGCGTCAGGCCGGCGCGGCCTCGTCCAGCGGCAGGGCGGTCTTGTAGGCCACCTGCTGCAGGGCGAAGCTCGTGCGGATGTTGGAAACGCCGGGAATCGGCGTGATCGTCGACATCAGGAAGCGCAGGTAGTCGTCGAGGTCGCGCGCCACCACGCGCAACAGATAGTCGCTGTCGCCGGTCATCAGGTAGCACTCCATGATGCGCGGATGGCCGGCGATGCGCTCGACGAAGGCGTTCAGCGCGTCGGTGTTCTGCTGCTCCAGCGACACGAAGACGAAGGCGTTGACCTTCCAGCCCAGCGCCGCCTGGTCGAGCAGGGCGGCGTGTCCGCGGATCAGCCCGCTCTCCATGAGCCGGTTGGTCCGACGCAGGCAGGGGGTGGGCGAGAGGCCGACATTGCGGGCCAGGTCCTGGTTGCTGATGCGCGCGTCCTGCTGCAGGCAGTCGAGGATCTTCAAATCGATCTTGTCCATGATTCTGACCGTTTCTGCTCAAACCTGACTGATTATCAGCATATTCCTCCAATTCCCCTGGTGGAAACCGCGTAGTTTGGAAGGACCTGCCGGGGCGCCGCGCGCTACACTCGAACCCGCCTTCGTCGCCGACGACCGCCGAGGAACCTGTCATGCCCGCCCCGATCGCGCCGACCGATCTCGCCCTGCTGGGCGACCTCAACGCCAAGGTCCGCTGGCTGTCGACCTGGATGATCCATCACGCCAACAACATCCGTCCGCACGACGAGCGGCTGAAGGTCGGCGGGCACCAGGCTTCCAGCGCCTCGCTCTCGGAGCTGATGAGCGCGCTCTATGCGTGCACCGACACGTTCATGCGGCTGCTCGGCCAGCTCCACCTCGCCGCCCATGGCCTCACGCAGAAGCTCCAGCAGGTCGAGCAGGGCCGGGGCCAGCGGGATGGCGTTCCACGAAAGCAGGTTGCGAAACGAGACCACCCGCGGACCGTGGAGCGCCAGGTTGTCGCGGATGACGTCGTCCTCGGCGCAGTAGACGCTGCCCACGTGGGCCAGGGTGCCGTCGGCCTCGGCGTCGGCGAGGTTGCACAGGGTCAGCGAGTCCTCGGGTCCGGCGTGCAGGTCGAGCCGCGAGCGGCTGAGATCGACCGCGTAGAATTCGTTCTGGCTCCACCGCAGCATGGCGCGGGCGCTGGGGAACTGCGGCAGCACCCCGGGGGCGCCCGGAGAGAACCGCAGCGCCGAGCGTCCGCTGACCACGGTCTCGCCCATGCCCAGGGCGATGGCGGCGACGCCCTCGTCGGCTTTTTGGCTGCCGATGGGGTAGTAGTTGATCGACTGGGCCACCCCCGAGGCGTGCGGATAGAAGCGCGGGCCGTGGACCTGGCCCACGACCTGCTGGATCACCACGGCCATCTTCTGCTCCTGGATGACGTGCGGGGTCCCGGCCGCGTAGTTGCGGGCCTCTCGCGAGAACGCCGAGGCGTAGACCCCCTTGATGGCCCGGCACAGCTCCTCGAAGCGCACCGCCTGGTCGGGGTGGTTGTTGGGCAGCATGTACGTCGCGTAGACCCCCGCGAACGGCTGGAAGCGCGAGTCCTCCACCAGGCTGGACGAGCGCACCGCCAGCGGGCCCCGCAGCTGCTCGAAGGACTCCCGCAGGCCGCCCTCGACGTTGGAGGGCAGCACCCCACCCAGGATCCGGCGCAGGATCGCGTCGTCGGACAGCTCCAGGGTCGACGACAGATCGTACTGCGCCATGAACTCGTCGAACACGTCGGTGCCCAGCACCACGGTCTTGGGGATCCGGATCTGCAGCCCCGGGTGCCGGTGCAGCAGGCGGTGGCGCACGATCTGGGCGGCCAGGAAGGCCACGCTGCGCCCCTTGCCGCCCAGCGAGCCGGTGCCCAGCCGCACGAAGCGGTTGCGCGGGCCGGTGCGCCGGGGCGCGAAGTCGGCCACCACGCCCTCTTGCTCCAGTCGACGGGCCCGCCGGATGGCGTTGATGAGGTAGCGGCGGATGGACTCGTCGTCCGGGAACTCCTCGCGGGTGCGCTCCCGAATGGTGGTGGCCAGCTCGAACATGCCGCGGGCGTTGAGCCAGGTGGAGAAGTCGTTGCGGGTGGCGTGCATGACCACCGAGCCGA
>JBGTSP010000136.1:0-11286 GCA_041940205.1 Alphaproteobacteria bacterium
CCAACATTTTCGCCGCACTTTCAAAGACGCGTTCCGCGGAAATTCGCGTCATGCAGCGATGATCGATCGGGCATTCGCGAAGCATGCAGGGCGAGCATTCGACCGGCTCGCGGATGATCTCCGTGATCGCCTTGGCGAGGACCGCCTGCACGGTCCGCAGCTCGACGCGCCCGTCGTCGCCGGCCGCCATGCGATGCACCTCGGCCAGCGCGACCCGAAACGTGGTGGCCCCGGGCGAAACCTCGGCCATCTACGCGACCATGGACACCCGGCGGTTCCTCGGGGACAAGGTGGTCACCATCTACGTGCAGTTGATCTCGTCGGGATTGGTTTCGAAGTGGTCGTCGCTGAGCGCCTTGAGGCGTTCCAGCATGCTGCCGATCTGTGGGCCACCACCATGGACAATAACCGGATTGATGCCGACCTGCTTGATCAGCACCACGTCGCGCGCGAACTGGCGCGCCAGCGCCTCGTCGCCCATGGCATGGCCGCCATACTTGATGACGAAGGTCTCGCCGGCGAACTGCTGCATGTAGGGCAGGGCTTCGCTCAGCGTCTCGGCGGTGCCGATCAGGCGTTCGTTGTCCAGCGGGGTGTCGTTCATGGCGGGCGCTTATACCTGTTCGGAGGGCGGATCGGCCAGCAGGGCGAGGGCGGCGCGCAACTCGGCGAGGCCGGCGCCCTTGGCCGACGAGGTGACGAGGATCTCGGGATGGCCGGCCGGATGGGCGCGCAGCGCGGCGCCGGTGCGCTCCAGCACCCGCGCCAGCTCCGCGTCCTTGACCTTGTCGGCCTTGGTCAGCACGGCCTGGAAATTGACCGCCGCCTCGTCGAGCAGGGCCATCACCGCCTCGTCCGACTCCCGCGGGCCGCGGCGGCAGTCGATCAGCAGGCAGACCCGGCGCAGGTTGGCGCGGCCGCGCAGATAGTCGCGGATCAGCCGGTTCCAGCGTTCGATCTCGCCCTTCGCCGCACGGGCATAGCCGTAGCCCGGCAGGTCGACCAGCGTCAGGCGGTCGGCCAGGGCGAAGAAGTTCACCTCGCGGGTCCGGCCCGGCGTGTTCGAGGTGCGCGCCAGGTCGCGGCGGTTCAGCAGGGCGTTCAGAAGGGAGGACTTGCCGACATTCGAGCGGCCCGCGAAGGCGACCTCGGGCCCCTGGCCGGCGGGCAGCTGCGCGGCCTCGCGCACGCCCAGCAGGAAGCGGGCCTCCTGGGCGAACAGATGCCGGCCGGCCTCGATCCGGCCCGCATCGGCCTCCGCGTTCGCGGACATTCCGCCCGTTTCCCGGCCGTCAGGTCGTCGAGGGCTGCTTGTCGCCGATCGGGACGCCCATCCGCTTCATGATCACGTACTGCTGGGCCATCGAAAGCAGGTTGTTCCAGGTCCAGTAGATCACCAGGCCGGCCGGGAACTGGCCCAGCAGGAAGGTGAACATGATCGGCATGAACAGGAAGATCTTGGCCTGCACCGGATCGGCCGGCTGCGGGTTGAGCTTCTGCTGCGCGAACATCGAGATGCCCATCAGGATCGGCCAGACCCCGATCGAGACCACCGCGAGGATCGCCGGCGGGGTCCAGTCGAACAGGCCGAACAGGTTCAGGAAGGTCGTCGGGTCGGGCGCCGAGAGGTCGCGGATCCAGCCGAAGAAGGGCTCGTGGCGCATCTCGATGGTCACGAACAGCATCTTGTAGACGGCGAAGAACACCGGGATCTGCACCAGGATCGGCAGGCAGCCCGAGGCCGGGTTGACCTTCTCCTTCTTGTACAGCTCCATCATCGCCTGGTTCATCTTCTGGCGATCGTCGGTATAGCGCTCGCGGATCTTCATCATCTCCGGCTGCAGCTTCTTCATCTTGCTCATCGCCTTGTAGGACTTGTTGGCAAGGGGGAAGAAAACCAGCTTGATCGCCACCGTGAGGATCAGGATGGCGACGCCGAAATTGCCGACCACCGTGTAGAGGTAGTGCAGCGCCTTGAAGAGCGGTTTGGTCAGCCAGTAGAACCAGCCGAAATCGACGGCCAGGTCGAACCGCGGGATTCCGAGCGTTGCCTCGTAATGGTCGAGAAGCTGCACCAGCTTCGCGCCGAGGAAGGCGTTGGACTGGACCTCGCTCACGCCGCCCGCGGGCACCGTGGCGGCGGCCAGCAGGAACGAGGACTGGTAGGCCGGCAGGGGATCGCCGGGCGCATGGTTGAACTCGCCGGAAAAGGCCTGGGCCTGATCGGGAATCAGCGCCGTCAGCCAGTACTTGTCGGTGATGCCGATCCAGCCGCCGGCCTGGCTCGACTTGGCGATCCGCTGCCCGGGCGCCTCGGCGACCTCGTCATAGTCGACCTCGTCGAGGATGTCGTCGAACACCCCCAGCGGTCCCTCGTGCAGGATGTAGAAGCCCAGGGTGTCCGGCTCGCCGATCCGCCGGATGCGGCCGTAGGGGTAGACCGTGACCGGCTGCGCGCCGGCGTTCTCGACCCGCTGGCGGACGGTGAACATGTAGTCCCGGTCGACGCTGATCTCCTGCACGAAGGTCTGCCCGGTGCCGTTGCGCCAGGTCAGCCGCACGCTTTCGCCCGGGCCGATGGCGTCCCGGTCGGCCTGCCAGACGCTGTCCGGGCTCGGCACCTCGATGCCGCCGCCGGCGTCGGTGACCCAGCCATACTGCACGAAATAGGGGTCCGGTCCGCCGGGCGGGGAAAGCAGCACGACGTTGGCCGCGCCCGGCTCCACGCTGACCCGGTAGTCGCGCAGCACCAGATCGTCGATACGGGCGCCGGCCAGCGCGATCGACCCGTCGAGGCGGGGCGTGCGGATCTGCACCCGGCCCGACGCGGAGAGCGCGTCGGCGCGATTGCCCGCCGCCTGCGCCGCGGCGCTTCCGGGAACGCCCGGCACGCCGCTTCCGGCGGTCTGCGGGGCGGTGGCGACGGACGGGGTGCCGGCTGCACCTCCCGCCGCCTCGCGGGCCTCCGCGGCCTCCTGGCGGGCGCGCTCCTGCTCGACCCGGGGGACCTCGACGAAATACTGGTAGCCCAGCAGCACGAACAGCGACAGCACGATCGCCACTATCAGGTTGCGCTGATCGGTCATGATTTTCCTGTCTGTTCCGGCTGCGGCACCGGGTCGTAACCGGCGCCGCCCCACGGATGGCAACGAAGGATCCGCCGCAGGGCGAGAATGGCGCCGCGCCAGCCGCCGTGCAGGCGGATGGCTTCGACGGCATAGGCGCTGCAGCCGGGATGGTAGCGACAACTGCCCGCCAGCAAGGGCGACAGGGTCCATTGATAAAGCCGGATCAGTCCGGTGAGAAGCCATGCGAGAAGGCTCAAGACGCACCTCCCGCCGTCGCGGGCGTCGCGGCCTCGGCGCGCAGGCTGCCGGTGCGCTCGAGCGCGGCCAGCAGATCCGCGCGCAGGGCGTCGAAGGAGCGCGTCGGGGTCGCGGCGCGGCCGATCAGCACATAGTCGCGCCCGTCGGCGCCATGGCGGGCCAGCAGTTCGTCGGCGACGGCACGAAGCCGCCGGCGGGCGCGGTTGCGTATCACCGCATTTCCCACCTTCTTCGACACCGTGAAGCCGACCCGCATGTCATCCATGTCGTTTCTGGCTGCCTGCAGAACAAGTCCGGGCGACGCCCAGCGTCGACCGGACTTGGCTACCCTTAGAAATTCACGCCTGGTCTTGAGGCGGCCGAGCGCCGGCGAAGCCGGCATGACCGCTACGCCGAAAGGCGCTTGCGGCCCTTGGACCGACGCTGCGCAAGCACGCGGCGACCGCCGACGGTGGCCTTGCGGGCCCGGAAGCCGTGCCGCCGTTTGCGCACCAGACGCGAGGGCTGGAACGTGCGTTTCATCGCGCCTCTCCGTCAAAAAGGAAAACCGGCCCGACGGGCCGTGAGCGGCGTCGTATAGGCCCCGGCTTGCGGGAAGTCAAACCGCCTTTCCGGGACTATTCTCGATCACGCCTTGAGGCCGCTCCGACACGAAGCGGTGAGGGATGATGAAACCCGCCGTCTTCATCCCCATAGCACGAGGTCATGCGCCAGATGACAGAAACCCACACCGCCCGCACCGTCCGCTCCGCCCGCCGCCGCCTCGTCGCTGGCGGCCTGCTCCTCGGTGCCTTCGCCCCGGTCGTTCTCGCTCCCGGCCGCGCGTCCGCCGCGCCCGAGGCCGAGCTTTGGGAGGCCTGGCTGCCGCACGATGCCGGCTCGCGACGAACGGTCGATCATGCGGCCTTCGATGCCCTGCTGGCGCGGCATCTGTCGGTCGGCGCGGACGGCATCGCCCGGTTCGACTACGCGGCGGCGAAGGCGGACCGGGGGCCGCTCGACGCCTATCTCGAGCGCCTGTCCGCGGTGCCGGTCGCGGCGCTGGCGCGGCCCGAGCAGATGGCCTTCTGGATCAATCTCTACAACGCCCTCACCGTGGCCGTGATCCTCGACCATTATCCGGTCGCCTCGATCCGCGACATCGACATCTCGCCGGGCTGGTTCGCCGACGGCCCGTGGGGCAAGAAGCTGATCGCGGTCGCCGGCCGGGAACTCAGCCTCGACGATATCGAGCACCGGATCCTGCGGCCGATCTGGCGCGATCCCCGGGTGCACTACGCGGTGAACTGCGCCTCGCTGGGATGTCCGGACCTGCAGGACCGGGCCTTCCGGGGCGCGTCGCTGGAGGAACAGCTTGCGGCCGCCGCCCGGCGCTTCGTCAACCATCCCCGCGGCGCGTCTCTCGACGACGGCGATCTCGTCGTCTCCTCGATCTACCGCTGGTTTCGCAGCGACTTCGGCGGCGACGAAACCGGGGTGATTTCACATTTGCGACAATTCGCCGATTCCGGTCTCGCGCAGGCCCTCGCGGGGGTATCCGAGATCGCCGGCGACAGGTACGACTGGAACCTCAACGACGCGGCGGTTCCGGCGAGCCGTCGGACGGAATAGGCGTGACCGGCCCGCAGAAGGCGGTCGCGCCGGAGGGCGGGCCGATGAGCGATGGCGGCGATGGCGGACGCGGACCGGCCGCGGGGACGGCGGGATTCTCGCCGGCCCGGCTCTGGCCGCTGGCCCTCGTCGCGCTGGCCTTCGCGCTGTTCTTCGCCTTCGACCTGGATTCCTACCTCACCTTCGAGGCCCTGAAGCACCACCGCAACGGCCTGACCGCCTGGGTCGAGGCGCATGTGCTGCTGGCGGCGCTCGCCTACATGGCGGTGTATGCGCTGCAGACCGCCTTCTCGCTGCCCGGCGGCGCGGTGCTGACGCTGGTCGGCGGCTTCCTCTTCGGCTCGCTGCTGGGCACCCTGCTGGTCGTGGTGGCGGCGACGATCGGGGCGACCGCGCTCTTTCTCGCGGCCAAGACCGCCTTCGGCGACTATCTGCACGCGCTGCTGCAGCGTCGCGCCGGCGCGACCGTGCGCCGGCTGGATGAAGGGTTCAAGGCGGATGCCTTCAACTATCTCCTGGTGCTCCGGCTGGTGCCGCTGTTCCCGTTCTTCGTCGTCAATCTCGTGCCCGCCTTTCTCGGCGTGCGCTGGACGACCTATGTCGCCGCGACCTTCCTCGGCATCATTCCCGGGACCTTCGTCTTCTCGCAGGTCGGCAGCGGCATCGGCAGCATCTTCGATCGCGGCGAGAGCTTCTCGCTGGGCGGCGTTCTGACGCCGGAGATCTCGCTCGCCCTTGCCGGCCTGGCGGTGCTGTCGCTGGTGCCCGTCGTCTATCGCCGCTGGAAGGCGGCCGGGCGCGATGACTGAGCGGCTGACCCCGGACATCTGCGTGATCGGCGCCGGCTCGGGCGGCCTTTCGGTCGCCGCCGGCGCCAGCCAGATGGGCGCCAGCGTGGTGCTGGTCGAGCGCGACCGCATGGGGGGCGACTGCCTGAACACGGGCTGCGTGCCCTCCAAGGCGCTGCTGGCCGCGGGCGAGGCCGCCGCGGCGCATCGCCGGTCGGGCCCGTTCGGGGTCGCGGCGGACGAGCCGGCGATCGACCATGCCGCCGCCCTCGCGCATGTGCGCGGGACCATCGCGGCGATCGCCCCGCTGGATTCGGTGCCCCGCTTCGAGGCGCTGGGCGTGCGGGTGATCGAGGCGGAGGGACGGTTTGCCGGACCGGGCGAACTGGAGGCGGGCGGCCTGCGGATCGCGGCGCGCCGTTTCGTCATCGCCACCGGATCGGCCCCGATGGTGCCGCCGGTCCCCGGTCTCGACACCGTGCCGTATTTCACCAACGAAACGATCTTCGAGGCGGCGGAGCGGCCGACGCACCTGGCCGTGATCGGCGCCGGTCCCATCGGTCTCGAGCTGGCGCAGGCGCATCGCCGGCTGGGCTGCCGGGTCACCGTGATCGAGATGGACCGGGCGCTGCCGAAGGACGATCCCGAGGCCGCGCACGTGGTCGCCAGCCGGCTGCGCGAGGAAGGCGTCGACCTGATCGAGCATGCCCGCGTCGCCGCGGTGGCGCCGCTGCCGCAGGGCATCGCGCTCGATCTCGACCTGGCCGGGCAGGAAAGCCGGATCGAGGCCAGTCACCTGCTGCTGGCGACCGGCCGGCGGCCCAGCCTGGAAGCGCTGAACCTCGACGCCGCGGGGGTCGCGCACGGGCCCCAGGGGATCACGGTCGATGCCCGGCTGCGCACCAGCAACCGCCGGATCTACGCGCTCGGCGACTGTACCGGCGGGCCGCAGTTCACCCACGCGGCGGGCTACCAGGCCGGCATCGTCATCCGCAACCTGCTGTTCCGGCTGCCGGCGAAGGCCTCCGCCGCCATGCCGTGGGTCACCTACACGGACCCCGAACTGGCCCATGTCGGGCTCACCGAGGCCGAGGCCCGCGCCGCCGGCGAACGGATCAACGTGCTGCGCTGGCCGTTCGCCGAGAACGACCGGGCGACCGCCGAACGGCGCACCGAGGGTTTCGCCAAGGTCGTGGTCGGCGCCAGGGGCAGGATCCTGGGCGCCACCATCGTCGGCGCACATGCCGGCGAGCTGATCCTGCCCTGGGTGCTGGCGGTCGGCGAGAAGTGGAAGATCGGCCGGATGGCCGGCGTCGTGGTGCCCTATCCGACGCTCTCGGAAGTCTCCAAGCGGGCGGCCGGGCAATATTTCATTCCCAAGCTGTTCTCGGAGCGGACCCGCGCTCTGGTGCGTTTCCTGCTGCGCCTGCCGTTCTGAACACGGCACGCGCCTCGAAGCGTTCTCGCCGGGGCCGATGCGCGGTAGATTGCCCGCCATGAACAGGCGCCCCTTCCTGTCCTCCCTGGCCACCGGTCTGTCGGCCCGCCTGCTGGTGCTGACGATGTTCTTCGTCATGCTTTCCGAGGTGCTGATCTACGTGCCCTCGATCGCGCGCTTCCGGCAGACCTTTCTCGAGGACAAGATCCGCCAGGCCCACCTGGCGACGCTCGCGCTGAAGGCGGCCCCCGACTACATGGTGTCGGCCGAGCTGGAGATCGAGCTGCTGACGACGGCCGGCCTGCGGGGCGTGGTCAGCAAGCGCCAGGACAAGCGCGCCCTGATGCTGTGGGAGGACATGCCGCCGGAAGTCGAGGCGATGTACGACCTGACGCAGACCGGTCCGGCGGGCCTGATCATGGATGCCTTCGACGCGCTGGCGCACGGCAACCGGGTGATCAGCGTGACCGCGCGTTCGCCCGACGCCAGCCTGGACGGCGCCTATCTGGAACTGATCATGGACGAGCGTCCGCTGTCGGAGGCGATGCGGCGATACTCGGTGAACATTCTCGCCCTGTCGGTGGTGATCTCGCTGCTTACCGCGGCGCTGGTCTATCTCAGCCTGCATCTCCTGATCGTGCGGCCGATGCGCCAGATCACCGCCAGCATGATCGCGTTCCGCAAGCGGCCGAACGACGTCAATGCCGCGATCACGCCGAGCCAACGGAGCGACGAGGTCGGCATGGCGCAACGCGAGCTCGCGCGCATGCAGGAAGGCATCCGCGCCTCGCTGCTGCAGCAGGAACGGCTGGCCGCGCTTGGCGCGGCGGTCGCCAAGGTCAACCACGACCTGCGCAACATGCTGGCCGCGGCGCACCTGATCTCCGACCGGCTGTCGGAGAGCGCCGATCCGGCAGTGCGCAAGCTGGCGCCCCGCCTGGTGCAGACCATCGATCGCGGCATCGACCTGTGCACCCGAACGCTCAATTTCGGACGGGCCGAGGAACATCCGCCGCACCGGACGCTGGTGGACCTGCATCCGCTGGTCGACGACGTCACCGTGTCGCTCGGCCTCGATGCCGGCAACATCGCGGTGCACAACACCACGCTGCCCGACGCCAGGGTGGCGGCGGACCGCGAGCAACTGTTCCGCGTCCTGACCAATCTCTGCCGCAACGCCACCGAGGCGATGGGCGGCAGCGGCGAGCTGCGGATCAGCAGCACCGATACCGGTGAAGCGCTGGTGATCGACGTCGCCGATAGCGGACCGGGCCTGCCGGATTCCGCGCGGGCGCACCTGTTCGAGCCGTTCACCGGTTCCGCCCGCCGCGGCGGTACCGGGCTGGGCCTGGTGATTGCCCGCGATCTCGTGCGCGGGCACGGCGGCGAGCTGGAGCTGGTGCGCACCGGTCGGCACGGCACCACCTTCCGCATCACCCTGCCGCATCGCCAGGCGGTCGCCGCCTGACGCGGCCGACCGGGCGCGGGGATCAGTCGATGCGGCAGACCACGAGGGCGACGGAACGCTGCCGGCGCAGCCGATCGGCGGCGGCCTGCAGGCCCGGCAGGTCGAGGCGCGGCCGCTCGCCCCGGCCATAGGCCCTGCTCCGGGTCTGCTCGAGCAGCTCGGATGCCGTGGCCGGGGCGCTGGTGACGATCCGGCCGCGGCGCTGCGAGGCGGCTTCCATGATGCCGACAACCTCGCCGTCGGCATTCATCATCGGCCCGCCGCTGAGTCCGCCCAGGCCGTCCAGGTCGGCGGGCCGGCGGTGGTTCTCGGCCCAGATCAATACCGGCTCGATGGTGGCGAAGCGGCGGAAGGGACCCTTCTCGCGCTTCCGGCCGCGACCGATCAGCAGACCCGACGCCTCGCCCGGCTTGCCGCTGGGATAGCCGACCGCGTAGCCCTCCGCGCCGCGGCTCAGGTTCTCGGCGTTGCCGAGGCTCAGCGCCGGGCCGCCGCGTCGGGCGCGGATCAGTGCGACGTCGGCGCCGGGATGCATGGCCACGGACTTGACGAGGCGGGCCCGGCGATCGTCCTCGACCAGCCCGACCCGCTTGCAGCCCTCGACCACGTGGCGCGCGGTCAGCCAGATCCCGTCTGCGACGACGAAGGCAGAGCCGACCGAGTTGGTCGGCGGCGAATCGGTTTCCACGGTGATCAGCGGATCCCAGGTATCCGCCGGCGGCAGCGGGCCGGGCTCGATCCAGGGACGGCGGCGGGCATAGGGGCCGCGGGTCGGTTCCTGCGGCGCCGGCGGCTCGAGCGCCGGCCGCGGCCGGCGGTCGGCCGGCCCGTCGCCGAGCAGCCGGTCTGCGAGGCTGTAGATCAGGGCCAGCGCCGCAAGGGTGTAGAGCAGCGGGTCGAGCAGTCGCCGCATCGGGGGACGCTCAGCCGGAGATGGCGGCGGCGTTGATCATCGCGACGGCCAGCTTGATCGCGGCGAGCACCAGCGCGGGCGCGGTTTCCCCGGCCTCGATCCTTTGCGGCAGGCCGCGCAGGATCAGGTCGGTTACCCGGAACACCACGATCTGGATGAACAGGGTGACGATGCCCCAGAGCACGATGTCCCAGACGCCGACGCTCATCGCCATGCAGACGGCCAGCGGCAGGGCCAGACCCAGGATCGCGCCGCCCAGCGAGATCGCGGCGGCCATGTTGCCGTCGCGGGTCAGGGCGAACTCGCGGTAGGGCGTGAGGTGGACATAGATCCACACGGCGACGGCCAGCATCGCCACGGTCACGGCGAATTCCAGCACCAGGACCGGCAGGCCGGTCATCAGGCTTTGCAGGACGGCTTCCATGTCCGGCAGTCTACCGGCCCGTTCGCGTGAGGGGAAAGCCGCGGCGCGACGGCTTGACCGCTCCGGCCGCGCCGGCTACCCGCCGACAATGATGCTCGCCGACCTGCTGCCGCCGGATCTCGTCGACGCCCGCTTCTGGCCGGCGCTCGCCATCGTCGTCGTCGCGGGCGCCATGCGCGGTTTCGCCGGCTTCGGTTCGGCGATGGCGATGAGCCCGATCCTCGCCTGGCTTTACGGCCCCGTGGAGATGGTGGTGCTGATCACCGTCATGGAACTGATCGTTTCCTTCCAGCTTGTGCCCGGCGCCCTGCGCGACGGCGACTGGCGCTTCGTCGGGCCGCTTTCGCTGGCGGCCGTCGTGACCATGCCGGCGGGCCTCTGGCTGCTGACCCATGTCGACGCGGACCTGCTGACCCGCGTGGTCGCCGGCATCGTCGTCGCCTTCACGCTCTTCCTGATGACCGGCTTCCGCTATGCCGGGCGCAAGCGCCTGCCGATCACGCTGGGACTGGGCGGCATCTCTGGCGTGCTGATCGCGACGACCTCGATGGGCGGTCCGCCGGTCCTGGCCTACATGCTGTCCGGTCCGGACCGCGCGGCGGTGAACCGGGCGAACATCATCCTCTACTACGCGCTGACGGAAATCGCGCTGATCGTGCTGATCTGGCAGGCCGGCGTGATCACGCCGGACGCGCTCGGCCGCGGCCTGCTGCTGACCGCGCCCTATCTCGTCACCGCGACCATCGGCGCCCGGCTGTTCCGGGCCTCCTCGGAAGCGCTCTACCGGCGGATCGCGCTGGTCTTCCTGCTGGCGATCGGCCTGCTCGCCCTGCTGCGTTGAGCCCTCGGGCTCAGGACCGGCCGGCCGCCTCGCGCCGCAGCGCGGACAGCCGGTAGAGCAGGTCGAGCGCCTCGCGCGGGCTCAGCTCGTCGGGATTGATCCCGTCGAGCGCCTCCTCCAGCGCCGAGGGCGCGGCCGGCAGCGATGCCGAGGCCGGCCGGGCGGCGGAGAACAGCGGCAGGTCGTCGGCCAGTTCCCCCGCGGCATGGCCACCGCCGGTCTCCGCCCGTTCCAGCACCGCAAGAACCTCGCCCGCGCGTTGCACCACGGCCTCGGGCAGGCCGGCAAGGCGGGCCACCTGGATGCCGTAGGAACGGTCGGCGGCGCCCGCCACGACCTCGTGCAGGAAGACCACCTCGCCGCGCCACTCGCGCACCCGCATGGTGACGTTCGCGAGCGCGTCCAGGCGGCCGGCGAGCGCGGTCAGCTCGTGATAATGGGTGGCAAACAGGGTGCGGGGCTTGAGCCGAGGATGGT
>JBGTSP010000137.1:0-11207 GCA_041940205.1 Alphaproteobacteria bacterium
GCCGGCCTGGCGGCGGGCGACGCCGCCGCGGTACGGGCCAGCGCCCACAGCCTGAAGGGCGCCTTCGCCAATGTCGGCGGGCAGACGGTGCAGGCCTGGGCGGGCGAGCTGGAAGGTCACGCCCGCAACGGCGACCTTGCCGCCGCCGCGGCCCGCTTCGACGGCCTGGAGGAGGCCTGCGCCGAAACCCTGCGCGCCCTCGAGGCCGACATAAGCGAACACGACGGGGACGCCCGCGCCGCCGCCGCGCGCTGAACCCCGACACCGCCAACGGAAACGCGGGATGGCCGGCGGCAGGACAGCCGGCGGCTGAACAATCGGCGGCACCCGTCGGCGCCGCGTTCCGTCGTTCACCAAAGCTTTAGACCCGTCGGTCAGGATGCCGGCAGGGATCATCCGCGAGCGGACAGGCGCCGCTCCGCGGACTGTCCGGGAGCGACACACGGGAAACGGGACTGGTGACTGCGCTACTGCTCGCCCTCTCCGCCGGCCTCTACCTGGCCGCGGGTCTCGCCGCCCTGTCTTCGACCCGGCGGCGAAACGGCCGTCCCGGCTGGCTGCTGGTCGCCGGCGCGCTGGTGCTCGCCGGCCTCTGGGTCGCGCTGCCCCTGTTCCCGGGCCTGCCGGTGCAGACCGGGGACACGCAACCCATCGACGCCGTCGTCCATGCCGTCATCGCCACCCTGGCCTTCGTCGGCATGGTGCTGATCGGACGCCGGCAGCGGACGCTGCGCGAACGCGCGGCATCGGCCGAGATCGAACGGCGCAAGGCCGAAGCCTTCGCGGAAGCCGGCAGCGACTGGTTCTGGGAGACCGATCGCGACCTCCGCTTCACCTTCCTGTCCGACGGCGTCGAGGCGGTCAGCGGCGTGCCCGCCGCCTTCCATATCGGCAAGACCCGGACGGAGATCGCCGGCGAGAATGCCCGCAGCGAGAAATGGCAACGCCACCTCGCCGACCTGCGCGCCCGCCGGCCTTTCCGGGATTTCCGTTACCAGCGCCGGGGGCCCGACGGCAGCACCCAGTTCCTGTCCGCCAGCGGCAAGCCGCTGTTCGATGCGGACGGCGCCTTTCTCGGCTATGTCGGCATCGGCAACGACCTGACCGAACGGGTGGCGGCCGAGGAACGCGCGCACCAGGCCAATGCGCGCCTGGCCGCCGCGATCGACGCCTTTCGCGAGCCGGTCGCCCTGTGGGACAGCGACGACCGGCTGGCGCTCGCCAATCCCGCCTTCTGGGCGGCCAATGCCGAAATTCCCGAACTGGCGATCGGCCTCGGCTTCGAGGACTTCGTCCGGGCCCTGGCCGAGCGGCGGATGGTGCCCGATGCCATCGGCCGCGAGGAAGAGTGGATCGCCGACCGCCTGGCCCGGCGCAAGCAGCCCGGGGAGCCGATCGAACAGCGCCGCGACAACGGCCGCTGGGCGGTTGTGCACGAACAGCGGCTCGCCAACGGCGAGATCATTTCGATCGTCACCGACATCACCCGTCAGAAGGCCGCCGAGCGGCGGCTCGCCGAGAGCCAGCAGCGGTTGCGCGATTTCGCCGCCTCGGCTGCCGACTGGCTGTGGGAGCAGGATGCGGATCTGCGTTTCAGCTATATCAGCCAGGACAATGCCGCGGTCACCGGTCTCGCGGCCACCGAGCATATCGGCAAGACCCGCCACGAGATCGGCATCGAGGGCATCAGCGAAGAGGAACTGCGCGCCCACGACGCCCTGCTCGCCGAACGCCGGCCCTTCTCCGACTTCCGCTTCAGCCGCGTCCGGCCGGACGGCGGGACCGTCCACATGAGCATCAGCGGCAAGCCTGTCTTCGATGCCGAGGGAAGGTTCCAGGGCTACCGCGGCACCGGCCGCGATGTGTCCGCGATGGTCGAGGCCGAGATCAGCCTGAAGGCGGAACGCGACCGGGCGGAGGCGGCGAACCGGGCGAAGTCGGATTTTCTTGCCAACATGAGCCACGAGCTGCGCACGCCGCTGAACGCGATCATCGGCTATGCCGACCTGATGCTGGCGGACGAGGAGGAAGCTCTTTCCGGCCGGCACCGCGACTATACCCGCGACATGCTGACCAGCGGCCGGCACCTGCTGGAACTGATCAACGACCTGCTCGACAGCGCCAAGATCGAGGCCGGGCAGATGACCCTGTCCAACCAGACCTTCGCGCTGCTCGACGAGCTTGCCGACACCATCGCCCTGATCGCCCCGCTCGGCGAGCAGCGCAACGTCGCGGTGACGCTCGAGCCCGACCCGGCCGCCGAGGCCGCGCAGATCACCACCGACCCCCGCGCCTTCCGCCAGATCGTCCTCAACCTGCTGTCCAACGCCGTCAAGTTCTGCGCCGAGGACAGCACCATCCGCATCGCCCTCGAGGCCCGCGACCGCGCCCTGCTGCTGCGGGTGCACGATCGCGGCCCGGGCATCGCGGAGGCCGACCTGGAGAAGATCTTCGAGCGTTTCGTGCAGGCCGGCAGCGCCGAGCGCGGCATGCCGGCGGGCACCGGCATCGGCCTGCCGCTGAGCCGGGCCCTGGCCGAGATGCAGGGCGGCTCGCTGCACCTGGAGAGCCGGCCGGGCGAGGGCACGACGGCGGTGCTGCACCTGCCGGACTGCCTGTCGGCGCTGCCCCGCGAGGCGCGGCCGGCCGACGGCGGGGACGAGAACAGGCCGGACGCGGACGCGGCGGCCCGGGGCGCGCGCATCCTGATCGCCGAGGATCATCCGGTGAACCGCACGCTGCTGGGCGAGATGCTGAAGCGCGACGGCGCCCGGGTGGAGACGGCGGAGAACGGCCAGCAGGCCGTGGCGGCCTTCCTGCGCTCGCCCTTCGACCTGGTCTTCATGGACGTTCAGATGCCGGAGATGGACGGCCTGGAGGCGACGCGGGCGATCCGCGACTGCGGCGGGGCCGGACGGACGGTGCCGATCGTGGCGGTGACCGCGAACGCCTTCGAGGAACAGCGCCGGGACTGCCTGCAGGCCGGCATGAACGACCACATCACCAAGCCGATCTCCCGCGAGGCGGTGCGCCACGTGCTGCGCCGCTGGCTGCCGGCGGCACCCGCCGGCGCGACGGCGGGCGGGACAGACGAGGACAAACCGATGATGCAGAGCCCGGGCCGCGAAGACGACCGCACGGACGACCGCATGGGCCACAACCCGTCGGCGGTCCGGATCGATACCGAGGTGCTGGGCGAGATGCGCGACCTGGTGGGCGCGGCGGCGATCCTGGAGATCCTGGGTCAGCTGGCCGACGACAGCGCGCAGCGGCTGGCCGATCTGGCGGCCGGCCTGGCGGCGGGCGACGCCGCCGCGGTACGGGCCAGCGCCCACAGCCTGAAGGGCGCCTTCGCCAATGTCGGCGGGCAGACGGTGCAGGCCTGGGCGGGCGAGCTGGAAGGTCACGCCCGCAGCGGCGACCTTGCCGCCGCCGCCGCCCGCTTCGACGGCCTGGAAGAGGCCTGCGCCGGGACCCTGCGCGCTCTCGAGGCCGAAATAGGCGAACACGACGGGGACGACCGCGCCGCCGCCGCGCGCTGAACCCCGACACCGCCGACGGAACCGCGGGATGGCCGGCGGCTGGGCAGCCGGCGGCGATGCAACCGGCGGCGGTCCGGCTCAGACCCGCGCGGCGGCCTCGAAACCGCGCAGCACGGCGCGCGCCTCCTCCATGATCGACCGCACGATCTCGCCGGCCGGCGGCACGCTGCGGATCAGGCCCGAGCCCTGCCCCGCCGGCAGCACCCCGTGCTCGACATCGCCCTCGATCCGGCCGCGCTGACTGGCGGGATTGCCGACCTCGATCATCTGCTGGGGAAAGGGCTTGATCTCGGCCTCCCGGCCTTCCCAGGACCGGGTGAACGCGTTCGCGATCATCCGGTTGGGCTTGCCCGAATGGCCGCGGCTGACCACCGTGCCGTCCTCGTCGATCGCGACGATCCGGTTCTTGTAGTTGTCATGGCCGCGGGCTTCCCGGCTGGCGATGAAGCGCGTGCCCATCCACACCCCCTGGGCGCCGAGCGCCAGCGCCGCGACAAGGCCGCGGCCGTCGACCAGCCCGCCGGCCGCCAGCACCGGCACCGCGACCTGGTCGACCACCGTGGGCACGAGGGCAACGGTGGCGACCCGGCCGACATGGCCGCCGCCGGCATGGCCCGAGGCGATCACCACGTCGACGCCCGAGGCTTCGACCGCGCGGGCCTGGCGGGCGGTGCCGACCAGGCTCATCACCGTCATGCCGGCGGCATGCGCCTCGGGGATCACCCGCTCGGGATTGCCGAGGCCGGAGACCAGCACCGGGACCTCCTCCTCGAAGGTGACCGCGATCGCCTCCTCGACCGCTTGCGTGTAGCCCGCATTGGCGCCCTCGGCTCCCGCGACGCGGGCGAACAGGATGTCGACCCCGATCGGCCCGTCGGTCTCCTGGCGGGCGATGCGGATCTGCTCGCGCAGTTCGGCGCCGCTCATGTAGGCCGATCCGATCACGCCCAGGCCGCCGGCCTCGGTGACCGCGGCGGCGAGCCGGCCATAGGCGACATGGAACATGCCGGCCTGCACCACCGGGTAGCGGATGCCCAGCTTCCGGCATAACGGGTTGTTCTCCAGCATGGCTTCCAGCGCCATCGTCCCTCTCCCCCTGACGTTCGGACCGCAGCATAGAGCACGTTTCCGCGGGGGATGCGCGGGGCCGCCGCAACAGGCATGATCGCCGGGCGTCGCCCCGGGCGGCGGCAACCGGGAGGACGGCATGACGGCAGCGGCGGATCCCTATCGCATCGGCACCGGCGCGGGCTTCAGCGCCGACCGGCTGGAGCCCGCCGTCGACCTGGTGGAACGCGGCCGGCTGGACATGCTGGTGCTGGAATGCCTGGGCGAGCGCACCGTCGCCTTCGGCCACCGCGACCGCATGGCCGATTCCGCGCGCGGCTACAACGCCCATCTTGCCCACCGGCTCGGCGCCCTGCTGCCGGCCTGCCGCACCGCCGGCACGCAACTGATCACCAATATGGGCGCGGCGAACCCGGAGGCGGCGGCGGACCGCACGCTGGAACTGGCCCGGGAACTCGGGCTCGCGGGCCTCAACATCGCCTGCCTCACCGGCGACGAGATCGCGGCCGACGCGCTGCCGCCCGATACCCCGTTCATGGACGAGGACGGCACGCTGGGCGACATCGCGGCGCGCATCGTCGGCTGCAACGCCTATGTCGGCGCCGAGGCGATCCTGCCGGCGCTGGAGGCCGGGGCCGATGTCGTCATCGGCGGCCGGCTGGCCGATCCCTCGATGTTCCTGGCGCCGCTGATGCGGCATTTCGGCTGGGCCCGGGACGACTGGGCGCGGCTGGGCGCCGGCACGCTGGTGGGCCATCTGATGGAGTGCGGCATGCAGGTGACCGGCGGCAATTTCGCCGATCCGGGTTTCAAGGATGTCGCCGACCTCGCCCGCTGCGGCTTCCCCATCGCCGAGGTCGCCGCCGACGGCAGCGCCACCATCACCAAGCTGCCCGGCACCGGCGGCGCGGTGACGACGGCGACGGTGAAGGAGCAGCTGCTCTACGAGGTGCACGATCCCGCCCGCTACCTGACCCCGGACGTGACCGCCGACTTCTCGCAGGTCGCCGTCGCCCCGGCGGGCGCCGACCGGGTCGCGGTCGCCGGGGCCGGCGGCGCCCTGCGGCCGGAGAAACTGAAGGTCACCGTCGGCTTCGACGGCGGCCACCAGGCCGAGGCCGGGGTGAGCTATGCCGGCCCCGGCGCCGAGGCCCGCGGCGCGCTTGCCGGCGCCATCGTCGAGGAGCGCCTGCGCGAGGTCCACGGCATCGACGAGGAACTGCGGATCGACCTGATCGGCGCCCGCTCGCTGTTCTCGACCGCGCTCGGCCGGGCCGGACCGGAACGGGACGACGTCGGGAACGGATCGGAGGATGTCCGCCTGCACGTCGCCCTGCGCAGCGCCGACCGGGCGCAGGCCGAACTGCTGTTGTGGGAGGTGGAATCCCTGCTCTGCTGCGGCCCCGCGGGCGGGGGCGGCTATCGCGGCACGATCACGCCCTGCGTGATGACCCGCTCGGTGCTGATCGGCCGCGACGCGGTGCGCCCGGCGATGCGCCTGCTGGAGGCCTGAGATGACCCGCCGCAACGCCCCGCGCACGATCCGCGACATCGCCCATGCCCGCGCCGGCGACAAGGGCGACATCTCCTCGATCAACGTCTGGGTGCATGACCCGGCCGACTACACGCTGCTGTGCCGAAACCTCACGCCCGAGCGGATCCGCCGCGCCTTTCCCACCCTCATCCGCGGCCCCGTCGAGCGCCACGACCTGCCCCATCTGGGCGGGCTCAACCTGGTGCTGCACGGGGCGCTGGAGGGCGGCGTCAACCGCTCGCTGAACCTGGACTCGCACGGCAAGTCCTTCAGCTTCCTGATCCTCGGCCTGGCGCTGGAAGACTGAGCCCGTCCATCCGCCGCACCGGCGGACCGGCGAATCGGCGGGTCGGGGTCGGCGGATCGGCGGAACCGCCGTTCAGTCGCCTAGCAGGCTGAGACAGTCGGTGAAGTCGAAACCGCGCACCCGGCGGGCGAAGCCGGCCGGACCGCCGATCTCCAGCGTCAACTCGGTATAGGCGTTGGCGGTCTTGCGGCAGGCGACGCGGTGATCGAGCACCAGGGTGCGCGCCGCCTCCCAGCGCCAGAGGGCGCGGGCATAGTGCGCCGGGCCGCGCCGCTCGGTGCTGGCGATCGTGCGGCTCGCGGGATCCGGCGCCGGCGCCACCAGCGCCGACAGGCCGTCATGCGGCACGAAACGGTCGCCGGCGGGGTCGAACAGCAGCACGGTGACCGGAAGGTTGGGCCCGGCCGGCCGGAAGCGGGCCAGGGAAAGGTCGGGGTGACCGTCGAAATCGAAATCGGCGATGACGAGGCCCAGCGGCCGGCCGGCCTCGACCATCGGGTCGGCCTCCGCCAGGGTCAGGATCTGCGCCTCGCCCTCATCGTCCCGCCGCCGCACGACCAGCAGGGCCGCGCCGTCCCGGGCCACCAGGTCGAGCCGGGTCTCGCCGGCATCGCCGCCCTGGTCGAACCGGCAGGCGATCGCGGTCTCGGCCGCATCGCCGGTGGGGACTTCATGGCAGGCCTCGTCCGCGGACACCGCCGCCTCCGCCGTCGCCGGGCCGTCGCCCGGGTAATCCCGCAGCCGGGCCTCGGTGAGCAGGCGCAGGCAGGCGAGCGCCCGCTCGTCCGGCACCCAGGCGCCCGCCGCGGGCACGCCGCAGGCCAGCCGCCGGGCCCGTCGCCAGCGCTCGGAGGCGCCCTCGGGGCTTTCGGCGGCGGCCTTTGCCAGCTCGCCGGCCAGCGCCGCCAGGCCGGCATCGGCGCACAGCGCCCGCGCGATCGGCGGCTCCCGGCTTTCGCAGCCCGCGGCCGCGGCCGGCGCGCCCGCACCGGCGGCGCCGAGCGACGCCACAACCACGGTCGATGCCAGCACCGCCAGCAGGCCGGTCCGTCTGCGCATGCGCCCGCCTCCCGATTGAAGATCCCGGGACGATGAGACGCCAGCCGCTCCCCGCTTGGCAAGTCCCCCCGCCATGTGGGCCAGCCCGACGGAGCGGCGACCTGCTGGCGGCCGGCACCCGTTGGGCTAGAATTGCGTCATGGGATTCGCCGTCTTCGTCCACCGTCCGGATTCGCGCTACGACGACGCGCCGGCCGAGCGCTACCAGTTTCCGAAGGCCTATCTCAGCCGTGCGGAACCCAGCGCGGGCGACTGGATCCTCTATTACGAGCCCACGACGATCGCGAGGCCCCGCGGCTATTTCGCCATCGCCCGGGTGGCCCGCATCGTCCCCGACCCAAGGCTGAACGACATGTTCATCGCCGAGATCGAGGACGGCAGCTATCTCGAGTTTCCCCGGCCGGTGCCCTTCGGCGGCGCCGACGGCCTGCCGGTCGAACGCGGCCTGCTGAATGACCGGGGCCGGATCTCCGGCCGCGCCCAGGCGGCCGTGCGGCCGATCTCGGCGGCGGACGTCGAACGCATCCTCGATGCCGGCTTCCGCAGCGACAGCCCGCTGCTGCCGCGCAGCGATCCGCCGGTGGCTCCAGGAATCGTCCAGGAACCGCCGCAGCCCATGCTGACCGAGACCGTCCGCGATCGGGTCGCCCGCCTGTCCTCGCGGATCGAGCGCGATCGCAGTTTCCGCCAGCTCGTGCTGCACGCCTACGACGAACGCTGCGCCATCAGCGGCCTGAAGCTGATCAACGGCGGCGGACGGGCCGAAGTGCAGGCCGCGCACATCAGGCCCGTCGCGCGGCACGGCCCCGACAGCGTCACCAACGGCCTGGCGCTCTCGGGCACCGTGCACTGGATGTTCGATCGCGGCCTGATCAGCCTGGGCGACGACCTGCGGATCCTGATCTCGCGCCAGGCCAACGATCCCGAGGGCGTGCGGGCGCTGATCCGCCCGGACGGCTTCGCCGGGACCCCGCAGCGCGAGCGCGACCGCCCGCATCCGCGCTACCTCGCCTGGCACCGGGAGCACTGCTTCAAGCAGTAGAGCCCCCGCGACGCCGCCGCGACGGGCGGCCTTCGCGATCCCCTCGATAACCCGGCGATACCGCGGGCTGCGCTTCCCGCCCGGTCGGTCCCGACTCGACCCCGGCCCCGACCCCGTCCCCGGCGCGCTTGACCCCGCCCGGAACGATGCGCCTACCATGCCGTCACCAACCGGCGCGGACACGGAGGCGAGGATGCCGGCATCCCCGGACGGCCTGAAGGTCGAGGCGTTCGAATTCGCCGACGACGGACAGATTCCCAACAACCCGGCGCTGCCGCTGCTGGTCTACCGCGGCGCGCTCGCGCCCGACGCCGTCTCGGCGACCGCTTGCGCGGCGCTGTTCGCCGCCAACGGCTGGCCCGGCGCCTGGCGGAACGGCATCTTCGGCGAGCACCATTTCCATGCCAACGCGCACGAGGTGCTGGGCCTCGTGGCGGGGTGCGCCAGCGTGACCTTCGGCGGCCCCGCCGGCGCCACGATCGAGGTCGCGGCAGGCGACGTCGCGCTCGTTCCCGCCGGCACCGGCCACAAGCGCGAGAGCGCCTCGTCCGACCTGTTGGTGATCGGCGCCTATCCCGGCGGCATGGCCGCCGATCTCTGCTGGGGCGAGGCCGACGGGCATGACGAAGCGGTCGCGGCGATCGCCCGGGTGCCGCTGCCCCGAAGCGATCCCGTCTACGGCGCCGCAGGCCCGCTCGGGCGGCACTGGCGCGCCGGCTGAAACGGCGCGGCGCGCGCTCGGGGATTCACGGCGGATCGTGAGCCGGAGGTCGCTCGCCGCCGTCCGGCGACCGGTTCGACCACGACCTTTCCGGGAATTGTCAACAAGGAGACCCGACGCCCGAACACCCGGGGCAGTCACGACGCCATCGCCGGGACGCGACGCGGCTCCTCCAGCCGCACGCCGGAACGGACGCGACCGGTGGGAAGGATGACCTCCCACGAGAAAACGCCGGATATTCCAACAGGTTGTCGTAAAACGCTGGCGGAGGGGGTGGGATTCGAACCCACGGTACGCAAAGCGCACACCGGTTTTCGAGACCGGCCCGTTCGACCACTCCGGCACCCCTCCGCGGGGCAGATCGGCGATGCGGTCTGCGGAAGAAGCGCCTGTTACCGCAAGGCCCGGGGCGGGGGCAAGCCGAATCCTGCGGCCGCCGGCGCGCGGGCGCGCTCCGGCCCGGTTTTCGGCGGCGTTTCGGCGTTGACAGGGTTGGCGGCGGGCCGTATACGCCGCGCTTCACGCCGCCGCCTCTGCGCGGGGCGCGCTGGCGCCTGTTTGGCCGCCGGGTCCGCGCGAACGCTTCTGGGCGGGTGAGGAACAGACAACCGACGATCGAAGCAAGAGCAGCACGGAAGCCATGTACGCAGTCATCCGCACAGGCGGCAAACAGTACCGGGTCGCGAAAGACGACGTGGTGCGCATCGAGAAACTGGCGGGCGAGCCCGGCGACAGCGTGACCTTCGATCAGGTCGTGCTGCTGGGCGGCGAGGACGGCACCACCGTCGGCGCCCCCGTGGTCGAGGGCGCCAGCGTCGAGGCCGAGGTCGTCGACCAGACCCGCAACCGCAAGGTGCTGGTGTTCAAGAAGAAGCGGCGCAAGAACTACCGCCGCACCGCCGGCCATCGCCAGCATGTCTCGGTGGTGCGCATCACCGACATCCTGGCCGCGGGCGGCAAGAAGAAGAAGGCCGCGGCCAAGAAGAAGGCCGCGCCGAAGAAGGAAGCGGCGCCCGAGGCCGCGGCCGACGCCGCGCCCGAGGCGACGGCGAGCGAGGAGTAATACGAGATGGCTCACAAGAAGGCAGGCGGCTCGTCCCGCAACGGTCGCGACACCATCGGCAAGCGCCTCGGCGTGAAGAAGTTCGGCGGCGAGGCCGTGGTGCCCGGCAACATCATCATCCGCCAGCGCGGCACCAAGTGGAAGCCGGGTCGCAATGTCGGCCTGGGCCGCGACTACACGATCTTCGCCATGATCGAGGGCAACGTGACCTTCGAGACCAAGGCGGACAACCGGGTGTACGTGTCGGTGGACCCGCGGGCCTGACGACACCCCACAATCCGGATTGACCATCGGGGGGAACGGGAAACCGTTCCCCCCGATGTCGTTTCGGACCCCCGCCCCGGCATCCGGGGCAACCGCTTTTCCCGTCCCGGTTCCCGGGACGACCGCAAGCAGGAGGCCGGCAGGGCCGCGACCGCCATGAAGTTCCTCGACATCGCGCGCATCCACATCCGCAGCGGCAAGGGCGGCAACGGCGGCAATGTCGGCTTCGTCAATATGCTGACGGTTATAAGGAAGAAAGGATCTTTGAGCGCTTTTTTTTAGGTGAAGCATCTGGACAACATTTCCTGGAGGCCTCTTGCATCGAGGCGTTCCACATTGGTGTGACTAGCGTACTCGAAACCTTCCGGGACCTCCCGTGCGCCATTATTGAGATAGGGCGCGGTGGAAAATCCGGAGAATGAAGGTACGATGACGTAACGGTCATCCAATTCCAGGGTCATCCGGCTGTCGTCTTGCGGCACCATAACTTCATGCAATTTCTCGCCAGGTCGGATGCCAATAATTTTATGCGGAATATTGGGCGCAATGGTGTGCGCCAGATCCACGGTTCTCATGCTGGGGATTTTGGGGACGAATATCTCGCCAC
>JBGTSP010000138.1:0-11115 GCA_041940205.1 Alphaproteobacteria bacterium
CGCTACGGCACGATGCGCGAGAACGTGCTGTCGCTGGAGGTGGTGCTGGCCGACGGGCGGGTGATCCGCACCGCGCGGCGGGCCCGCAAGTCCTCCGCCGGCTACGACCTGACCCGGCTGTTCGTCGGCTCCGAGGGCACGCTGGGCGTGATCACCGAGGTCACGCTGAAGCTGTACGGCATTCCCGAGGCGATCTCCTCGGCGGTGGTGCCTTTCAACGATCTCGAGGGCGCGATCAACACGGTGATCCTGACCATCCAGTCGGGCATCCCGGTGGCCCGCATCGAGCTGCTGGACGACGTGCAGCTCGACGCCATCAACCGCTACGCCAATCTCTCGCTGCCGGTGGCCAATACCCTGTTCCTGGAGTTCCACGGCACCGATGCCGGCGTCGCCGAGCAGGCCGAACAGGTGAAGGCGATCGCCGAGGAATTCGGCAGCGGCGAGTTCCAGTGGACGACCCGGGCCGAGGAGCGCACCGCCCTGTGGCAGGCCCGCCACGATGCCGCCTATGCCGCCAAGAGCCTGCGCACCAATGCCGAAATCTGGGCCACGGATGTCTGCGTGCCGATCTCGCGTCTGGCCGACTGCATCCTGGAGACCAAGGCGGACCTCGCCAACTGTCCCGTGCCTGCCCCCATCGTCGGCCATGTCGGCGACGGCAATTTCCACCTCGCCTTCGTCATCGACCCGAACGACGAGGATGAGAAACGGATCTCGCACGAGATCAACGAACGGCTGGTGCAGCGGGCGCTCGCCATGGGCGGCACCTGCACCGGCGAACACGGCGTCGGGCTGGGCAAGCAGAAATTCATGCAGGCCGAGCACGGCGACGCGCTGTCGGTGATGCGGCTCGTCAAGCAGGCGCTCGATCCCGCCGACATCATGAATCCGGGCAAGATCCTGCCGAGCTGACCGACCCGCGCGCGACGCGCCTGCAGCGTTGCGAACAGTAGCGGACGTTCTGCCAGTCGCGCCGCCATTTCTTCCGCCAACGGAACGGGCGCGCGCAGACCGCGCAGATCCTGACCGGCAGATCCGCCTTTCGCCGCATTCCCGCCATGCCGCTAGCGCGGCCGGAACAGGCGCTGCAACCGCGGGCGCAGGGGCAGGAACAGGGCGTAGGCCGCCTCGATCACCGGTGCAAGCAGGCGGGTCCTGAACAGGCGGCCCCAGGGGGCGAAGCCGGGCAACTCGGACCAGAGATGCGCGAAGGCCGCCCCGCCGGATCGCAGGCGGCCCTCGCGGTCGCGGACATGAAAGCGCCGCAGCGCGTCTTCGCGCGACAGATCCGCCGCCGGGGCGCCGGCACCGGGCCGGCCGACATCGATCCAGTCGATCCGCTCGGCGCCGCGCCGGCGGCGATAGAAGGCGATTTCGCGCCGGCACAGCGGACAACTGCCGTCGAAATAGACGCAGAGCGCCGAAGGATCGCCGGCCTCCCGGTCCGCCCGGGGCGGGGTATCGGTCGCTACCACGGGATCGCCTTTCCATGCTGGTCGAAAAAGCCGCCGCTGTCGGTCGGCCCGAGACCGTCGAGCACCGCGAGCAGACGGGCGGCAGCCCGCGCCGGCACCGCAACCTCCAGGCCCCGGCGGGCGAACGGCGCCGACAGCGCGGTGCCCACGGTGCCGGGATGCAGGGCGACGCAGATCGCCCCGGGAGAACGCCGCGCAAGCTCGACCGCCGCCGTGCGCACCGCCTGGTTCAGCGCCGCCTTCGAGGCCCGATAGCCGTACCAGCCGCCCAGCCGGTTGTCGGTGATGCTGCCGACGCGGGCGGACAGCGTGGCGAACACCGACCGGCCCCCGCGCGGGAAACGCGGCAACAGGTGCTTCATCAGCAGCATCGGGCCGACGGCGTTGACCGCGAAGGCGCGGGCCAGGTGCTCGGGGTCGAGCGCCGCCAGGCTTTTTTCCGGCTGCATGTCGGCCGCATGCAGCAGTCCCGTGGCGTCGATCACGAAGCGAAGGTCGCTGTCATCGAACGCGGCGGCGGCCGTGCGAATGCCGGCTTCGTCGGTGATGTCGACGGCCGGTGTCCCGTGGCGCGACCAGCCGTTCACCGACGCGAACCGGCCGTCCGCGCGCAGCGCCGCGACGAGCGCCCCGCCGATCCCGCCCGAGGCGCCGATCACAAGGGCCTGTGCCCCGCCGTCGATAGCCGACCTGTCCGCCGTCGATGCCATCCGCATGCTCATTCGTTCCAACCCGCCTTGGTACGCGCGCCCCCTTCCGGCGGATTGCCGGAGCGCCCGCCGGTGTTCCATCCGCCGGCTACTCGGGCCCGAGAAAGGCCAGGCGCGGATCGGTCCGGACGGGGGCGATCTCGATGATCGCGGCCTCGACGATCCCCTGCGCCACGAACGGATCCCCGGCAACGCGCTCCTCCAGCTCGGCCCGGTCGGGCGCCACCGCCAGGATGCCGCCGCCGGGACCCGGCTTCAGGGCGCCGACAGCGAGGAATGCGCCGTCGGCAAAGCCCTGCGCGATCCAGGCATTGTGCGCGTCCATGAAGGCACCGGCCCGGGCCCGGTTCGCCGAAAACGTCAGGGTGATTACGAACATGTTCCCTCTCCGCATGTTGATCGCCGGCAGCGCGGCAACGCCGCCATGTCCCTGGAGTTAGGATCATTCGATGACAAAAACTGTCATCGAATGAAGTAGACTTGCGGACCATGGACAGCGGGGAACGACGCGACCGGCTGATCCGCCACCTGCGCCGAGGCGGAGCGGCACGGATCGAGGATCTGGCCCGGGTGCTGCAGGTCTCCGGGCGCACGGTGCTGCGAGACATCGGCGTTCTGCGCGAACGCGGCTTCGTGATCGAGACGCAGGCCGGACGGGGCGGCGGGGTGCGCCTGGATCCGGCGTCCCTGCAGCTCACCCCCCGGCTCACCGCAAACGAGGTGTTCGCCCTGCTGATCAGCGTCGCGGTGCTGCGCGCGAGCGGCTCCCTGCCCTTCGGCGGCCTGGCCGACGCCGGACTGGCGAAGATCGAACGGGCCCTGCCGCGCGAGCGGATCCGCGACCTGCGGGAAATACTCGAACGCCTTTACGTGGGACCGGCCGCGATCGAGCGCCTGCGCGCCACGCTCGGGCCGCCGCATCCCGACCTGCTGGCGGTATTCGAACGCGGTTTCCTGGAACGCAGGCGGATGGCCTTCGACTATGTCGATCGCAAGGACCGCCGCTCGGAACGGGAGGTCGAGCCGCAGGCCCTGCTGGTGCTGCCGCCGGTCTGGTACATCGTCGGCTACGACCCGGCGCGACAGGACTTCAGGCAGTTCCGCATGGACCGGATCGACCGGCCCCGACTGCTCGACGGCACCGGTTTTCGCCGTCGCGCCGTGCAGTTCGAGGGTGCGTTCAAGGCCGTCGCCCCGGGTGCGGCGGGCCGGCTGGTGTGAGCCTCAGAGGCCCGCCGTCATGGCCGTCAGTTCGGCGATCAGCGCTTCCTCGTCGGGCAGGTCGAGAATGCCGGCGGCATATTGCGTGATGCCGCCGGAGAGAATGATGTAGCCCGTCATCACCGTCCGGCGGCGCTCCTCGCTCGACTGTCCCGGCCGGCAGAGCAACCGCATCGCCTCGGTGATGACCTCGTGCGCGGCGGCCTGCAGCGGCGGGTTCTCCTTCATCCGCCCGTGCGGCCGGCTCATCATCAGCGCATAGACGTTCGGCTGTTGCAGGGCGAAGCGGACATAGGCCCGGGTGAAACCGGCCCGGTCGGCGGTCGGGCGCAGGAGCGCGGCGAGCCTTCGGAAGCCCTCGGCGGCCACGGCGTCGAGCAGCGCCTCGCGGTTCTCGAAATGGTTGTAGAGCGAGCGGTGCGCGACGCCGACGTCGCCCGCCACCCCGCGCAGGCTCAGAGCCGCCATGCCGTCGGCCGCGATGCGGGCATAGGCGGCATCCCGGGCGGCCTCGAACAGGTTGCCGTGACGATAGGTTTCGCGGGGCGCACGCGCGGACATGGCCCCTGTCTAGAGCGATTTCCCGGAAGCGGAAAGCGACGCCGCCGCCGTCCCGGCGCGCCATCGCCACCGGGCCGGGACGGCGAAGGGCATGTTCAGGCGGCCCGCGCCGCCACCCGTTCGCGGGCATACTCGAGGGTCAGGTCCTCGTCGATCACCCGGCGCATGGCCGCGAGCGCCGTCGCGCGAACCCGGGCCTTGGTGCCGGCATGGGCGACGAGATCGAGCCCGACCATCGCCCCGGCCGCCCGCGCCGCTTCCTCCTCCAGCCTGTCGGCCGGCACCACGCGGTCGAGATAGCCGGCGACGACGGCCTCACGAGGCGCGAACATCTCGGCCACGATCGTGCGGTTGAAATAGGCCGGCTGCAGGCGGTTGCGGGCCAGTTCGACGGCGAAGCGCGGCAGCGTCAGGCCGATGGCCACCTCGTTGAGGCCGATCCGCCAGTCGCCCTCGGCGCCGAGGCGGTAGTCCGAGGCCAGCAACAGGAAGGCCCCCATCGGATAGGCGTTGCCGTGACAGGCGGCGACGATCGGCAGCGGAAAGCCGAGCAGCCGCAGCGCCAGCTCGGCGCCGCCGCGGAGCATCGCGTGGATCTCCTCGGGACTGCCGGTGGCGAAGACATTGAGGTCGAAACCGCCGGAGAAATGCTTTCCCCGCGCCGACAGCAGCACGGGCCGGCCCGCGGCCTCGGCCTGGTCGAAAGCGCCGTCGATCGCCTGCAGCATGGCCGCGCTCATCACGTTGGCCTTGCCGTCCGCGAACGTGATCCGGCTGAACGTCTCGCCGGCCTCGAAAGTTGCAAGTGTGCCCATCGTTCCCTCCCGTTCAATAAGCATCCACTGGATGTTTATTGAACGGGAGGGCGCTGTCAAGCCGATGGCATAGCGGCCAAAAGAAAACGGCGGCGCCCGAAAGCGCCGCCGTCTCCCGTCCCGGAAACCGGGAGGCCGGGTTCAGATCGTCACTTCGATCTCGCCCAGCCGCTTGGTCAGCTTCATGTTCTCCGAATAGTCCACCGGCACCGCGATCAGCGCCGGGCCTTCCTGGGAGAAGGCTTCCTCCAGCGCCGGACCGAGCTGGTTGGCCTTGCTGATGGTCTTGCCCCACATGCCGAAGGACTTGGCCAGCAGCTCGAAGTCCGGGTTGGTGAAGGCGAGATCGGAATGCTTGCCGTTGAAGCCGTTCTGCTGCTTCCACTTGATCAGGCCGTATTCGCCGTCGAGCCAGACCATGGCGACGATGTTGAGCTTCAACCGCACCGCCGTTTCCAGGTCCTGCACGTTCATCATGAAACCGGCATCGCCGCTGATCGACAGCACCTTCTTGTCGGGATTGGCGATCTTGGCCCCGATCGAGCCGGGCATGGCGAAGCCCATGGTGCAGAAGCCGTTGGAGATCAGGCAGGTGTTCGGCTCGTCGCACTGGTAGTAGCGCGAGATCCACATCTTGTGCGCACCGACGTCGGAGAGAAGGATGTCCTCCGGCCCCATGTGCTTGCGCACGTCCCACAGGATCTTCTGCGGCTTCATCGGACAGCCCTTCGCGTTCTTCTCCATCGCGAAATCGTCCAGGATGGTCTTGCGCAGCTTCGCCCGGTCCTTGATGTCGAACAGCGGCAGGTCGCCCTCGTGCCGCTCGTTCAGCAACTCGTTCAACTGCCAGAGCGCATCGGCCACGTCGGAGATGATCTCGCAGTCCGGGTAGTAGGCGTCGTCGACCTCGGCGGGCCAGAAGTCGATGTGGATGATCTTCCGTTTCTTCGGGTTCTTGTTCCAGTGGCTCGGGCTGTATTCCACCAGGTCGTAACCGACGGAGATCACCAGATCGCTCTCGGCGAGCAGGGTCATGATGTGATCCTTGCCCTGCAGGCCCATGGTGAACAGGCAGTGGGCGTCGTCCCGCGGCACCGCGCCCTTGCCCATGAAGGTGTTGACCACGCCGATGCCGGTCTTGTGGGCGAGACGCTGGAGCTGCTTGGCCGCGCGTTTGCGGATGGCGCCGTTGCCCGCGAGGATCACCGGGTTCTTGGCCTTGGCGATCAGCCGCGCGGCTTCCGCCACCACCTTGTGATCGGCCGCCGGCCGGCGGGTCTTGACCGGCTTCATCGGCCGCGCCTTGACCTGCAGCTTGGCGATATCCTCGGGCAGTTCCACCACGGTCGCGCCAGGCTTTTCCTGCTCGGCGATCTTGAAGGCCTTGCGGATCACCTCGGGGATATTGTTCGGATTGGTGATGGAGTGGCCCCATTTCGAGATGGGCTCGTACATCTTGATCGAGTCCATGTTCTGGTGGCTTTCCTTGTGCAGGCGGTAGGTGCCCGCCTGCCCGAGGATCACGACCATCGGCGCCCGGTCCATGTTGGCGTCGGCGACGCCGGTCACCAGGTTGGTTGCGCCCGGACCCAGGGTGCCGAGGCAGACGCCGGACTTGCCGGTCAGCCGCCCGTAGGCGTCCGCCATGAAGGCCGCGGCCTGCTCGTGCCGACACAGCACGAACTCGATCGGGCTGTTGATCAGAGAGATCATCACGTCGGCGTTTTCTTCACCGGGCACGCCGAAAATATGCGTGACGCCCTCGGCCTCGAGACATTTCACAAAAAGATCTGACGCTTTCATCGTGGCTACCCCCCTGCCCGTTCGCGCATCAACGGAAATCATCATAGGTGCGGGGCGTTAGCGGCGAAAGAGACAGCGGTCACCCCCGTCCGCGGCAAACGTGATCATCTGAAACGATCAGGCGCCGTCCCCGTCTTCCGGCGCATCCTCGCGGCGCGCGCCGTCGAGCTGCCGGCCCTCGCGTTCGCGCGTCTTCCGGGCCGCCTCGCGCGTCGCCTTGTCGACACCGTGCCGGACCCGGTTGTCGGCCGCCGCCTCGGCCTTGCGGCGGCGGGCGGCAGCCTTGCGAAAGCGCCGGAGATTGACAATTTCAGCCATGAAGCCCCTGCCCGAGCGTGTACACTGCGCCCACGCCCCGCGGTGGCGCCGGCGAGGCATGAAGTCTGCATCCACTGCACGGAAGACTAGCGCGATGCGCCGGCAGGACACAAAACGAGACGGAGCCTGGTTGTGAAGAAAGTAGTCATCGGCCTCATCGCCCTGCTCGTGGTGCTGGTCGCCGCGGCCCTGATCGCGCCCGGCTTCGTCGACTGGAACCAGTACAAGGACCAGGTCCGCCAGGCGGCGCGCGAAGCCACCGGCCGCGACCTGACGATCGCCGGCGACATCTCGCTGAGCGTGCTGCCCGCGCCGGCGCTGCAGGTCGACGACGTCCGTTTCGCCAATATCGAGGGCGGCGAATCCCCCGACATGGTGGCGCTGAAGTCGCTGGAAGTGCGCGTCGCGCTGCTGCCGCTCATCTCGCAGCGCATCGAGGTGCAGTCGGTCCGGCTGCGTCAGCCCACCATCGTGCTCGAGAAGCTCGCCGACGGGCGGGCCAACTGGCAGTTCGAGCCCGCCGGCGGCGGCGAAGGCGCGCCGGCCCCCGACGCGGGCGGCGAAGGCGCCGGCGGCCGGGATGTTTCCGTCGGCGAGATCGAGATCGTCGACGGCACCCTGATCTACCGGGACTTCGCGGCCGGCCAGGAACAGCGGATCCAGGGCCTCAACGCCCGGGCCAGCGCCCAGAGCCTGCAGGGCCCGTTCGAGGCGGAGGGCACGCTCGACGCGCTGGGCATGAAGCTGGGCTTCAACGCCGCCGTCGGCTCGCTCTCCGACCCCGCGGCCATGCCGATCAGCCTGACCGTCTCGCTGCCGGAAAAGGATACCGCGATCACGGTCTCCGGCAGCGTCGCCCAGCCCGCCAGCGCACCGGCGCTGGAGGCGAAGCTCTCGGTGCGCAGCGCCAACCTCGCCGCCGCGCTCACCGCCGCGGCGCCGGGCACCACGCTGCCGCCGCTGCTGGCCGCCCCGCTGGAAGTGCGCGGCGCCATCAGCGCGGATTCGAAGCAGGCCGGCCTCAACGATCTCGAGATCGATCTCGGCGCGCTCAAGGCCCGCGGCGCGCTGTCGGCCGGGTTCGACGGCGCCCCCAGTTTCGACGTCGCCCTCAAGGTCGGCCGCATCGATCTCGATGCCCTCCTCGCGGCGGGCGGCAAGGACGGAAAAACCGGAAAGCAGGCCGGCAAGGCCGCCGATACCGGTCCGCAGGCCGCGGCCGGCGGCGGCACCGCGTTGCCCAAGGACCTCAGCGGCACCATCGACATCGCGGTCGATGGCGTGAGCTACCGCCAGGGCGTGGTCCGGCAGGTCAACCTGAGCGCCTCGCTAGTCGACGGCCGGATCTCGCTGACCCGGGCCGCCGCGCTGCTGCCGGGCGGCTCCAGCCTGTCTCTGGGCGGCGACATCAGCCTGCAGCCCGCACCGTCCTTCAAGGGCCAGCTCGAGATGACGGCCGACAACCTGCGCGGCCTGCTGGCCTGGCTGTCGGTCGATCCCGCCGGCGTGCCGGCGGACCGGCTGGCCAACATGTCGCTGACCGCCGGCCTCGCGGCGAATGCCGACGAGGTCACGGTGAGCGACATCAACCTGCGCCTCGATTCGACCCAGGCCACGGGCGGCCTGGTCTGGCGCCTGCAGTCGCGGCCGGCCTTCGGCGCCAGCCTTGTGATCGACAAGCTGAACGTCGACGGCTACCTGCCCGCGGCCGGCGGTGGCGGCGCCACGGCCGGCGGATCGGGCAATGCGCAGACGACGGCGCAGGGCGGCGGCTCCGACAACGCCCTGGCGCCGCTGGGCACCTTCGACACCAATTCCCGCATCGTCGTCAACGAGCTCACCTACAACCGCACCAAGGTAAAGGGCGTGGAAGCCGACATCCGCCTGGTGCGCGGCGACCTGACGATCCACAAGGCGGAGATCCGCGATCTCGCGGGCGCCGCCTTCGCGGTGACCGGCACCGCCAACGGTCTCGCCGGCGCGGCGCCGAAGGCGGACCTGCGGGTCAAGCTGACCGCGCGCGATCTCGGCGGCCTCGCCCAGCTCGCCGGCCTCGCCCTGCCGGTCGATCCCGCGACCCTGAAGGACCCCCGGGTCGACATGGGCCTGAAGGGCGATCTCGCCAATGCCATGCTCGACGGCACGGTCTCGCTGGCCGGCGCCCGGCTGTCGCTCGACGGCACCGTGCGCAATCCCCAGACCAACCCGACCTACGATCTGAAGGTGGCGCTGCGGCACGATTCCCTCGCCCGGCTGTCGACCACGTTCGGTCTGGGCGCCGCCCCGGTTCGCGGCGCCGACGGCCCGGTGGATTTCGGCGGCACGCTGAAGGGCGGCAGCCAGTCGGTGGCCATGAACCTGACCGGCAGCCTGGCCGGCATGAGCCTCAAGGCCGCCGGCAACATCGCCAGCCTGAAGCCCGAGCCCGCGCTCGACCTGACGCTGGAGGCCGGCCATCCCGACATCGTCGCCCTGGTGCGCAGCTTCGGCGTCGACTGGCGGCCGGCGCAGGCGAAACTGGGCGCCTTCCGCTTCGCGACCGGGATCAAGGGCACGCCGAAGGCGCTGAATTTCCCGGGTATCACCGGTGCCGTCGGCCCGGCGCAGTTCAGCGGCGAGGTATCGGCCGCGCTCGACCGCGCCCGGCCGTACGTGAACGCCAACCTGCAGGCCAGCGAGATCCTCGTGGACGCCTTTCTGCCGGCCAAGGCCCGCGACGCGGCCGCCGGCGGTGGTGGCGGCAAACCCGCGGCCTCCGGCGCCCAGCGCTGGTCGCGCGCGCCCATCGACCTCGCCGGCCTCGACGCGGCGGATGCCGACATCCGCCTGGCGGCGCCGAAAATCACCTTCCAGCAATATCCCTTCGTCGATCCCCGGCTGGCGCTGAAACTGGACAACGGGCGGCTCACCGTGCGCGAGCTCACCGGCAAGCTGTTCCAGGGCGCGATCGGCCTGAACGCAACAGTCGACAGCAAGCCGCGACCGGCCGTTTCGCTCTCCGCCAAGGTCGAGGGGGCCGACGTGCATGAAGCCCTGACCACCGCCATGGGCTTCGGCGACGTCAGCGGCAGCTTCAATTTCGACGGAACCTTCTCGACCGCGGGCAGCAGCGAATGGGCGCTGGTCAACGCGCTGAACGGCGACGCCCGGGTCTCGGCGGTGAACGGCGCGATCCAGGGTTTCGACCTCGCCAACCTGAACGAGCGGCTGAAGCAGCTCAACCGGACCAGCGACTATATCGACCTGATCACCCGGGCGACCCAGGGCGGCCAGACCGCCTACCGCTCGGTCGCCGGCACCTGGCAGATCCGCAACGGCGTGGCCCGCACCGAGGACATGAACGCCGATGTCGATGGCGCCACCGGCACCACCCGCGGGCGGATCGAACTGCCGGCCTGGCAGATGGACCTGAAGAACAGCTTCACGCTGACCGGTCATTCCGACGCGCCCGCCATCGGGGTCAATCTCGCCGGCTCGATGGACAATCCCCAGCGCGACGTGAAAACCGCCGAACTGGAAAAGTGGCTCGCGCGCCGCTTCGGCGAACGCGTCCTGAAGGACCAGCTCGGCGGCAAGCTGGGCGACAAGCTGGGCGGGGACGCCGGCAAGCTGCTGCAGGGCGTGCTCGGCGGCGGAGGATCGGCGGGCGGCAGCGGTTCCGGCGGCGGCAGTCAGGACGGCGCGCAGAGTGGCGGCGATGCGGGCAGTGGCGGTACGGCCGGCAGTGCGCCCGCCCCGCAGCAGAACGAGTCCACCGAACAGCGGGTGATCAAGGGCCTGTTCAACCAGCTCCTGAAGAACCGCTGAGGCGCCCGGGCCCGAGATCCCGGGCCCGCTTCAGCAGATAGACCCGCAGCGCCCGGGACAGGGCGTTCTCGCGCGCCGCGTCGACCGCGCCGACGATATCAACCGGACGGACCCCGTCGGCCTCGGCGCAGGCCTCCAGGGCATGCCAGAAGGCCCGTTCCATCGACACGCTCGTGGCATGCCCGGACAAGCGGAAGGAACGCCGCAGCAGTTCGTCGTCCGGTCCGGGACGCTCCAGGCGGCGGGACGTCGGGGGAGCGTCGCTCAATTCGGGCCGATCATGTTCTCCGGGCGGACGATGGCGTCGAAGCGCTCCGGCGTCACCAGGCCCAGCCGCTCGGCTTCCTGCTTCAGGGTGGTGCCGTTCTTGTGCGCCGTCTTGGCGATCAGGGCGGCATTGTC
>JBGTSP010000139.1:0-11115 GCA_041940205.1 Alphaproteobacteria bacterium
CTATTTCTGCGCCGGCGACGCGCCCGGTCTCGGAGGCCTGTCGATGGCCGACTATATGGGCCTGCGGCTGCGCCATATCGACACCACCGATACCGGCGGCTCGTCCTACCTGGTGCATGTCGGCCACGCGGTGGCGGCGATCGCGGCGGGCAAGTGCTCGGTGGCGCTGATCACGCTCGCCGGCCGGCCCAAGGCCGAAGGCATGGCGACCGGCACCCGGCCGCGCAACTACGGCGCCGACGCCCCCGACGTCGCCTTCGAGATGCCCTACGGCCCGGCGATCACCAACATGTACGCCATGGCGGCGATGCGCCACATGCACGAGTTCGGCACAACGTCGGAACAGCTCGCCTGGATCAAGGTCGCCGCTTCGCAGCACGCCCAGCACAATCCCCGCGCCGTGCTGCGCAACCCGGTCACGGTGGAAGAGGTGGTCTCTTCGCCGATGATCGCCGATCCGCTGCACCGGCTCGACTGCTGCGTGATCTCCGACGGCGGCGGCGCGCTGATCGTGGTCAGCCCGGAGGTGGCGAAAGGCCTGGGCGACCGCTGCGTCAAGATTCTCGGCCAGGGCGAGGCGGTCAAGCACGTCAATGCCGGCAAGGTCGACCTGACCTACACCGCCGCGGTGTGGTCGGGACCGAAGGCCTTCGAGGAGGCGAAGCTCACGCCGGCGGACATGCAGTATGTCTCGATCTACGATTCCTTCACCATCACCGTATTGCTGCAGCTTGAGGATCTGGGATTCTGCGAGAAGGGCCATGGCGGCCGTTTCGTGGCGGACGGCAACCTGATTTCGGGCGAAGGCCGGTTGCCCTTCAACACCGACGGCGGCGGCCTGTGCAACAACCATCCGGTCAACCGCGGCGGCATGACCAAGGTGATCGAGGCGGTGCGCCAGCTTCGCGGCGAGGCCCATCCGCAGGTCCAGGTGCCCGACTGCAGCCTGGCGCTGGCGCACGGCACCGGCGGCAACATCGCGACCCGCATGGGTTCGTCCACCGTCATCCTGGGGAGGAACGACGCATGAGCACGAGCGAACGACGCTACATCGATCCGCCGGCCGCCGTCGGCACGGAACGCTACTGGGACGCCGCCCGCGAGGGCGTCCTGATGGTGATGCGCTGCAACGGCTGCGAGGAGACCTATCACTATCCCCGGCCGCTCTGTCCGCACTGTTTCTCCGAGGACACGGCCTGGGTCGAATGCCGGGGCACCGGAACGATCTATTCCTATTCGGTGATGCGCCGGGCCGATCCGCCCTACGCCATCGGCTATGTCACCCTGGACGAGGGGCCGACGCTGATGACCAACTTCGTGGATTGCGATCTCGACGCCCTGGCGATCGGCCAGAAGGTGCGGGTCGTGTTCGCGGACACCGAGGGGGGCGGAAAACTGCCCCTGTTCACCCCGGCCTGAGCGGCCTGAAACAGCGAAGGGAGACCCCGGATGCGCATTCTCGTGCTGGGCGCCGGCGCGGTCGGCGGCTATTTCGGCGGCCGCATGGCGAAGGCCGGAGCCGACGTGAGCTTTCTTGTCCGTCCGGGCCGCGCCCGGCAGCTGGCCGACGGCCTCGTCATCGAAAGCCCGCTGGGCGATGCCAGGGTGGATATCGCCACCCTGGGCGAGGGCGAGGAGGCCGCGCCGTTCGACGTCGTTCTGCTGACCTGCAAGGCCTACGGCCTCGCGGGCGCGCTCGCGAGCATCGCGCCGCATGTCCGGCCGGGCACGGTGATCGCGCCCCTGCTGAACGGCCTTGCCCATCTGGCCGCGATCGAGGCCCGTTTTCCCGAAGCCGTGGTCTGGGGCGGGGTCGCCAAGATTCCGGCGACGCTGGCGGCCGACGGTACGGTGCGCCATCTGGGTCGTTTCCAGTCGCTGATCTTCGGGGCCCGGGCGGGCCAGGAGGCCACCCGGCCGCTGGCGGAAGAACTGGTGGCGACGGCTTCGAGCGCCGGTATCGAATCGAAACTGAGCGACGATATCGAGCAGGAACTCTGGGAAAAGTGGGTGTTTCTCGCCACCCTGGCCGCCGCGACCTGCCTGACCCGCAGCCCGGTGGGCCGGATCGTGCAGAGCGGGCGGGGGAGCGGCTATCTTGCCGAGCTGCTGGGCGAATGCACGGCGATCGCCGGCGCCGAGGGCCATGCGCCGGGCGCGGACGCCATGGCCAGCTATCGCCAGCAGCTTTCTGATCCGAACTCGGCCATGGTGGCCTCGATGCTGCGCGATCTGGAGCAGGGCTTCGCCATCGAGGGCGAACATGTGATCGGCGACCTGCTGGCCCGCGGCCGCCGCCACGGCCTCGCCAGCCCGCACCTGGAAACCGCCTGGATGGTGCTGGAATGCTACATCCGCGCGCGGGAGACCCCGGCCGGCTGAGGACGGCGCAGGACCGGCCCCGGATCATGCATGCTGCATGACTCTGCGCCGGCCCGCGGCGCGGCAAAGGCGCTCTGGCAGACGACGCGGGACGGTACCCGGACGGAGCCATGGCGGGCGCGCGCCCGGAACCCGAATCGATTCAAGCACCTGGCCGGGAGATCCCGGATGCACGGCGGCTTCCCGCGTCATGCATGCCGCATGACTCCCGATGGCGTCAGGCTTCGAGATCGCCCGCGAGCGCTGCCCGGCTCTCGGCCGGCAGGCCCGCCATGTGGTGATAATGCTCGTGCGCGATTTCCAGCACGACCGGGACTTCGCCGGCCCGGAAGGCCGCGGCCTGTTCGGCGTCCAGCGGGAAATGCAGGAAGTGGATCGAGGAGGTCTTGCCGTCCTCCTTGGTCCGCTCGACCCCGTCTTCCTCGTCCGGCACCGCCCGCGCGAAGGCATCGCCGATCTTCAGGGAGATCGTGTTCTCGATGCCCGAGAGACGCTTCAACACGGTGGCCCGACGCACCGGGTCGTCGATTTCCAGCATCAGCGTCGCGACCAGTTCGCGTCCCTGGGGGATCAGCGGGTTGTAGGCCGCCAGTTCGTCGGTGACCTGCTCCTCGCCGCCCTGCTCGATCCACAGCATTTCGTGGATCTGCGCCAGCATGGTTTCGTAGTTCTCGAAATAGAAGGTGGCGAACGGACCGACCTCGACCCGGCGCGGCTTCTTCAGCGCGATCGAGCGGGCGCGCAGTTCGCGCCGTTTCTCGCCGTATTCCGACATCGGCAGCAGATCGTCGCGGGTGATCTGTTTGCGGGCCTGCATCACGACACCTCGATTCCGTAAGCCTGGGCCAGAAGAATGATCGGATGGGCGACGGTCCTGGGCGGCGGAGCGTCGCCCCGGGCCCGGTCCATGCCCTGGCGCAGGTGATCGCCGGCAAGCGGGCATTCGGAAACCACCCAGGCCTTGCCGGATTCCCGGGCCTTGCGGGCGGTCGGACGCCCGACCTTCAGCGCCACCTCGAAATTCTCCTCCATGACGCCCCAGGCGCCGCCATGGCCGGAACAGCGCTCCAGCACGTCGACCGGGGTGTCGGGGATCAGCCGCAGCATTTCCGCGCCTTTCGGCCCCATGTTCTGGGCCCGGGCATGGCAGGCGAAATGCAGGGCGACGCCCCCCTCGAGCGGCGACAGGCCGTCGGCAAGGCCCTCCTTGCGGGCGATGTCGACGACATACTCGCTGATATCGAAGGTCGCGGCCGACAGCCGGGCGATATCGGGCTCCTCGGGCAGCACCAGCGGCCACTCGAACTTCAGCATCAGCGCGCAGGACGGCACCAGCGCGACGATGTCGTAGCCCTTGTCGATCCAGGGCCGCAGCTCCTCGGCCACCTTGCGGGCGTTCTTCGCGACCGCGGCGATGTCGCCCTGCTCCCACAGCGGCATGCCGCAGCAGGCCGGGTAGACCACTTCGGTCTCCACCCCGTTGCGGGCCAGCACCCGGCGCGCGGCCTCGCCGATCTGCGGGTTGTTGTAGTTGGCGAAGCAGGTGGCGTAGAGCACCGCCTTGCGGCCGCTGGCCGGCGCCGCCGCCTCGGCCTTCGCCGGGTTCCTGCGGGCGCGCTTTTCCAGCGTGTCGGCGTGATATTTCGGCAGGGCGGCCTCGGGATGGATGCCCGCCAGGTCGCGCAGCATGTTGCGGCCGCCGGCATTCTCCTCGTCCGTCAGCCAGTTGGCGAGCGACGGCGCGAGAGCGGCGAACTTGCCGTTGCGATCCGTCTTCGCCAGTTCCCGGCGCACCAGACCGACCTCGCCGCGCTGTTTCTCGGCGGCGCGGGCGCGCAGGACCAGGTGGGGAAAATCGAGATCGAACTCGTGCGGCGGCACGTAGGGACACTTCGTCATGAAGCACAGGTCGCACATCGTGCAGGCGTCGATCACCGGCCCGAAATCCGCCGAATCGACGGTGTCGAGCTCGCCGCTCTCGCTTTCGTCGATCAGGTCGAACAGGCGCGGAAACGAATCGCACAGATTGAAGCAGCGCCGGCAACCGTGACAGATGTCGAACACCCGCCGCAGTTCGGCGTCGATCGCCTCGGGATCGGTGAAGGCCGGATCACGCCAGTCGATGGGATGGCGGATCGGCGCTTCGGTGCTGCCTTCCTTCATGAACCTGCCTCGCTTCAGGGTCGTGCCGGAGGAACGGAAAACGGCCGTGCCGGCGAAGCGCGGGCGGCGTCACGGCGACGCCTCCCGCGCTGTCGGCAGTCCGCGGGCCGGCGGACTGACCGCCGGCCCGGTTCATGGCCGGTTAGTCGTCCAGCGTGTCCAGGGCCTTCTGGAAACGGCCGGCGTGGCTCTTTTCGGCCTTCGCCAGGGTCTCGAACCAGTCGGCGATCTCGTCGAAGCCCTCGTCCCGGGCGCTGCGCGCCATGCCGGGATACATGTCGGTGTACTCGTGGGTCTCGCCCGCGATCGCGGCCTTCAGGTTGCTCGAGGTATCGCCGATCGGCTCGCCGGTCGCCGGATCGCCGACCTCCTCCAGGAACTCCAGGTGACCGTGCGCATGGCCGGTCTCGCCTTCCGCGGTCGAGCGGAACACGGCGGCGACATCGTTGTAGCCCTCGACGTCCGCCTTCTGGGCGAAGTACAGGTACCGGCGGTTGGCCTGGCTTTCGCCGGCAAAGGCCTCTTTCAGATTCTCTTCGGTCTTCGTGCCCTTGAGCGACATGTGGTCCTCCTCTTCCTGAACCAATGCGGTTGCGCATCCGGTTCGAACCGACGGATGCGGGTACGGACGGTGCCGCCGCGAAGCCGGCCGGCAAGGCCGGGCGCGTCGCGACAGGCCCCTATATAGGAGGGCCCGGCGGGTTCCGTCAATGAAATTAGAATTGTTCCAGAAACTTGTTTAGCCGACTTTCAGCTTTCGGCTTTCTGGAGCCGAATCACGACATCCACGCCGCTGATCCGCATCCCTTCGGGCGGTTCGGGCAGACCGCGAAGATCCACCGCCTCGGCGGTCAGATCGGTGAGACTGCCGCTGTCCTCGTCGAAGAAATGGTGGTGCGTGCCGGTATTGGTGTCGAAATAGGCGCGCGCGGGATCGACCACCACCTCGCGCAGCAGGCCCGCGTCGGTGAACTGGTGCAGCGCGTTATAGACGGTGGCCAGCGAGACCTTCAGGCCGGCTTCCCGGACTTCCTCGTGCAGCATCTCGGCGGTGACATGCCGGTCGGCCCCCGCGAACAGCAGGCGGGCAAGCGCGATACGCTGCCGCGTCGGCCGCAGGCCGGCGTCGCGAAGGCGCTGAATATAGGGTGCAAAAGGCCGATCGCGTTGCATCTTTGTGACACCACTCACCAAGCTTCCAAAGGCGGATATAGCGTTTTTTTGATTGATTTCAAAGCGCAGGCGGCGATCCCCCGAAATCGGCGCTCTCGCGCCCCGGGCGATCGTCATGTATCGTCGTCCTCGAGTGGTGGAAAAACAGCAGGCGAGGCTCCGTGAGCGAAGCGTTCAAGTTCGTGCCCCAGTCCAGCTACAGCTTCGAGGAGCTGCTGGAATGCGGCCACGGCAATCTGTTCGGCCCGGGCAATGCGCAGTTGCCCCTGCCGCCGATGCTGATGTTCGACCGGATCACGCATATCAGTTCCGACGGCGGCGCCCACGGCAAGGGCCGGATCGAGGCGGAACTCGACGTGCATCCCGACCTCTGGTTCTTCAAGTGCCATTTCGAGGGCGATCCGGTGATGCCGGGCTGTCTGGGCCTGGATGCGATGTGGCAGCTCGTCGGCTTTTTCCTGGGCTGGAACGGCCTGCCCGGCCGCGGCCGGGCGCTGCGCAGCGGCGAGGTCAAGTTCGTCCAGATGGTCACCCCCATGGTCAAGAAGCTCCGCTTCGAGATCGATGTGCGCCGGCTGATCAATCGCAAGCTGGTGCTGGCCATCGCGGACGCCGTGATGCTGGGCGACGGCGAGAAGTTCTTCGAGGCCAGCGACCTGCGGGTCGGCCTGTTCCAGGAAAGCTGATTTCCGTGCCCGGTCGCCCGTACGGTGCGACGGCGTGGCAGACGATCGCGCCGCGGCGTGCGGCGACATTTCCCTTTGACCCCCGCCGGGCCAGCCGGTAGCGGACCCGGAGGGCAGGAACGAGTGAGGCGAGCATGATGCGGCGTGTGGTTGTCACCGGCCTGGGCGTGGTGTCGTCCATCGGCAACAACAAGGAAGAAGTCACCGAATCCCTGCGCGAAGGCCGCTCGGGCATCGAGTATTGCGACAAGTATCGCGAGCTGGGGTTCCGCTGCCACGTGCACGGGTCGATCAAGCTGGATCCCGCCGAGCATATCGACCGCAAGGTGATGCGCTTCATGGGTGGCGGTGCCGCCTACAACTACCTGGCGCTGGCGCAGGCGATCGCCGATGCCGGGCTGCCGCCCGACATGGTCTCGCACGAGCGCACCGGCCTGATCATGGGCTCGGGCGGGCCGTCCACCAGCAACCAGGTCTGGGCCGCCGACACCGCGCGCGAGAAGGGCGCCAAGCGGGTCGGGCCCTACATGGTGACGCGCTGCATGTCCTCGACCAACTCGGCCGTGCTGGCGACGCATTTCGGCATCAAGGGCCTGAACTACTCGATCACGTCGGCCTGTTCGACCAGCGCCCACTGCATCGGCAACGCCGCGGAGATGATCCAGTTCGGCAAGCAGGACGTGATGTTCGCCGGCGGCGGCGAGGAGCTCGACTGGACCCTCTCGGTGCTGTTCGACGGCATGGGCGCGATGGCCTCGAACTTCAACGACGAGCCCGAGCGGGCCTCGCGGGCCTATGACCGCGACCGCGGCGGCTTCGTGATCTCCGGCGGCGGCGGCGCGCTGGTGCTGGAGGAACTGGAGCACGCGAAGGCTCGGGGAGCGCGGATCTACGGCGAACTGACGGGCTATGCCGCGACGTCCGACGGCCACGACATGGTGCAGCCTTCCGGAGAGGGCGCGGTGCGCTGCATGCGCATGGCGCTGGGCACCGCGAACCGGCCGGTCGGCTATATCAATGCCCACGGCACCGCGACACCGATCGGCGACAAGGTGGAGATCGGCGCCGTGCGCGAGGTCTTCGGCAGCGATTTCCCGCCGCTGTCCTCGACCAAGTCGCTGACCGGGCATGCCCAGGGCGCGTCCGGCGCGCTGGAAGCGATCTACGCGCTGCTGATGCTCAAGAACGACTTCATCGCCGCATCCGCCAACATCGACAACCTGGATCCGGAATTCGAGGGCGCGCCGATCGCCCGCGAGCGCATCGACAACGCCGGCCTGCAGTCGGTGATGTCCAACAGTTTCGGATTTGGTGGTACCAATGCCACGCTGATCTTCCAGCATCCGGAAGACTGAGCGGCCTTTGGGGGGAGGAACCGTGGTTATCGTGCGTGTGAGACCATGACTGAAGGCCGTCAGCTTATGGCCGGTCGCCGGGGCCTGATTTTCGGCGTGGCCAACGACCACTCGATCGCCTGGGGCATCGCCCGCACCCTGCGGGCGCACGGCGCCGAACTCGCCTTCACCTACCAGGACGAGGCCATCCTGAAACGGGTGCGGCCGCTGGCGGAAAGCGTGGGCAGCGACTTCGTCATGCCCTGCGACGTGGCGGATGCCGCCAGCATGGACGCGGTGTTCGAGGCCGTGGCCGATCGCTGGCCGAGCATCGATTTCGCCGTGCACGCGATCGCCTATTCCGACAAGCGCGAGCTGCGCGGCCGCTATGTCGACACCACGCGGGAGAACTTCGCCCGCACCATGCACATCTCCTGCTTTTCCTTCACCGATCTGGCCCGCCGCGCCAGCGCCCTGATGCCCGACGGCGGCAGCCTGGTCACGCTGACCTACCTGGGCGCCGACCGGGTGATGCCGAGCTACAACGTGATGGGCGTGGCCAAGGCCGCGCTGGAAGCCAGCGTGCGCTACATCGCCGTCGATCTGGGCCGGCGCAACATCAGGGTGAACGCGATCTCCGCGGGACCGATGCGCACGCTGGCCGGTTCGGTCATCGGCGATGCCCGCTATGTCCTGCGGACCAATCGCGACCACGCGCCGCTGAAGCGCAATGTCAGCCTGGACGATGTCGGCTCGGCCGGCCTCTACCTGCTGAGCGACCTGTCGGCCGGGGTCACCGGCGAGGTGATGTTCGTCGATTCAGGCTTCCATGCCATCGGCATCCCGAAACTCGCCGGCGAGACCCGCGAGGAAGGCTGAGCGACCGCAGCCGTTGCCGCCCGCCCGGATCGCCCGGGGACCGTTCTTCCCGGCGCCGCATTCCGGCCGGCCGCGAAAGCCTCTAGTCTTCCCGCCATGACAAGGCTTCTTCGCGCCCTGGCGGCCGGCCTGGCGCTCGCCGCCCCGGCCGTCGCCCCGACCGTCGCCCCGACCGCCGCCAACGCCCAGACCGGCACGCCGGTCTTCGCCGGCCCGGCCATCCACCATCCCGTCACGGCGGCGAACGGCATGGTGGCGAGCCAGGAGGCGCTGGCCACCCGCGTCGGCGTCGACATCCTGAAAGCCGGCGGCAACGCCGTCGACGCCGCGGTCGCCGTCGGCTTCGCGCTGGCCGTGACCCTGCCCCGGGCCGGCAATCTCGGCGGTGGCGGCTTCATGCTGGTCCACCTCGCGCCGCGCGGTGACCGGCCGGCCCGCACGCTGGCGATCGACTATCGCGAGACCGCGCCCGAGGCGGCCCATCGCGACCTGTTCCTCGCGCCCGACGGCAGCGTCGATCCGCAGAAGGCGCGCTTCAGCCGGCTCTCGGCCGGCGTGCCCGGCACGGTCGCCGGGCTGGCCCTGGCGGCCGAACGCTACGGCCGGCTGCCGCTGGCCCGGCTGCTGGCGCCGGCGATCCGGCTGGCCCGCGACGGCATCCGGGTGACCCCCGACCTCGCCCATTCGATCGCCAGCCGGGCGAAACGGCTGGCCCGCCATCCGGCGACGGCGGCGATCTTCCTGAAGCCCGACGGCACGCCCTGGCGGACCGGCGAAACCCTGAAGCAGCCCGATCTCGCGCGCAGCCTGGGGGCGATCGCCCGGGACGGCCCGGCCGCCTTCTACCGCGGCGAGATCGCCCGTCTGATCGCCGCGGACATGGCGGCGAACGGCGGCCTGATCACGCGCGCGGACCTGGAGCGCTACCGCGCGGTCGAACGCGAGCCGGTGCGCGGACGCTACCGCGGCTTCGCGATCGCGGCGATGCCGCCGCCCTCCTCCGGCGGCGTGCACCTGGTGCAGATGCTGAACCTGCTGGAAGGCTTCGACCTGGCGGCCGCCGGCCACAACAGCGCCCGGGCGATCCACCTGATCGCCGAATCCGCCCGCCTGGCCTATGCCGACCGCAGCGCCCATCTGGGCGATCCGGATTTCTGGGCCGTGCCGGCCCGGGGCCTGATCGCCAAGGGCTATGCCGCGCGCCTGCGGGCCGGCATCAGCGAAACCCGGGCCCGGCCCTCGCAGGAGGTGGCGCCGGGCAAGCCGCAGGAATTCGAGAGCGAGGAAACCACGCATTTCAGCGTGATGGACGCGGACGGCAATGTCGTCGCCAACACCACGACGCTCAATTTCGGCTATGGCGCCGGCATCGTCGCCGCCGGGACGGGGATCCTCGGCGAGCACCGGGCGGAGCGCCGGGTCCTCACGGGCCATGAAATCGGGCAGGATGCAGAGCCCGGCGCCGGCCTGGGCCGCGCGATACTGCGCGACCAGGTTCGAGCTGGAGAAGCCGAGCCTGAGCGCCGGCCCGAGCTTCGGCAGGTAATCGAGCTCCTCGCTGTAGATCAGTTCGGGGATGTAGCCGATGATCCGATGGCGGCCGAGATCCTCGATGCGCTCAATCGGCGCGCGGGCCTCCAGATAACGCGCCGCGCCGTAGAGCCGGAGCGTGTAGTCGGTGAGCTTGCGCGCGGCGAGACGGCCTTCGGTCGGACGCGCGAGCCCCACGGCGAGATCGGCCTCGCGCTTGGAGAGGCTGAAGATCCGCGGCACCGCGAGCAGCTGGATCTCGAGATCGGGATGGCGCTCGCCGAGGCGCGGCAGGCGCGGCGCGAGGAAGAAGGCGCCGAACCCGTCCGGCGCGCCGACCCGCACCGCGCCCCCGAGCGCCAGGTTCTCCCCCGCGATCTCGCTTTGCAGCAGCGCGGCGGCGCTTTCCATCTCCTCGGCGCGCGACAGCAGCCGCTCGCCCGCCTCGGTCATGGCGTAGCCGCGGGGCGAGCGCTCGAACAGCCGCGCCTCGAGCGCGGCCTCCAGCGCGGCGATGCGCCGGCTGACAGTGGCGTGATCCGCGCCAAGCCGTTTCGCGGCCACGGTCAGCCGGCCGCTGCGGGCCACGGCGAGGAAATAGCGGAGGTCATTCCAGTCGAGCGACATGGATATGAGCATATGCGCACATCGATTGGGTGCAAATTGGAATTGCCGTGCGGAAATCGGCATGTAAGGTCGCGGGAAAAGCGAACACCCCATTTCACCTTCGGGAGGATCTGCCGTGACCACGATCGGCCATCTCATCGGCGGCAAGCGCGTCGAGGGCGCGTCGGGCCGCTACGCCGACGTCTTCAACCCCGCGACCGGCGAAATCCAGGCCAAGGTGGCGCTCGCCAGCAAGGCCGAGCTGCGCGCCGCGGTCGAGAACGCCAAGGCCGCCCAGCCCGCCTGGGCCGCGGTCAACCCGCAGCGCCGCGCGCGGGTGATGATGGAATATGTCCGGCTGC
>JBGTSP010000140.1:0-10986 GCA_041940205.1 Alphaproteobacteria bacterium
ATGATCGAATTCTGCGGCGCGCTGGCGGCCGCGGTGTCGAGCGGCAGCATGGTCTGGCCAAAATCGAACTTGGCGTTCTTCTTGATGCCGGCATAGTAGGCCGAGGAGTTCATCCACATGCCGCACTCGCCGTTGGTGAAGCTCGGCAGGCTCTCGCCGCGCCGGCCGCCATACTGGAAGCTGTTGTCCTTCTGGGCGTCGGCGATCTTCTGCAGCCGCCCGGCCACCTTGTCGTTGTTGAAGGTGAACGTGGTGTCGAGGCCCGCGAAGCCGTTCTCCTTGGTGCCGATGGCGAGATTGTGCCAGGCGGAGTAGTTCTCGATCATCACCCAGGACTGCCAGCCGAAGCTGTAGCCGCACTTCATGCCCGACGCGAGCAGCTTGGCGGACGCCGCCTCGACGTCATCCCAGGTCTTCGGCGGGTTCTCGGGATCAAGACCGGCCTTCTTGAAGGCGTCCTTGTTGTACCACAGCACCGGGGTGGAGCTGTTGAACGGCAGGGAGAGCAGCTTGCCGTCCGTGGTCTGGTAGTAGGAGACCACCGCCGGCAGGTAGGCGTCGATGTCGAAGCTTTCGCCGGCATCCTTCATCACTTCGTGCACCGGATAGACGGCGCCCTTGGCGGCCATCATCGAGGCGGTGCCGACTTCGAAGACCTGCACGATGTGCGGCTGCTTCCTGGCGCGGAACGCGGCGATCGCCGCATTCATCGTCTCGGTGTAGTTGCCCTTGTAGACCGGTACCACCTTGTAGTCCGACTGCATCGCGTTGAAGTCGGCGGCGATCTTGTTCACCCGTTCGCCGAGCGCACCGCCCATGGCATGCCACCAGGTCACTTCGGTGGCCGCCATCGCGGCGGCCGACGTCAGGCCGACTGCCAGGCTGGCGGCAAGGCCGATCGTTTTGCGGAGCATTGCATTCCCCTCCGGAATCACTGGTTGAAAGAGCGACCACGGGTATCGACGCCCGATGTCAGTTCCGCGACCAATATATTACAATCTTGCGATAATCGAAAACCGGGCCGGGCAAAGCGTTTCGAATTCCGAAAATTTCCGGGATTCGCGTCCCGCAAGGCCCGACGGGCAAACCGGCCTTGCGCCGCGAACACCCCGACTGCCGCGGCAGAGGCGGATGCGCCCCGCGATCGCCGGCATGGCGGCGGAGCCGGCGGGCGGGCCGGATTGACAAGCCGGGCGCGAGCGGCGATGTCCTGCCGGCCCTTCCTCCGTTGCGCACCGGACCGCCATGACCTCCACCCCGTCCCCGTCCTTCCTCAGGCAGCCGGCCTCGTACATCGCGGCCGTGGTGCTGGTGGTGTTCTACGCGGCGAGCCTGCAATACGGCTATCTGTGGGACGACTATTTCGAGCTCGACCGCAGCCTGTCCGAGACGCTGGCGCAGATCGGCCACCATTTCCGGCCGATGGTCTATTTCTCGTTCTACCTGACGCCCGACTTCCTGCACCATCCGGCCGGCCAGCGCGCCATCAACCACGCGATGATCGCGATCATCGCGCTGACCCTGACGGCGATCCTGCGCAAGGGCGGCATCCGCCTGCCCTGGCTGTTCGCGCTGGTCGTCCTGTTCCAGCCGACCTTCGTCTATGCCGCGACCTGGATCACCATGCGGGTCGACTGTTTCGTGATCCTGTTCCTGCTGCTGACCTTCCTGCACATGCACGGCCGCTGGGGCCTCGCCTTCCTGCTGATCTCGGATTTCTCGAAGGCCCCGTTCCTGCTGCAGAACCTGTGGTACGCGTTCGTCCAGTGGCGCGCGGGACATCGCCTGCGGGCGCTGATCGCCGTCCTGGTGATGGCCGGCATCCTGGTCTCGATCGTCGGTTTCTGGCTGCACACCTCCAGCACGGCGACCAGCCCGACCACGAAGCTGGACGTCCCGCCGCTGCAGCACCTGGTCGTGATCGCCGCGATCCGCCTCGCCAAGCTGCTGGAAGGGATCGTGCTGATCCACGCGCCCCTCTTCGCCTTCTACATGCGCGACGCGCTCTTCGTGCTGCCGCTGGCGCTGGCGGCGATGGCGGTCTGCTGGCTCGCGATCCTGGTCGAAATCGTCCGCCGTCGCCCGAAGGTGCCGGCGCTCGCCTGGCACGCGCTGGCCCTCGCGGTGCTGTCCTCGGCTCCCTTCGCGATCAACACCGATCCCCGCGTGCTGGGCCCGGCGATCCCGTTCTGGTTCCTGTTTTGGATCCTGCTGGCCGGCGACAACAGGCGCATGCGCATGGCCCTGGTGGGGCTCGGGCTGATCGGCATGCTGGGTTCGGTGCTGAACTACAAGCTGTCGGACACCGGGGTCTATGTCACCGGCGATACGTCGATCGACTACACCCTGTGCGGCGCGCACGAACTGCGCATTCCCGCCGAGCAGTGGCGCTGCGATCGTTCGAAGATCGCCGGCCGCATCGTCGAGACGATCAACGCGTTCGGCCGCTGAGCGGGCGGGCCGGGATTCCCACATAGGTCTCGCCGCCCGGCAGGTCGGCGACGGCCACACCGCCGGCGCCGATGGTGGCCGCGTCGCCGACCGTGACCTTGTCGATGATCGTACCGTTGGCGCCCAGGGCGGCGAGCGCGCCGAGCGCGGCGCGGCCGGCCATCACCGCGCCGGGGGCGACCGATGCAAAATCGCCGAGCCGGCAATCGTGCTCGACGACGCTGGCGGTGTTGACGATGCAGCCGGCGCCGACATCGGCGCAGGCATTGACGATCGCCCGTTCGAACACGACCGTGCCCGCGCCCAGCTGCGCCGTCGGATCGACGATGGCGGAGGCCGCCACGACGGCGGGGAATTCCAGATCGGGGCGCGCCGCGCGCAGGCGGTCATGCACGTCGCGGCGGGCCCGGTTGTCGCCGATCGCCAGGATCACGCGGCGGCAGTCGAGCGCGCCGGCGAGCAGGCGGTCGGCGGGCAGCAGCGGCAGGTCCATGAAGTCCCCGCCGGACGGGGCATCGTCCAGCACCGCCACCGGGCGCATCCCGGGCAGGTGGCGCAGCACGGCGCGGATCGACCGGGCGTGCCCGCCGGCGCCGTAGAGCAGGACGTCGTCCGCGGCGTTCACGGCCGCAGCGCCGCACGCACCGCCGGTGCGTGCTCGAACAGGCGCTCGAACGCGGTGACGATCCAGTCGCACTCCTCGGGCCGCATGTCGTTGTAGAGCGGCAGGGCGATCACGCTGTCGGCCGTGCGTTCGGTACGCGCCAGCTCCGCCCGCGGCAGCGCGCGGTAGGCATCCATGCGATGGCAGGCCGGGCTGAAATACTTGCGCACCAGGATCCGCTCGGCCTCCAGCGCGCGCGCCAGCTCGTCGCGGTCGAGACCGAAACGCGCCTCGTCGACAACGACCGGAAGCAGGCTCCAGGTCGGCCCGACTCCCTCGGGGATCGCCGGCAGCTCGAGGCCGGGCAGGGCGGCGAGACGCGTGCGCAGGCTGTCGGCGGCGGCCCTGCGGACCGCCAGGTGGCCTTCCAGAAGCGGCAGCTGGCGCAGGCCGACGAGGGCGCAGACCTCGAGCATCTTGGCATTCAGGCCCGGCGCCCGGCAGTTGCCGTCGGCGCTCTGGCCGAAATTGCGCAATTCCCGCACGGTCTCGATCAGGCCGGCGTCGCGGGCGCTGACGCAGCCGCCTTCCATCGTGGTGAAGGGCTTGGTGGCGTGGAAGCTGAAGATCTGGCCATCGCCGAAGCCGCCGGTCAGGCGGCCGTCGACCCGGGCGCCGAAGGCGGCGGCGGAATCGATGTGCAGGTCCAGGCCGTGACGTTCCGCGACATCCGCGAGCCCGGCCTCGTCGCAGGGGATGCCGTAGGAATCGACGGCCAGGATGCCGCGGGTGCGGTTTCCGACGGCCGCCTCCGTCGCCACGGGATCGAGACAGAAGCGGTCGTCCATCTCGGCGAAGCGCGGCCGGTTGCCGGTCCAGGCAATGGCATGCGGCGTGCCGGCGAAGGTGTAGGAAGGACAGATCACGTCCGCCGGAGCCTCGCGGCCGGCCTCGCCCCGCGCCGCCAGCAGCAGCAGCATCGCGGTCTCGCCGTTGTTGCAGGCCGCGACCGGCACGCCCAGATAGTCCGACAGCGCGTCCTCGAAGGCCGCCACGTGCCGGCCGTTGTTGGTGACCTGGCCGGTCTGCAGGGCGGTTTCGAACTCGGCCGAGAAGCTGTCGAGCGGCGGAAACAGGGGGCGCACGATGGGCAGGGCGGCCGGCGCGGCAGGCGCGCCGCCGAGCAGCGCCGGGCGCACCGCCCCGGTTGGCGCGGCGCCGGAAGTCACGGAACTTGGCATGGGAAAAGCGTTGCTTCCATCAGGGCGAATTCGCATTATCGCGCCGATTCCGCGCGGTTCAAGCCCGCTTCCCGTCGATCGGAACAGTTCGAGGACATGAACGAGAATACCGGCAGTGAAATCGAACTGAGTATCGTCATCGCGATCTACAACGAGGCTTCGGGGCTGCAGGAACTGCTGGAACGGGTCGGCAAGTCCGTCACCGGGATCGGCATCAGCACCGAAATCATCATGGTCGACGACGGCTCGTCGGACGACAGCCTGGCGATGCTGAAGGCCGCCGTCGGCACCGTGCCCGGCCTGCGCGTGGTCGAACTGGCGCGCAACTACGGCCAGGTCGCGGCGCTGGGCGCCGGCATGTCGGCCTGCCGGGGCCGCTGGGTGCTGATGATGGACGGGGACCTGCAGCACGACCCCGACTACATCCCGACGCTGTATGCCGAGGCCCAGAAGGGGCACGACATGGTGGCGACCTACCGCATGCGGCGCGAGGACGCCTGGCGCCGGCGCGCCGTCACCGCGGTGGCGAACGCCGTCAACCGCTGGCTCATCGGCCTGCAGATCAGCGATTTCGGCAGCGCCTTCCGGCTGTTTTCCTCGGACATCGTGGCGATGCTGACGGACCGGGACGGCTTCGTGCACTACAACACGCCGGCGCTGTACGCCTACGCGCGCTCCTACGTCGAAGTGCCGATCGTGCAGAAGCGCCGGCTGCACGGCGAAAGCAAGTGGACGCTGATCAAGTTCATCTCGTTCAACATGGATTTCCTGTCGATGTCGCAGCGCATCCCGCAATACCTGCTGCTGGCGTCGGTTCCCTTGATTCTGTTCGGCCTGCTGCTATACGGCGGCCATCTCGTCGGGATGTTTCCGGACGCCCAGGCGATGACCGGTTCCATGTCGGTCGTCCTGCTGTCCGGGATCATCGCCTTGCTCTCGATCCTCTGGCGCGAACTCCTGAAGCTCAGGATGCTGGTGATGGGTACACCGCCCTACAAGATCAGGCAGATCCACGAGTGACAACGGATGCCGCAGGGCCCGCCGGCGAATGGCGGGCCAGCCCGAGAGGAAGCGCATGAGCAAACGCATTATGGTCACCGGCGGGGCCGGATTCATCGGTTCGAACTTCGTCCATCACTGCCTCGCCAACGATCCCGACTGCGAGGTCGTGGTCGTCGACGCGCTGACCTATGCCGGCTCGATCGAGAACATCTCGCTGGACGCCTCGGGCGCGTTCGATCCGCGGGTCGAGTTCTGGTACGGCAACGTCTGCAACGAGCAGCTCATCAACTCGCTGGTCGAGACGGTGGACTATGTCGTGCACTTCGCGGCCGAGACCCATGTCACCCGCTCGATCTTCGACAACCGGCAGTTCTTCGAGACCGACGTGATCGGCACCCAGACGGTCGCCAACGCGGTGCTGAAAAACCCGAACCGGCGGGTTCGCAAGTTCATCCACATCTCCTCCTCCGAGGTCTACGGCACGGCGAAGGCGGCGGAGATGGACGAGGATCACCCGCTCGATCCGATGAGCCCCTACGCGGCCGCCAAGTGCGGCGCCGACCGGCTCGCCTATTCCTACTGGACGACCTACAAGCTGCCGGTCGTGATCATGCGGCCGTTCAACAATTTCGGACCGCGACAGCATCTCGAGAAGGCGATCCCGCGATTCATCACCTCGGTGATGCTGAACGAGGAGATCACGGTGCACGGCACCGGCGGGGCGCAGCGCGACTATGTCTACGTGAAGGACGTCTGCCGCGCGATCGACGCGGTGATCGCCGCGCCGGACGAGGCGGTGGTCGGCGAGGTCTTCAACGTCGCCACCGGCGACGATCGTTCGATCATCGACATCGCCAGCCAGATCGTCGAGATCATGGACTACGACCGTTCCAGGATCATCTTCCAGGGCGACCGCCCCGGCCAGGTGGAGCGCCATTGCGGCGCCTCGAGCAAGATCCGCGAACGGCTGGGCTGGCAGCCCGAGACCGACTGGGATACCGGCCTGCGCGAGACCATCGACTGGTACCGTAACAACCGGGATGTCTGGCACAAGCAGGTCTGGTGCCGCTCGGTGCCGATCGTGACGGCCAGCGGCAAGGTCGAGCGCCACTAGGCGCCGGCTTTCGCCCGCCCCGCACGCCGACGAGAAACGCTCTCTAGGGGCAGGCCGTCCGCTCCTGTCCCTCTTCGTAGGAAGCCTCGACGCCCTGTTCGCCGATGCGCGCGACCCGGCCCGAGAACGCCAGCGTGTTGCGATCGCGATAGACGATCGTCTCGTAGCGGAACGCGATGTCGATCCGCACCGCCGACTTGCCGACATGCATCGAGAAGTCGATCCGCCGCGCCGCCGTGTCGTGCGCGATCAGGTTCCGGCCCTTCGTGAAGAGATCGGAGATGATCCAAAGGACCGGCCGGTCGTCCTGCTGCTGCAAACGGCAGGCGATGTTGCCGAGGCCCCGCCGCGCCAGGTCGCTGGTGGTGTAGTGCGGGAAGATCCAGTGCACCGCCGGGCCGTCGCCGCCCCGCAATCCGGCTTCGAACTGCGGCAGGAAGGCCGGCAGGTAGCGGTCGTCGGAAACCAGCACCATGCGGTGGCGCCCGAGTTCCGGTTCGACCGCGCGCAGCAGGGCGCGGGGATGGTAGCGCGGTTCGGCCGACAGCATCGATTTCGCGGCATGCGAGAGCGGAAAGGTCAGGAGCAGCGGCAGCCCCAGCGCCAGCAGCAGCCAGCGGCGGGAGACCAGCGCCCGGAGCGGCGGCCGGGCGAGCCAGGCGACCGGCAGATAGAGCGCCAGCGTCAGCGCCGCGGCGAACGAGAGCACCACCAGGTACTGGGTGCGCGGCGAGGACTGCACCACCAGATTGAGAAGAGCGAGCAGGAGCACGATGGCGGCGTACAGGTGGGCGTCGCCGAGCTGGCGCCTGAGGTTCGGGCGCGCCAGGCTGACGGCAACCAGGAGCACTGCGAGCGCGGTGATCAGCAGGATCTGGGCCCGTGTCGCCGCGAGGAACAGGCGGGCAAGCGCGGACTGGCCCTCGAGGCCCTGCTGCAGGACGACCTTCGCCAGCATGACCAGGGGCTGGCCGACATAGGTCGAACCGGGCGTGCGTTCCTCGACATGCAGCAACAGCATGTCCCAGGACTCGGGCGCGTTGAGGACATACCAGGCCAGCATCGCCAGAACCGGAACCGCGGCGGCGGCGATCGGTACCGTCAGCGCGCGCCAGCCCTCGCGGCGCCACAGCAGGGTGCAGGCCGCCAGCGCCAGCCCGGCGGATGTCAGGGCGAAGGAGGGATGGGTGGTCGCGGCGGCGGCCAGCGCCAGCCCGGCTGCGGCGCGCCAGAGAACCGCGCGCGGGCCGGCCTGCGCCCGCAGCACGCAGACGATGCCGACCATCGTCGCCAGCAGTCCCGCGCCTTCGGGGCGGATGCTGATCACGTCCTCCATGTAGACGCTGGTGCACAGCACCACCAGGAACAGCAGGCCGCGGAAGAAGCTCTTGGCCGCGCTCTCCTCGCGGCTGTCGCGCAGCAGCCGCAGGACCAGGGCGAAGAGAGCGATGTTGATGGCGATGACCAGCAGCTTGGCCGTGTAATAGGTGTAGGGCAGGCCGAGCAGCAGATAGGGCCAGTAGAAGAGCTCCTGGGCGAACAGGATGCCGGGCAGGATCAGGAACCGGGTCAGGTAGAGCAGCGTCGGCTCGAGAGCCGGATCCTCGAGATGAAAGGCGATCAGGGGCATCGCCGAGAAGAAGCCGTCGTCGATGCTCGGCGCGACCACGAGCGGCGTAAGCAACAGCAGGCCTGCCCAGGCCAGGATCAGTACGGCAAGCGATCGCAACACGAAGAGGCCTTCCAGTTCCGGGAGCGGAAAACGGTGCGCGCCGGTGGCGCCGGCGGGCGACCTTATAGGATGGAAACGCAAGGCTGTCGCGGCCGCATGGGGAAGCGGGACATGCGCCCGGGGGCCGCGTTGACGGTCCCGGAGGCCCCGCATACGGTACCGGCGATCCGAGTTAGACCGCACACCTGCCGGGACCCAGCATCGTGAACGCCGTATTTGCTGACCGTCGGGTCTGTCACCTCTGCATGTCGTGGAACCGGGGCCGGAATGATCCCGGTCTGAACCCGGAACATGACGGGTGCGGGCGCCGTCTCGGATGAACGGGCCGGGCAACAGGGAGACGGCGGCAGGCTCGCCGGCCGGCCGGGCAGGGGTGCAGGCCGTCCTGCGGTATCTGCTCGCGAATCCCCTGCCGCTCGCGATCCTGATCGTCGTCGCCAGCCGGCTGGTCGTCTTCCTCTACGCCTATCATTTCCCGCTGACCAACGAACTGGGCATGCCGGTTTCGCCGACCCGGCTGCAGCCGTGGATCGAGTTCGAGTTCTACCGCCGGTCGCTGGAGATGTACCGCACGATGAGCGCGGGCGAACTCGTCGGCCTGTTCACGGACTACTATGACGGCACGTCGCCATACGGTGACGTGCACCTGATCGGCGGGCCGGTCTTTCCGTTCCTGATGGCGGTCTTCGACTACCGCGACGGCAACACGGTGCCGCTCGCGAGCTTCTACCTGCTGCTCTCCGTCGCCCTGTCGGTCCTGTGGCTGCTCTGGCTGCGGCACCGGGGCGTCGGCGCGCTCTGGCTGTGGATCTTCGCGCTGATCCCCAATCCGCTCTGGTTCATGCTGAATGTCACGACGGACCTGGTGTTCGCCGTGCTGGTCTGCCTGTTCCTGTTCGCCTATCTGCGTCCCGGGCGCTCGGCGCGCGACATCGCGCTTATCGTTCTGCTTGCCCTGGCCTGCGTGCTGACCAGACCGAACGGCGCGGCGATTTTGCTGTTTGTCGCTGCCGACATGTTCTTTCGCCTGCGCCTGCCGCCCGTGCATCGCTGGATCGTGCTCGGCACCGTCGGTGGCCTGGGTCTGGCCGCGGCGTTCTATCTGTGGCCCTATTTCTCGCATGAGCTGAGGAAAGTCTCGGGCTTCCTGTTCTTCGGCATCGCCAAGGGCGACTATCTCTCAGGTCTGTTCGAGAACCTGCCGGTCTGGCTCGACCTCTCGGTCTCCTGGCTGGCGCTTGCCGGCGCCAAGCTCCTCTATTTCACGGGATTGCGTCCGTCCTATTCCGGCATCGATCCCTTCCTCCTGCTGCTTCGATCGGGAGCGGGCCTGTTCTTCCTGCCCGGCCTGGTCTACGCGATCTTTCGCGGCGACCCGCGCGAACGCCTGTTTCTCTGGATCTTCTTCCTGCCGGTCTTCATCGGACCGACCCAGGACCGTTACAACCTGCCGGTCCAGGGGCTGATGTTCTACTACGGCGTCCTTGCCTACGAGGCCCTGTGGCGGCGTCTGCGCCCGGCCCTGCGTTTCGGCTGACCCGGCGCGACAGGCGCGCGCAGGACGTGTCGCCCCGCGTGATTCCTGCGCGCAAGCCGCTACACTCGAAGACAACGGTTCGAGCACGGGAGGAGACGATGGCGGACAGCCGGTACGATGCGGTCTACGCGGCCTGGCAGAAGGATCCCGAGGGTTTCTGGGCGGAGGCCGCCGAGGCGGTGTCCTGGACCAAGCGCTGGGACAAGGTCCTCGACGCCGACAACGCGCCCTTCTACCGCTGGTTCCCCGGGGCCGAGACCAACACCTGCTACAACGCGGTTGACCGCCACGTCGAGGCCGGTCGCGGCGAGCAGGCCGCGATCATCTACGATTCGCCGGTCACCGACACGATCCGCACGCTCACCTATCGCGAACTGCAGGCCGAGACCGCGCGCTGCGCCGGCATGCTGAAGGCGCTGGGCGTGGGCAGGGGCGACCGGGTCATCATCTACATGCCGATGGTGCCGGAAACCGCGGTGGCGATGCTGGCCTGCGCCCGCCTTGGCGCGGTGCATTCGGTGGTGTTCGGCGGTTTCGCGGCCAACGAACTGGCGACCCGGATCGACGATTCCCGGGCCAAGGTGGTGGTGTCCGCCTCCTGCGGGATCGAGCCCGGCCGCGTGGTGCCCTACAAGCCGCTGCTCGACGGCGCGATCGACCTGTCGACGCACAAGCCCGACGCGACGGTGATCCTGCAGCGCCCGATGGAACGCGCGGAGATGGTGCCCGGACGCGATCACGACTGGGACGAGGCGATGGCGGCCGCGAGCCCGGCGGGCTGCGAGAGCGTGCTGGCGACCGATCCGCTCTACGTGCTCTACACCTCGGGGACGACGGGCCAGCCCAAGGGGGTGGTGCGGGACAATGGCGGGCACCTGGTGGCGCTGAGCTGGACGATGAAGAACGTCTACGGCATCGATCCCGGCGAGACCTGGTGGGCGGCCTCCGATGTCGGCTGGGTCGTCGGCCACAGCTACATCGTCTACGGGCCGCTGCTGCAGGGCGCGACCACGGTGCTCTACGAGGGCAAGCCGGTTGGGACGCCCGATCCCGGCGCGTTCTGGCGGGTCATCGCCGAACACGGCGTCAAAGTGCTGTTCACCGCTCCGACCGCTTTCCGCGCCATCCGCAAGGAGGACCCGGAGGGCCGGCATCTCGCCGGCCACGACCTGTCGCGCTTCAAGGCGCTGTTCCTCGCCGGAGAACGGGCCGACCCCGACACACTGAAATGGGCGGAAGAGCTGCTGCAGGTGCCGGTGATCGACCATTGGTGGCAGACCGAGACGGGCTCGCCGATCGTCGGCA
>JBGTSP010000141.1:0-10957 GCA_041940205.1 Alphaproteobacteria bacterium
GCCGCGGTGCAGTGGCTGCGCGACGGCCTGGGCCTGATCGGCCAGGCGCCCGAGTCCGGCCCGCTGGCCGAGCGCGCGGACCCGGCCCAGCGGGTCTACCTGGTGCCGGCCTTCACCGGGCTCGGCGCGCCGCACTGGGATCCCGATGCCCGCGGCGCCCTGTTCGGCCTGACCCGCAACACCGGCCCGGCGGAGATTGCCCGGGCGGCGCTGGAGAGCGTGGCCTACCAGACCCTCGACCTGCTGACGGCGATGCACGGCGACTGGTCGGGCGCCTCGGAGGAGACCGTGCTCAGGGTGGACGGTGGCATGGTCGCCTCCGACTGGACCATGCAGCGCCTGGCCGACATCCTGGCGGCCCCCGTCGACCGGCCGGACGTGCTGGAGACCACGGCGCTGGGCGCGGCCTGGCTCGCCGGATCCGCCGCCGGCGCCTGGCCCGACCGGGACGGTTTCGCGGAGCGCTGGGCGCTGGAACGGCGCTTTCTGCCGAAACTCGACGCGGTATCGCGGGAGAGCGCGATCGCCGGCTGGCACGACGCCGTCGGCCGGACCCTGAGCCGGCGCTGAGGCAGGAGGCGTGAGCGACGCCGCGCCCGCCGCGGCCGGGCCCGACCCCTATGCCGGCCGGACCCGCGCGCTCGCCTGCATCATCGCCTGCCAGGTGCTGGCGCTCAGCCTGTGGTTCTCGGCCACGGCGATCGTGCCGGCGCTGCGCCTGGAGACCGGGCTCGACGACCTGACGGCGTCGCTCTTCACCAGCGCGGTGCAGGCGGGCTTCGTGCTGGGCACCCTGGTGTTCGGCCTGACCGGCCTCGCCGACCGGTTCGACGGCCGGCACATCTTCGCGCTCTGCACGCTCATCGCGGCGCTCGCCAACCTGGCGATCCTGCTGGTCGATATCCGCTCGCCCCTGCCGATCGCGCTCCGTCTGGTCACCGGCATCACCATGGCCGGGATCTATCCCGTGGCGATGAAGCTGGCGGCGGGCTGGGCGCGCGGCGATGTCGGCCTGCTGGTCGGCCTGCTGGTGGGCGCGCTGACCCTGGGATCGGCCGGGCCGCACCTCTTCGTGTTCGCCGGCGATCTCGACTGGCGCTGGGTGCTGATCGCGGCGTCCGGCCTGGCGTTCCTCTCGGCCGGGCTGATGCTGCTGGCCCGCGAGGGCCCGCAGAGCCGGCGCGCGAGCGGTTTCCGGATGCGCAATGCGCTCGCCTACTGGACCAACAAGCCGGTGCGGCTCGCCAACTTCGGCTATCTCGGCCACATGTGGGAGCTCTACGCGATGTGGGCCTGGATCGGCGTGTTCCTGGTGGCCGCCTTCGAGGCCCGGATGCCGGCCGCCGAGGCGGCCCGCATGGCGGCGCTGGCGACCTTCGCGGTGATCGCCGCCGGCGGTCTTGGCGCGGCGCTTGCCGGCTGGCTCGCCGACCGTTTCGGGCGCACCCTGGTGACCAGCGGCTGCATGGCGGCAAGTGGCGGCTGCGCCGTGCTGATCGGTCTCGTCCTGCCGCTGGGACCCGCTGTGCTGGTGGCCGTGGCGCTGGTCTGGGGCTTCACCGTCGTCGCCGACAGCGCGCAGTTCTCGGCGTCGATCGCCGAACTGTCCGAGCCCGAGACCGTCGGCACCATGCTGACCCTGCAGACCTGCGTCGGCTTCGCGCTGACGATGGCGACCATCCACGCGATTCCGCCGCTGGTCGATCTGCTGGGCTGGCGCTGGGCCTTCGCGCCGCTGGCCATCGGCCCGGCGCTCGGCATCTGGGCGATGCTGACGCTCCGGCGCCTGCCGGAGGCGCGCAAGCTTGCCGGCGGCCGGCGGTAGGGCGTTTCCTAGACGGTTTCCGCGACGGCCAGGCCCAGCAGGGTCTTCACCGTGATTTCCGGCGCCTCGAACGGCACCCAGTGCCCGGTGTCGGGCACCCGCAGGAACCTGAGATCGGGCTGGTGCCGGCGCAGGAGCTCCTCGCGCTGGTCGATCAGGCCGTCCGCGAAGGCGTCCCGCTCGCCCCACAAGCCGGTGATGCGGGCCCGGATCGCCGGCAGCACGCGCGCCAGGCTGTCGGATTCGGGGATGCCGCGCGTGCGGGCGCGGGCCCGGCCGGCATTCTCCATCTGGATCAGCACGGCGAGATCGTTCGCGCTCTCCGGGCGGTGCAGCATGATGCGGCCGAGATTGTGGCGATGCACCGCGGCGATGTCGTCGAGATCCCGCGCGCCGTCGAGCCCGCGGACATCGTCGACCGTGTTGAAGGCGAGGCCGAGGCCGTTGGGGCCGACGAGCAGCAGGTGGGAAAGCCGCTCGCCCAGCAGGGCGGCCAGATGGCCGGCGACGATGCCGCCGAAGGAGAAGCCGGCGAGCGCATGCAGGCGGTCGACGCCGAGGACCTCGAGTTCGGCCGCGAGATCGCGGGCCAGGCTCGCCTCGCTCCAGTCCGGGCCGGGATCGGGCGCATCGCCGAACCCGGTCATGTCGGGCACCAGCAGGCGGACCCGGGGCGCGAGCGGCGCGATCACCCGGGCCCAGTGACGCCAGGAACCGAAGGCGCCGTGCAGCAGCAGGACCGTCGGCGCGCTGTCGGGCGCGCCATCGCCCCAGACGCGCCAGGCGACGCGTCCACCGCCGGCCGGCCGGGCCGCGGGCGCTTCCAGCCGGTCGAGATGATCGCGGGCCTCCTGCATGGCGGCATTCTCGAAGGGCGGCGGGCCGAAGGCAATCGCCGCCGCGCCGGCGGTTTCGCTTCTGCTCCCGCGGGACGGTCCGGTTCAGTCGGGAAAGCCGCCGCGCAGCCGTTCCAGGGCAAGGAAACCGCGTCGGTCGGTCGGCCCGTAGGTCTCAAAGTCGGGCCGGGGATCGTCGTCGTAGGCCGCGCGGGCCTGCTGCACGTGATCACCCTCGGCCCGGCGCCGCAGTTTTCCGGGATCGACGCCGTAGACCGGCAGCGCGTTGCCGGCGAAGACATCGGCCTTGAGCGCGGCATCGAGCGCGGGATAGCCGAAGCGCTCGCGAAACTCGTCGGAGATCCTGAAGGTGCGGAAGGCCTGGATCTGGTCCTGGGGCGAGCCGTACCAGATCGAATCCGTGCCCCAGAGCAGGTTGCGCCGGCCGACATGGCGCAGCAGCTTGCCGAGCGCGTGCGCGGCCTGGTCGGGATCGCGCATCACCCGCCGCCAGGTGGAGCCCAGCTCGGCGTAGACGTTGGCGTTCGCCGGCACGTCATTGTCGATCAGGCTGCGCACCAGGCTGTCGATGCCCCGGACCTCGCCTTCGCGCCGGTAGGGACCCTCCGTGACCGAGGCCTCGTAGCCCGAGTGGTAGACGATGAAGTCGACGTCAGGGAACAGCCGGGCGGCGCGCCCGACATCGGCGCAGTCGGCGAAGGCGGGCGACATCCGGCGCAGCGAGAAACCCTTGTGCACGCAGATCCGCGGAATGCCGAGCGCGCGGGCCCGCTCGATGAAGGGAATGCCGATCTCGGGATCGTCCAGCGCCCAGCCGCGCCCGTCCGGCCCCCACTGGGTGTAGACCTTCCAGGCGGCGATCGGCCAGCGTTCGGCCGCCTCGCCCATGCGCTCGAGCTGGGCCTCGAAGGGCGGCAGGTTGGGCAACACCATGGCGTGCAGCAGCAGGCGATGGTCGCCGCCGAGCTGCTCGATCAGGCGGCGCACCCGGTCGGCTTCCTTCAGGGTGAGCGGATTGTACTGCTCGGGCGCCGGCACGAAGCTCAGCACGGCGAGATCCGTGTCGCTGTCGAGGAAGATCTCCTTGATGAAATGCTCGGCCCCGTAGCAGTCGGTCGGGTCGGCCTCGCCGCAGGCGCCCTGCGGCCACCAGGCGAGGACCCGTTCGAAGCCGCGGCCGGCATTGCGTCGCCAGGGACCTTGCGGATCGACCAGGTGGGTCTGCACGTCGAAGATCAGCTCGTCGCCGGACAGGGCGACCCGTGCCGCCTCGGGATCGAGCGCCGCCTCGGGCGGCAGGGCGAAATCGCCGCCGCGGTGTCCGTGCGCGGCGAAGGCCTCGTTGAAGGTCAGGAGGGTGGTCGCGGCGCCGCACAGGCCGGCCATGAAGCGCCGGCGGCCCTCGCCGCGACGGGTGGCGTTGTCGTCCAGGCGACGGGCCGCCAGGCGGTTGGCGGCGCGCCAGCGTTCCGGCAGGGGCTGCGGCATGAATTCGCCGTTCGACGTGCTGTCGATGCGGATCGGTAGGGCGGGTTCTTCGTTCGACGGCATGGCCGGACCTCCCGCCGCGGCGCCGGGTACGCGGCCGGCCGCCGGGCGCGGGAAGTGTGGCACGCGCCCTTCCGGGAGACACGGTTTTCCTGCGCCCCGCGCGCGGACGGATCTGGGACGGTCCCTGTCGCATTTCGGCGGGTGGCGATCGTTTCGTTCGGGCAGAACGGCGTCCGGCCGGCGCCCGCGCCACCGTCATCGAATGGCGGTTCGAGCGGGGGACGACCGGTCCTCCCCGTAGTCCCCGAGAGACCTCCCGGAGAACCCCATGGCGGCGCTTCGTATCTTTTCCTATCTGCCCAATCCGCGCCTGTGGAAAGCCACCATCGCCGCCCGCCTGTGCGGCGTCGAACTGGAGGTGCGTGGCGCCCGGCCGCCCGAACTGAGCGGCTGGCTGTGGGATTTCGAGGCCCGGCTGCTGGATGCCGACGAGCGCGCCCGCCACGCGGGTCTCGCCCGCGAGGGCCGGGCCGGTTTCGGCGGACCGCTGCTGAAGACCGAGGCCTTCCTGGAAGCCAATCCCTTCGGCAACGTGCCGGTGGCCTTCTCGCCGGACGGTCAGACGGGAATCTTCGAATCCAACGCGATCATGCGGGCCGTCGCACGGCTCGGCGCCGAGCGCTTTCCGCTCTATGGCGAGGGCCCGTACGAAGCGGCGCGGATCGAGAGCTTCCTCGATGTCAGCCTGGTCTTCGCCCGCGACGCCCAGCGCTACCTGCTGGCGATTGCCGGTGACCGGCTGACCGAGAACCTGCGGGAGACGGCGCGGGGCGCGCTCAGGACCTGGCTTGCCGGCATGGAGCAGGCCCTGGTGCCGGACCGGTCGCATCTGGTCGGCCGCGAGGTCAGCCTGGCCGACATCTGTTTCGTCGCCGAACTGACCCAGTTCTCGCGCGAGCGCGGCGCGCTCGCCAAGCAGGGCCGGTTCGATCAGGTGCTGTTGCGGGACGAGGTGCGCGCCGCGCATCCGCTGGTCTTCGCCCATTACGAACGGCTGAGCGCGCATCCGGCCTTCGCGCCCGACGTGGCGCCGTTCCAGGCCCGGATCGAGGCGGCGGTGGGCGCGGCCGCCGCGGCCTGAAGGCGGGCGGCCGCGGGCGCCGCTCAGAGGAAATAGGAGGGGAAGGCGGCCCGGATCTCGTCGATGATGATCAGCGACTTGCCGATATGCATCCGAATGGCGGCTTCCGCGGCGACGGCGTCGCGGGCGGCAAGGGCTTCCAGGATGGCGCGGTGCTCGTCGATCACCAGCCGCCGCCGGTCGTTCTCGATCAGGTAGAGCCCGCGAATCCGGTCGAAGTGGCCGCGGCGGGATTCAATGAGCTGGGTCAGTCCCTGGACCCCGGCGAGCCGGAACATCGTGTCGTGGAAACGGTTGTCGGCGATGGCGAAGGCGGTCTTGTCGCCGGCCTCGAACTCCATCTCCTGCCGCCGGATCCAGCGCTGCAGTTCGGCCGTGCCCTCGGGTCCGGGATTCGCGCAGAGCGTGCGCACCACCTCGATCTCGACCGCGAGGCGCAGGAAATGGACCTCGCGGGCCTGCTGCACGTCGATCAGGGAAACAAAGGTGCCCGACTGCGGATAGACGTCGACGAGGCCTTCGTCGGCGAGACGCAGCAGGGCTTCGCGCACCGGTGTCGGGCTGACCGCGAATTCCGCGGAGAGGTCCCGCTTGACGATGCCGGCGCCCGGCGGCAGGTGGAAATGCAGGATCCGGTGACGCAGCGTCTCGTAGAGCTGCTGCGAGGCCGAGATGCCCGGTGTCCGGCGCTGCCGGCCCCCGCGATCTGCGCCTTCGGATACCTGTGACACCGCTGATCTCCTGGGAAACCGGCTCAAATGAACCGTTCATCCGACAGTTTGAGAAAAATTCGCGCTTGTCTGAGCTACTAATATAGTAGTATGTGACAATGGTTTCGTCAATTTGCCCATGGGAGGGTTCGAACGTGTTGAAGAAATCCGTACTGGCGCTGGCTCTCGGCGCCCTGGTCACAACGGGGATCGCCGTCGAGGCTTCCGCGAAGACCCTGAAAGTGCAGGCCAGCTCGAAGGCCGGCGACTGGGCCCACCGCTTCATGACCGACACCTGGGGTCCGAAGCTGGGCGAGATGACCGACGGCAAGATCACGATCGACGTGCTGCCGACCAAGGCGGTGGTGCCGCATCGCGAGACCATCGATGCCGTGGCCAACGGCATCCTTGACGGCGATTTGAACGCGGTCAGCTATTTCTCGGGCCGCGATCCGGCCTTCGCCATCATCGGCGACCTGATCGCGGGCTACGACACCGTCGACCAGGTGCGGACCTTCTGCATGCATGCCGGCGGCAAGGAGATCCTGCAGAAGCTGTACGACAAGTACACCAAGGGGAAGGTGCACGTGGTCGGCTGCGGCCCGTACGCCAAGGAGGCCTTTGTCTCGACCATTCCGATCAAGACGGTTGCCGACATGAAGGGCGTCAAGGTGCGCTCGCCCGAGGGCCTGGCCGCCGAGGTGTTCAAGCGCGCCGGCGCCGCGCCGGTCTCGCTGCCGTTCTCCGAGGTGTACACCGCGCTGGAGAAGAAGGTGATCGACGCCGCCGACGCCTCCGCGCACGTCAACAACAATGCCTCGGGCATGTACAAGGTCGCGAAGTTTCCGATCTATCCCGGCATCCATTCCATGGCCGTGCTGCAGTTCATCGTGAACAAGAAGGTCTGGGACAAGCTGGGCAAGAACGGTCAGACCGCGCTCGAGGTCTGGTATTCCTCGGCCTATGACGCGATGCGCCGCGAGGCCGACCTGCAGGACCGCGCGATCGCGGCCGAGCAGCGCGCCGGCAACGACATCACGGTGATCGACTGGTCGACCGAGGAGCGGGCGAAGTTCCGCGAGATCGCCGTCGGCGCCTGGCACGATTTCGCCGCCAAGTCGCCGCTGGCCAAGGAAGCGCTGGATGCGCACATCACCTACATGCGCAGCGTCGGCCTGCTGAAGTAGATCCTGCCTCCCCCGCCGCGTCCGCTTGTCGGGCGCGGCGGTCTTTTTTTTCGACTGCATTTCGTTAAGTCATAGTCGTCCGTCGGAATGGTGTTGCTCCGGGGAGGGGGGAAGCGATGACCAACGTCACCGAGAGGCTGGTCGGCGCGCCGATCGTCGGCGAGGGCTTCGGCCGTTCCGTCGATCATGTCAGCCGGTTCATGGGCCTCGCCGTCGGCAACCTCTATCTGCTGGCCGCGATCTGCACGATGTGGGAAGTGATCGCCCGCTACGTGTTCAATGCGCCGACGCAGTGGGTCTTCGAGGTGGTGATGGTGCTCTGCGCCAGCGCCTGGATGCTCTCGGCCGGCTTCGTCACCCTGCAGAAGCGGCACATCGGCATCACCGTCTTCTACCTGATGGCCTCCGAGCGGGTGCGCTGGTGGCTCGACCTGTTCGCCATGCTGGTGGGCGTGTTCGCGCTCTACATGCTGGTCTCCGACACCCTGCTGCGGGCGCTCGAATCCATCGACCTGGTCGAGCGCGGCGGCACGGCCTGGAATTCGCCCCTGCCGCTGGTGCTGAAGACCGTGCTGGTCGCCGGCCTGTTCCTCTACCTGGTGCAGTTGCTGGTCAACCTGACCCGGCACTTCCGCGAGCACCTGCTGCAGATCACCGTGCTGGCGGTGCTGGCGCTGATCTGCCTGCGCCTGCTGCTGCAGATCGTCGCCCATTACGGCGGCGAGGAAAGCCTCTGGTACGGCTTCGAGCAGGGTTTCGCGGAGACCGGCGGCGCCTTCGTCGACCAGTTCCGGGTCGACCGCGACGCGGTCGGCATCGCCACGATCTCGCTGGCGATCGTCGCCGCCCTGCTGGTCCTGATGATGACCGGCATGCCGCTGGGCATCGTCACGCTGATCATCTCCGTGGTCTGCGCCCTGCTGTTCTACGGCCAGCAGGGCATGTACCTGGTCTCGACCAACGCGATGGACCTGCTGGAAAAGTATCCGCTGGTGGCGGTGCCCTTCTTCGTGCTGATGGCCTCGATCCTCGAGCGCGCCGGCATCGCCCAGGACCTGTTCGACGCGATGTCGATCTTCGCCGGCGGCCTGCGCGGCGGAGTCGCCCTGCAGACGACGATCGTCGCGGTGATCCTGGCGGCGATGTCGGGCGTGATGGGCGGCGAGATCGTCATGCTGGGCCTTGTCGCCCTGCCGCAGATGCTGCGCCTGGGCTATGACCGGAAACTGACGATCGGCCTGATCTGCGCCTCGGGCGCGCTGGCGACGCTGATACCGCCGTCGATCGTGATGATCGTCTACGGCCTGTCGGCCAATGTCGGCATCGGCGACCTGTTCTCCGCCGGCTTCCTGCCGGGCCTGATGCTGGCCGCCTTCTACGTCACCTTCGTGCTGGTGCGCTGCAACCTGAACCCGTCGCTGGCCCCGACCGCGGCCGAGATCGCCGAGAAGACCGGCCAGGAAGCAAGGCTGGGCCGCCACCAGGTGATCGCGGTCGTGATGTGCATCGCGCTGATCGTCTGCGTCATGGGCTCGATCTACGGCGGCATCACCAGCGTGACCGAGGCCGCCGCCGTGGGCGTGTTCGGCGCCATCGCCGTCGCCGCGGTGCGTTTCGAGTTCAACTACGCCCTGCTGCGCGACTGCCTGGCCAACACCATGTCGGTGGTCGGCACGATCATCTGGCTGATCCTCGGCGCGGTCGCCTTCGTCGGTCTGTACAACCTGATCGGCGGCGCCGACTTCATGCGCGAGCTGATCAAGGGCGCCGGCCTCGGCCCGCTGGGCACGATCTTCGTGATGATGGCGATCCTGGTGATCCTCGGCACCTTCATGGAATGGATCGCGATCATCTTCATCACGGTGCCGGTGTTCGCCCCCGTGGTGCGCGACCTGGCGCCGGCGCTGGGCATGGATCCCGACTGGGCGGCGGTCTGGTTCGGCGTGCTGTTCGTGATGAACATCCAGATCTACTTCCTCAGTCCGCCGTTCGGACCGGCCTGCTTCTGGCTGAAATCCGTGGCGCCCAGGGACGTGACGCTGCAGGAGATCTTCATCAGCGTCCTTCCCTTCATCGTCCTGCAGATCATCGGCATGCTGTTGGTGATGTTCATTCCGCAGATCGCCCTGTGGATGCCGCAGACCCTGACCGGATAGGAGAGAGCCCATGCCGCCGGCCAATCTCGACCACGAGGAAGACTTTCACGACGACTTCGAGGACCATGAAGGCCACCAGAGCGACTATTACGGGTTTGCGCCCGGCGTGTTCGGCGTCGCCTTCGGTCTCGCCGTGATCGCCTTTATGTTCGCCCTGGCCGACGGCTTCGCCTGAGGCCGCCGGTCCGGAGCGGGCCGCCGACGGGCACCAGTACAGCGACGCGGGGGGAAACGTGACAGACAAGAGGAAACGCTACGAGGACCTGCGCAGCGCCCGCTGGTTCGGGGCGACCGACCTGCGCGCCTTCGGGCACCGTTCGCGGGCGATGCAGATGGGCCTGGATGCCGCCGACTGGACCGGCCGGCCGGCGATCGGGATCATCAACACCTGGTCGGAGATCAATCCCTGCCACACCCACCTGCGCGAGCGGGCCGAACAGGTCAAGCGCGGCGTGCTGCAGGCCGGCGGGTTCCCGATCGAGCTGCCGGCGCTGTCGCTGTCGGAAACCTTCGTGAAGCCGACCACCATGCTGTACCGCAACCTGCTGGCGATGGAGTGCGAGGAACTGATCCGCTCGCATCCCGTCGACGGCGTCGTGCTGTTGGGCGGCTGCGACAAGTCCACCCCCGGGCTGCTGATGGGGGCGATCTCGATGGACGTGCCGGCGATCTACTTCCCGGCCGGCCCGATGCTGCGCGGCAACTGGAAGGGCGAACCGCTGGGCAGCGGCTCGGACTCCTGGAAATACTGGGACGAGCTGCGCGCCGGCACGATCAGCGAGGCCGACTGGCAGGAAGTGGAAGAGGGCATCGCGCGCTCCTACGGCCACTGCATGACCATGGGCACGGCGAGCACCATGACCTCGATCGCCGAGGCGCTCGGCCTGGTGCTTTCCGGCGGCGCCTCCATTCCCGCGCCCGACGCCAACCACCAGCGGCTCGCCACCGCCTCGGGCCGGCGCGTCGTCGAGATGGTCTGGGAGGACCTGAAGCCCTCCGACATCCTGTCCCCCGCCGCCTTCCGCAACGCCATCGTCGCGGCCATGGCGATGGGCTGCTCGACCAACGCCATCGTGCACGTGGTGGCGCTGGCCCGGCGCGCCGGCGTGGACGCGGGCCTCGATGATTTCGACCGGATCGGCCGCGAGGTGCCGGTGCTGGCCAATATCCGGCCCAACGGCCAGACCCGTTACCTGATGGAGGATTTCTACTATGCCGGCGGCCTGCGCGGCCTGCTGAAGCGGATTGAGGACCATCTCGACCTGGCCTGCCGGACCGTCAGCGGTAAAAGCCTCGGCGAGGACATCGCCACCGCTGGCATCCACAACGACGACGTCATCCGCCCGGCCGACAACCCGGTCTATCCGACCGGCGCCCTGGTCGTCCTGAAGGGCAACCTGGCGCCCGACGGCGCGGTGATGAAGGTCTCGGCGCTGGACCAGCGATTCCTCAAGCACAGCGGTCCGGCGCTGGTTTTCGACGACTATCCCAGCATGAAGGCGGCGATCGAGGACGAGGACCTCGACGTCACCCCCGATCATGTCCTGGTGCTGCGCAACGCCGGGCCGAAGGGCGGGCCGGGCATGCCGG
>JBGTSP010000142.1:0-10949 GCA_041940205.1 Alphaproteobacteria bacterium
GAAGATCATGATCAGGCCGTGCGCGGTGACCAGCACGTTGAACAGATGGAAGTTGCCGCTGCCGTCGTCGTTCAGCAGCACCTGCATGCCCGGTTCCATCAGCTCGGCCCGGAAGATCATCGACATCGAGCCGCCGATCAGGCCGGCGATGATCGCGAACACCAGGTACATCGTGCCGATGTCCTTGTGATTCGTGGAGTAGAGCCAGCGCTTGATGCCCTTGGGCGTGTGTTCGTCGTGGCCGTATCCGGTGTTGGTCACTTCGGTCATGGCGTCTCGTCCTCGCTTCGAGAGTGCTCTCGTTGCCTGTCGTTCAGGCGGCCGGTCAGCGTGCCGGCCGCGCGGCTTCGGCGATCCGGACAGGCGCGCTGTCCTCGGCCGAGGCGTATTCTTCCTGCGCCCACTTCACCCACTTGGCGAACTCTTCCTTCGAGACCACCTCGAGCTGGATCGGCATGAAGGCATGGCGGATGCCGCACAGTTCCGAGCACTGGCCGTAATAGGTGCCCTCCTCGGTGACCTGGAACCAGGTCTCGTTGATCCGGCCCGGCACCGCGTCCAGCTTCACGCCGGCCGCCGGCATGGCCCAGTTGTGGATCACGTCCTGCGACGTGGTCAGCAGCCGCACCTTGGTGTTGACCGGCACCACGACATGGGTGTCGGTGGCCAGCAGGCGGGGCTGCCCCTCCTTCAGGTCGGCTTCCTCGATCATCAGCGAATCGTAGGTGAAGCCGCCATGGTCGGGATATTCGTAGGACCAGTACCACTGGTGACCGATGGCCTTGATGGTCATCTCGGCGTCGGGCGCCCGGTCGGCGTAGTAGAGCAGCCGGAACGAGGGCACCGCGATCACCACCAGGATGATGATCGGGATCACCGTCCACAGCACCTCGACCATCGCGTTGTGCGTGGTGCGCGACGGCGTCGGGTTCGCCGATTCGCGGAAGCGGAACATCACGTAACCCAGCAGCGCCAGGACGAAGATGCTGATCAGCGTGATCACCCACATCAGCAGCGTGTGGAAATCGTCGATCCGTTCCATGGTCGGCGAATAGGCCTGCTGAAGGCCAAGCTGCCATTCCTGGGCGATGCCCCTGGTCTCGGCCGCCGCGGCTGTCGCCGTCGCCAACGCCACGCCGGCCGCGAGCACGGCCCCCATCCCTCGCATCATGTCCGTCCCACTCCCATCGCTACACGGACTGAACTGCCGGGCAGACAGTTCCAGTTCTGAGGCGGATTTCTAGCCCATACCTTGTCCGCGGGCAAAGGGCGGCGACGGACATTTCGCCGCGCGGCGGGCGCTTCCCGCCGGCTCCCGCGGCGCGGCGCGGCGGGTGGGCCCGACGACCCGCGGGAGGGGCGGGGGACGGCGCCCGGCCCTCGCGGCCGCCGGCTTTGCGCGCCGGTCATTCGCTGGCGCGGACGGGCGCAATATTGCTTTTCGTTGAAGTTTCCGTGAACATTCGACGATTCGAGCATAACTCTCAAATAATAGGACCGTGCGCTCGAATGATTGAGGGGACGAAGCCGACACGTTCGCAACAGGCGAAGACGGCAAGAAACCAACTGTAAATCTGCCGGACATCGCCGAACTCGTCGGATCGCGTAAGTGGCGTAGCGTAGGCGTTATCTGTACCCGTGCAGGGCCGACTGCCGCGCAGGCGGCGAGAAGCCCCGGTCCGGCGTAGGACGGACCAGCCGGAGTCGGGCGGGCGACCAACCTGGCCTCGACATGAGTTCCGGCCTGCACGACCCCAAGTCGCGTTCAGTTGTATCCCGTGTATCAGCGTTCACCGTGCATCCCGCGATCGCATCCGCTTTGTCCCGACAGCGGCCCGACAACGCAGGGGAGGTTGTTGCAGCAGAAGTGAACTGACCGTCCGAACCGCCGCCTACGGTCGAGCAGGCCGCTCGACGGGCGCGGTGCGTGACCGTGTTCACCGGCGTCGGGACCAAAGACGGCAAGCGCCCTTCGGGGTCTTAATGCAGCCGTCGGCGGACCGCCCGGCAGAAACGGCCCGGCGTGACTTTCGCTCCGTCCGTTTCACGAACGCGGCCTGCCGCTCCCGCGAACGACCCGACCGACGGTCGCGGACGCTCCGCCCGGCGCCTCGCGCCCACGGCGGTTGGCGCGGTCATCCCGGATCGTTGCTTTTTGAGGGAGGAAAGCCCGATGGCTTCGGAAACATCCGAACAACGAGACATTCACTGGAGCCGGACCAGAAACCTGATGATTCTTCATCTGGTGATCTGGTTTGTGTTCGCATACCTGATCCACTGGTTCGCCTCGGATCTCAACGCGATCAGCTTCCTCGGCTTCCCGGTCGGCTACTACATGGCCGCCCAGGGCTCGCTGGCCGTGTTCGTGATCCAGCTGTTCGTCTTCGTTCGCCAGCAGGACGCCATCGACCGCGATTGCGGCCTGGCCGAAGAAGAGTGAGGGGATCGTCATGAGCATCTTCAGGATTCAGGGCGATTTCATCGACAATCTGCCCAAGATCTACGGATTCTATACCGGCGGCTTCCTGCTGTTCGTGGTGTTGATGGCCCTGCTCGAGCAGGCCGGCGTCGGCTCCGACACGATCGGCATCCTGTTCGTCGCCTTCACCATCGTGATCTATGCCCTGATCGGCTGGCTCTCGCGCACCATGCAGGTCGACGCCTACTACGTCGCCGGCCGCCAGGTGCCGCCGGTGTTCAACGGCATGGCCACGGCAGCGGACTGGATGTCCGGCGCCTCCTTCGTCGCCATGGCCGGCGGCATCTACATGGGCGGCCATGCCTACCTCGCCTTCGTGGTCGGCTGGACCGGCGGCTACGTGCTGGTGGCGGTGCTGATGGCGCCCTATCTGCGCAAGTTCGGCTGCTACACCGTGCCCGACTTCATCGGCACCCGCTACGGCGGCAACCTGGCGCGCTTCCTTGCGGTCTGCGTGCTGGTGCTGGCGTCGTTCACCTACGTGACGGCGCAGATCAACGCGACCGGCACGATCGCCGCGCGGGCGCTGCAGATTCCCTTCGAGGTCGGGGTCTGGTTCGGCCTGCTGGGCATCCTGCTGTGCTCGATGCTGGGCGGCATGCGCGCGGTGACCTGGACCCAGGTGGCGCAGTACATCGTGCTGATCATCGCCTACCTGGTGCCGGTGTTCTGGATGTCCAACAAGCAGGGCTTCGGCGTCTTCCCGCAGTTCGTCTACGGCGACGCGGTGGCCCGCATCCAGGAACTGGAGACGACGCTGCAGGTCGGCGTGCTGATGCCCGCGGAGAGCGTTCCCGGGCTCAGGGCGCTGACGTCGCTGCACGCGACGCCGGGCGAAAGCGCGCTGGCGGCGTGGAAGTTCGTCACCCTGGTGGCGTGCATGATGCTCGGCACGGCCTCCCTGCCGCACATCCTGATGCGCTACTTCACCACGCCTTCGGTGAAGGCGGCTCGGGCTTCCGTGGCCTGGTCGCTGCTGTTCATCTTCCTGCTCTACTTCACCGCTCCGGCGCTGGCCACGTTCACCAAGCTGCAGATCCTGGATCCCACCCTGGCGACCAGCATCATCGGCAAGGCGATCGCGGACGTGAACGCGCTCGAATGGATCCAGAAGTGGAGCGCGGTGGGCATGGTGGCGCTGGTCGATTCCAACGGCGACGGCATCCTGCAGATCAACGAGTTCTTCATGCGCGGCGACATCGTCGTGCTGGCGACTCCGGAGATCGCGGGTCTGCCCTATGTCATCTCCGGCCTGGTGGCCGCGGGCGGCATGGCGGCAGCGATGTCGACGGCGGACGGCCTGCTGCTGGCAATCGCCAACGCGCTTTCGCATGATCTCTACTACAAGATCATCGATCCGAAGGCGGAGACGGCCAAGCGGCTGATCGTCGCCCGCATCCTGCTGATCGTGATCGGTGCGGCGGGCGCGTTCGTGGCCTCGATGAAGCTGACGGGCATCCTGGGCGCCGTGGCCTGGGCCTTCTGCTTCGCCATGTCGGGACTGTTCTTCCCGCTGGTGCTCGGGGTCTGGTGGAAACGGGCCAACCGCGAAGGCGCGATCGCCGGCATGGCGGTCGGTCTCGTGGTCGGCACCGCCTACCTCTACGCCGTGCGTTTCGGCGGGATGGATCCGTGGCTTGGCCTCGACCATCTGCGCTTCGGCATCGTCGGTGCCGGAGCCAGCCTGATCGCCATGGTGGCGGTGACGCTGATGACGCCGGCGCCGGACGAGGAGACCCAGGCCATGGTCGACGAAGTCCGGGTTCCCAAGGGCGAGACGATCCTCGGATCGACTCACTGACCGGCGAATACCTGTCGGGGCCGGGACGGGCACAGCCCGTCCCGGCCTTTTTTTTCCGCTTCATGCGGCGCGACCATCCCGCCGGTCGCCTGCGATTCGCTAGACTTGGCCCGGTACGAGACTTCGGAGTGATGCGATGAGCGAGATGATCCCGGTCTGGGTGCTGGCCCTCGACTACGTGCTGGGCATGGTGATGTGGACCCTGGTCGGCCGCTTCGGAATGCGGCTGTTCCTGCCCGAGGAAAGCAACTTCTTCTTCATGCGCTTCTTCGTGCGCGTGACCGATCCGCTGCTGCGGTTCTTCGCGCCGGTAACGCCGGGCTTCCTGCTGCCGCAACTGGTGCCGCTCTACGTCGCCTGGTTCTTCTACATGGCGCGCTTCTACCTGCTGCCCTGGCTGCTGGGCTATTCGGTGATGGGCATGCTGTCCTTCCCGCTGGAGAGCGAGTTCGCCCGTGGCGTGGCCCATGTCGTCGGCATCTTCCTGAACTGACGGCCGCCATGCCGCCCGCCGCGCCGCCGCCGCATACCCCGCTGATCGCGCTGCCGGTGCTGGTTCTCGACCTGGAAACCACGGGCCTCGACGTGCGCCGGGACCGCATCGTCCAGGTCGGCGCGCTCCGCGGCGAGGGCGAGCGGATCGACGAGACCCCGGCGCTCGATTGTCTGGTGAACCCGCAGATCCCGATGCCGGAAACCGCCCGGCGGATCCATGGCATCGACGATGCGGCCGTCGTCGCCTTGCAGCCGCTCGGCGCGCGTCTGCCGGCGATCGCGGAGGCCATGGCCGGGCGGGTCGTCGTCGGCCATCATATCGGCTTCGATCTCGCCATCCTGCGCTTCGAGGCGGCCCGCCTGGGACGGGACTGGAGCGAGCCGCCGGCGCTGGATACCGCGCTGCTGAGCGGTGCGCTGGATCCCGCCCTGCCGGATCTCGGCTTGGAACGGGTGGCCGACAATCTCGGCGTCGCGATCACCGACCGGCACAGCGCGCTGGGCGACTGCCGGACAACGGCGGCGCTCTGGCGGGCGCTGCTGGTCCGGCTGCGCGCGGCCGGCATCCGCACGCTGGGCGAAGCGCAGGCGTTGCAGAACAGCCGCGACGACCTGCGGCTGCGCCAGGCCGGCTCGGGCTGGGACGCCCGCCCCGGCGAGGCCCCGATCCCCGCTTCCAGCTCGCCGCCACCCGGCCGGCTCGACAGCGAGGTCTTCCGCGGTCGCGTCGCCGACCTGATGAGCGCCCCGGCGATCGCCATCGCGCCGGAGACCACGCTGCTGGCGGCCGCACGGAAGATGGTCGAGGCCCGCATCGGCGCGTTGCTGGTGGCCGACACGGGCGCCCCGCCCGCGGGCCTGATCAGCGAACGCGATCTGCTGCGGCTGACCGCCGAAGCCGGTGTCGATCTCGCGACCACGCCGGTCTCCGCCCACATGTCGCGGCCGCTCGCCACCATTCCGCTGGAGGAGATGCCCTACCGGGCGCTCGCCCGCATGGATCGGCTCGGGATCCGCCATCTCTGCGTCGTCGACGAGGACGGCCGGGCGGTCGGCATGCTTTCGCAACGCGACCTGCTGGCCCATCGCCGGCGCGATGCCCTGGTGCTGGGCGATGCGCTGGAGCAGGCCGGCGACACCGCCCAGCTCGCCGCCGCCTATGCCGGCGTGCCCACCGTCGCCTCGGCCCTGCGGGCCGACGGGCTCGACGGCAGGGAGGTCGCCCGCATGGTCTCTGGCGAACTGGCCGCGCTCACCCGCCGCGCCAGCGAACTCGCCGCCGCGACCCTCGTCGAACGCGGCCTCGGCCCGGCGCCCGCGCCCTGGTGCGTGCTGGTGCTGGGCTCGGGCGGACGCGGCGAGAGCCTGCTGGGCGCGGACCAGGACAATGCCCTGATCCATGCCGGCAGCGCGGCGGACGATGACTGGTTTGCCGCGCTTGGCGCCGATCTCGCCGACCGGCTGGATGCCGCCGGCCTGCCGCGCTGCAAGGGCGGGATCATGGCGGCCAATGCCGAATGGCGCGGCACCGCGGACGACTGGAGGGACCGGATCGGGCACTGGCTGTCGCGGGCCCGGCCGCAGGACCTGCTGAATGTCGATATCTTCTTCGACCTCGCCCCGGTCTGCGGCGATGCCGCGCTGGCCCGCGCCCTGCGGGAGGACGCCGTGACCGCGGCGGCCGACGCGCCGCCCTTCCTGGCGCTGCTGGCGCAGTCGGTGTCCGGCCTCGCCCCGCGCTTCGGCCTGTTCGGCCGCCTGCGTGGCGAGAACGGACGGATCGACGGCAAGCGCGACGGCCTGCTGCCGCTGGTCTCCCTGGCCCGGGCGCTGGCGCTGCGGGCGGGCTCGGGCGCCCGCAGCACACCCGAGCGGCTGCGCGACGCGGCCGCCGCCGGCCGCCTGCCCGAGGCCGACGCCGAGGCGCTGGTCGCGCTGCAGGCCGAGCTCATGAGCGCCCTGGTCGACCAGCAGATCGCCGACCTCGCGGCCGGCATCCCGGTGAGCAACGGCATCGAGACCGCCCGGCTGGGCCGCGCCCGCCGGGCCTCGCTCACCGACGGGCTGAAACGTCTGGACGGCATCATCGCGGAACTGCGCAGCCTGATGGCCTGAGGCTGACCGGGGCACCGGCGGTGCGATCAGGCGGTGAAGGCCTCGATCCGCAGGTCGCGGCGCAGGTCGTCGCGGATCTCCTTCCAGCGGAAGCGCACGGAATTGCGCACGATCTCCTCGTCGAGCTGCTTCAGGTCGTCGACCACCGGGGCCCAGCGGAAGAGCGCGGCGGGGCTTTCGCTGAACGGCCCGCCATCGTCCGTGACCTCGGCCCAGACCGTCGCGGCGATGCGCGCGCGCACCCGCGCGGCATGCGTCGGGAAATCATCGTCGGCATCCCCGGGATGGCCGGTGCGTTCGAGGATCGCGTCCACCGCGCCGGCGATCAGCCGGCCGACCGTTTCCTCGTCGGCGCCCGGCGCCCGGCGCAACAGGCCGCCGGCATGGACCGCCAGGTCGGACAGGCAGGCGAGCCAGATGTGCCACTTGGCGAGGTTGATCGAGACCAGGAAGGTGTCGCTCTCGAACAGTTCCCTGTAGCGGGTGCCCGCGCGGGTGCGCAGGTAGCCGTACAGCGAGGTCTGCGCGACCAGGCTGGCGCGGGTCTCCAGGAAGGCCTCCAGCCCCGTCCGGTCGGTGATGGCGACGGCGCGGCGGCGCCGGCCGATGCCGAGATAATCGTGCATGAGGCGAAAGAACAGGCGCGCGGTGCGCGCCGCGAGATCGAGCCGGCCGGCCGGCGCCGACGCCGGATCGTCCCCGGGGACGGCGACAGGCGCCGGGCGGCCTTCCGCCCCGCTCACAGGGGCAGCACCAGTAGGATGTCGACCCGCCTGGAATCCAGCACGACCCGGCGGGCACGGTAGCGCGGGCCGTCGGGCCCGAGGCGGATCTCGTCGAGATAGCGGCCGACGGCGAACAGGCTCATGCCGCCGTCCTGCATGGTGCGCACGACCTGGAAGTTGCTGCGCGCGCGCAGGCCGCCCTTCTCGTCCAGCCAGATCTGCGGCCGGCCGACAAGGTGGTTGTAGACATGCGGTTCGAAGATGTTGGCCTGGCGCAGCGCCTTGATCCGGTCCTCCAGCATGCCGCGCCCCTCGCAGGTGATGATGCCCAGCGGCAGCCCCTGCTCGTGCGCGGCGCGGGTGATCACCTGGTAGCTGGCGTCCTCGGTGAAGAAGCCGGGCCAGGCCTCGAGTTCGCCGTCGTCGATGGCATGCGCATAGGCAGCGGCGAGATCCTCGACCGCGGCGCGCACGGCGGGATCGTCCGGCCGCGGCGCCGGCGCGCCGGCCGCGCGGGCGGCGGCGTCACTCAAGGCCCATGACCTCCCGGTAGCCGCGCCAGAAACCGCGGATCGCGGTTTCGGTCGCCCGCGAGTTCTCGCTCGATTCGATCTCCCGGCCACCCATCTCCATGAAGGCCGAGGCCTCCGCGCTGCCGACCGTGCCGCGCTGCACGAATTCGTTGATGCAGCCGTCCTCCAGCGAGACGTAGCCGGCCGCGCCGGTCAGGTTCGACTGCAGGCGGCGCATGCCGGTCTCGGCCTCGTCGTCGTCCGCCGCGCCGAGATAGATCCAGTCGATCTCCATCCGGCCGGGTCCCAGCGGCCGGAAGAAGCGCACGGCCAGCGAATTCAGGGTGTTCTGCAGGCCCAGCGTGGGGAACACCGACTGGATCGAATGGGTGATCCCGTCGTCGAATTCCTCCCAGGCCGCGAGCAGCTCGGGCGCGGCGAGCTGCGATTCGTAGCGGATCGAATGGACATCGGCCTCGTGGTATTCGGCCGCCTCCTGCAGCGTCTCCCGCTTGGCGTAGCTGACATGGTGACGGCCGTCCTCGGACATGATGATGCCACCGTCCATGTCCAGCCGGTTGACCTTGAAGGTCGTGTAGAAGGTGTGCAGCACGGTGGCGTGGTAGGAATCGCGGATATTCTCCGCGTACAGCTTCCAGTTGTTGTGCAGGATCTGGCTGTGCCGGCCGATGATCTTCAACGGCCGGTCGAAATTGCGCCGGATGAAGGCCAGCATGCGGGGCCCCAGATAGTCCTCCAGCGGCGGCGTGTCCGCGTGGAAGGTCCCGAATACCAAGCCGCAGACGCTCTCCACCCGCAGCGGTTCCAGGCGCCGCGCCTCGGGATCGAAATCCTCGGGCATGCCGCCGCGCCCGTTGACGCCGTTGCGGAAGGCGAGGCCCTTCAATCGGCCGCGCAGGTCGTAGCTCCAGGCATGGTAGACGCAGGTGAGCTGGCGGCCGTGGCCGCGTTCGCCCAGGCACACCAGCGCACCCTTGTGCGCGCAGCGGTTGACCAGGGCGTGGATCTCGCCGTCCTCGTCGCGGGTGACGATCACCGGAATTTCGCCGACCCAGCCGGTGCGCCAGTCGCCCGGCTCGGGCAGCTCGATCTCCAGCGCGAGGAAATGCCAGAGGGGACCGCGGAAGATCCGCTCGACCTCGCGCGCATGCACTGCCGGATCGGCGTAGACGCCGTAGGGCACCCTCGCCGCTCCGCCTTCGGGCCAGGCGATCGGGGCCTCGCCGTCGTCGCGCATCGCCATGCCGCCCTCCCTCGCTGCAGGCCGGTGACGCCACAGTGTAAACCCGAAGGCCCGACGATCGCGAGGGTGCTAGATTGCGGGTCGCGCCGCTTGAAAAATAGGTCAATAATATTTACCTATTTTGGCGGGGACCGGGAAACCGGGGCGATCGCGCGGGCCGGGCCCGCTGCCGGGAGGACGACATGACGCTGGCCGCTGTCAGCCTGGACGACAAGTACCAACTGGAGAAGGGTCGGGTCTTCCTGACCGGGGTGCAGGCGCTGGTGCGCCTGCCGATGCTGCAGCGTCAGCGCGACGTCGCGGCGGGACTGAATACCGGCAGCTTCATCTCCGGCTACCGGGGCTCGCCGCTGGCGGCCTACGACCAGCAGCTGCACGCCGCGCAGCGCTTCCTGGAAAACAACCACATCCGCTTCGTGCCCGGGGTCAACGAGGATCTCGCCGCGACCGCCGTCTGGGGCTCGCAGCAGCTGCACCTCTCGCCCGGCGCGCGCTACGACGGCGTCTTCTCGGTCTGGTACGGCAAGGGACCGGGCGTGGACCGCTGCGGCGACGTCTTCAAACACATGAACATGGCCGGCACCGCGAAGCACGGCGGCGTGCTGCTGTTGTGCGGCGACGACCACAACGGCGTCTCCTCGACCGCCCTGCACCAGAGCGAGCACAACATGATGGCCGCCATGGTGCCGATGCTCTATCCCGCCGGCGTACAGGAATATCTCGACTACGGCCTGCTGGGCTGGGCGATGTCGCGTTATGCCGGCGTCGCCGTGGCCTTCAAGTGCGTGACCGAGGTGGTCGAGAGCTCGGCCAGCGTCAGCCTCGATCCCGGCCGCCTGGACATCGTCCTGCCCGGGGATTTCGCCATGCCCGAGGGCGGCCTGAACATCCGCTGGCCCGATGACCGCTGGCAGCAGGAAGAACGGCTGCACAAGGACAAGATGTATGCCGCGCTGGCCTTCGCGCGGGCCAACCACATCAACCGGGTGGTCATCGACAGCCCGAAACCGCGTTTCGGCATCGTCACCACCGGCAAGTCCTATCTCGATGTCCGCCAGGCGCTGGACGATCTCGGCATCGACGAGAAGATGGCCGCCGACATCGGCCTTCGGCTCTACAAGGTCGGCATGCCCTGGCCGCTGGAGCGCGAGGGCGCGCGGCACTTCGCCGAGGGCCTGGACGAGGTGCTGGTGATCGAGGAGAAGCGCGCGGTCATCGAGAACCAGTTCCGCGAGCAGCTCTACAACTGGCGCGCCGACGTGCGCCCCCGGGTGGTCGGCAAGTTCGACGAGAACGGCAAGTGGCTGGTGCCCTCGGTCGGCGAGCTGTCGCCTTCCGAGATTGCCCGGATCATCGTCGACCGGCTGAAGGACTACATCACCACCCCGCAGATCGAGGCGCGCATGGACGCGATCGAGCGGGCCGAGGCCAATCGCCAGGAGACCGCCGGCAGCGCGCCGGCCGAGCGCATCCCCTATTTCTGCTCCGGCTGCCCGCACAACACCTCGACCCGGGTGCCGGAGGGGTCGCGCGCCTATGCGGGCATCGGCTGCCACTA
>JBGTSP010000143.1:0-10829 GCA_041940205.1 Alphaproteobacteria bacterium
GGCCGGGCCGCCGCGGACATGGCCCAGCAGGGCGAAGGCGAGATTGAGGAAGAACTTGCCGCCGCCGGTGTACTGCAGGGCGACGCCGAACATCAGGAAGCCGATCACCAGGTTGGCGAAGGCGCGGAAGGGGATGCCGAGGATCGATTCCGACGACACCGCGTGGTAGGCGAAGGTGGTGCCGAAATCCTCGTTCGCCAGCGCGTCGAACGGCGCCGGAACGCTCTCGCCGTAGACCGGGTAGAGCGAGAAGACCAGCACGATCAGGAAGACCGGCAGGCCGGCGGCCCGGCGGGTCGCCTCAAGCACCAGCAGCCAGAGCACCGTGCCGGCATACATGATGTGCTCGGGCGCGGAATATTCCCAACCCAGGTCGACGATGTCCCGGGCGTAGTACATCAGGTACATGTTGACCGCGAAGGCGGCCGCCATGGCGATCACGTCGTAGAAGGGCAGCCGTTCTCGCTCCGCGCCGCGCAGCGGAAACACCAGGTAGCACAGCGGCAGCAGCACCCCGAGCAGGGCGAAGAAATACTGCGTGTCGATGGGCACGTAGCCGCCGAAGCGGCCCAGGTTGAAGAGCTGGTAGATCGAGATGACGACGGAGACGATCGTGGCGGCGATCAGCAGCCACCGCCAGGCCGGGCCGAGCTGGCGATACCGGTGTTCGGTCGTCGCCTGCCCGGTCCCCTGGTCGGCGGCAGCCGCCGGCGAGCTCCTATCGGAGCCCGCCGGCGACGCACCGGAAGGGTCGGTCATTCAGATGTTGCTGGGGCTCAGTTGAAGACCAGCGGCATGTTGGCGGCGTTCAGCGCCTTGGCGCGGATCGGCATCCACTTTGCCGCGACCTCCTCGGGCTTCATGCCCTTGATGTCGCCCATCGAGTCCCAGGCCGACTTGATGATCTCCTGACGGCGGATCAGCATGTCGTTGTTCTTCTGCGCTTCGTCGGTCCAGACGCCCGCTTCCTTGTAATAGCGGATCGCGCCCTCGTGGTAGGGCATGCCCCAGACGAGGGTCTGGTTGGCGAGCGCCCAGCCGGCCGCGCCCGGCGCCGCGCCCTTGAACTTGTCGTAGGCGCCCTGGATGCCCTTGGCCAGCGCGTAGACCTCGTCGGCCCCCTTGTCCGAGTTGGTGACCAGGATCGGGTAGGGATAGACGTAGCCGACATGCGGATTGTTCTCGTCGATGTCGGCGCCGCGGGTGGCGACATGCTTCAGGGCGACGGGATGCGCGGCGTTGAGGCGCTTCCAGCCTTCCTCGTCGTCATGCGGCAGCGGCGGCCAGTGGATGCCGCGCGGCGAGGCCGCGAGACGCTTGGCGTGCGGCGTGATCGTCGACATGAAGGCGGCGTCGGACTGGCCGTTGATGATCGCGTCCACCGAGGCCTTGAAGCCGGAGACCTCGACCTTCTCGACATCGTCCCAGCCCAGGCCGGCGAAGGCCATGTTGGCCGCGGCGTTCCAGTTCAGCGCATCGCCGGCGCGCACGAAGCTCACCCGCTTGCCCTTCAGGTCGGCCATGGTCTTGATGTTGGCGTCCTTCGCCGTGGCCACCGCCAGGTTGTTGGTGCCGACGGCGGTCATCACCACGCGCAGGGGCTGCGGGCCCCACTCGGCGGAGGCGAACAGGAAGGCGGCTTCCTGGCCGAAGAAGGCGGCGATGCCGCAGGCGCAGTAGTCCGCCTTGCGGTCGCGCAGCGGGGCCATGCGGGACACGTCGTTCTTGCCGGGAATGACGCGCATCTTGGTGCCGTAGACTTCCTTCAGCGCGTTGCCGATGGCGACGGACTGGGCGTAGCCGGACGCGGTCGTACCGTACGCCGTCCAGGTCAGGCTCTTGGGCAGTTCGGCGGCCGACGCTGCGAGCGGCAGCGCCACCACCGCGGCGGCAAGGGCCGTTTTTGCAAACATTTTCATGAGGTGGATCCTCCCTGTTCCTGACATCCCGGCCGATAGCGCCGTGGACGTTCCCCCATTTCGCGGAACGCGATGTTCCGTCCGGAACGATTGTAGGGGCTTGGATGGGGGAATCAAATCGGCGCATGGCCGGTGCTGGCCGCTGCGCGCCGCCGTTCGCCGGGTGGCGCGCGCCGGCCGGGCGCGGCCGGCAGGCGGATAGCGCACCGCATGGCGGCACCCGTTCCCGCGCCGCGTCGCCGGTTCCAACTTCCGCGCAGCTTCGCTGGTTTATTTCCCGCGCAGCTTCGCTGTTTTATTTCCCGCGCAGCTTCGCTGTTCTAGTTCCCGCGCAGCTTCGCTGGATCTAACTCCCGCGCAGCTTCGCTGTTCTAATTCCCGCGCAGCTTCGCTGTTCTAATTCCCGCGCAGCTTCGCTGCGACAAAATCGAGGCGGTCCTGCCCCCAGTAGGGCACGCCGTCGAGCTGGTACCAGGGAAAGCCGAAGATCTGGCCGTCGATGGCCTCGCGGGTCAGCGCGGCATAGCGGTCCGCCGCGGCCTCGCCGTCGGCCTCCGCCAGCAGGCCGGGGCCGTCGAAGCCCGCCTCCTCCAGCGTGCGCGCGAGATCGTCCTCGTCGGCGATGTTCCGTTCCTGCTCCCAGACCGCGGCCATCAGGGCGTTCGAGAGCGCCACGGTGTCCAAGCCCCGGGCCTCGCCGGCGAGGATCGCCAGCGCCGCCTTGCGGTCGGGCACCGGGAAATAGGCGGGCTGGATGTTCATCGCCAGCCCGTAATGGTCCCGCCAGCGCGCCAGTTCCACCAGCCGGTAGGCCTGCCGGGCGGGATGGCGCTTGGGCAGCGGCAGACCGCCGCTGCTGGCGAAGACCTGTCCGGCATCGACCGGCAGGATCTCGAAGCGGGCGCCGGTCTCCGCCGCCAGGGCGGGCAGCCGCTTGCCGCCGATATAGGTCCAGGGCGACGCGGGGGTCATGAAGACGCGCACGGTCTTGCTCATGGGACGGATCCTTCCTGCCGGGCGAACGCGGGCCGCCGCCGGTCGGGCGCGCGATCCGAAAGCTTGTCACAAAAGGGAACGGGGCGCCGCAATCTGCGACGCCCCGCCCCGAAGACGGATCAGATCTTCGTTTACTCGAAGATGATCTCCACCCGCCGGTTGCGCGGCTCGGCCTTGCCGTCGCCGACCACCAGGGGCTGGTTCTCGCCGAAGCTCTCGGCCTTCATCGCCAGCGCCGGCACACCCAGGCCACCCAGGGCCGAGGTCACCGCCGCGGTGCGGGCCGCGGACAGCTTGGCGTTGTAGCCCTGCGAGCCGGACGTGTCGGTGTGACCGGCGATCACGATCTTCGCCGGGTTCGCCTTGGCGTAGTCACCGGCCACCTGGGCCAGCACGGCGTTGGCGTCGGCGTTCAGCTTGGAGCTGTCGAGATCGAAGTAGACGATGTAGATGCCGTCCACGCGCACCGGCTCCGGCGCCGCCGCGGGCTTCGGCTTCGGCTTCGGCTTCAGGCCGGCCTCGACTGCCTCGATGGCGGCGATGAAGCCGTCCTTGCAGTCCTTGATATGGTCGGGCTGGAAGTTCTCTTCCTGCTCCTGCAGCCAGCAGTCGTAGGAAACCTGCGCCCGGGCCATGTCCGACGGGAAGCGCAGCAGACCGCCGAGATTGGCGGCATTGAAGAAGCGCTCGCGGGCCGCGCGCAGTTCGTCGACCTTGTCGGCCGGAATTTCACGGCTCTCGACCTCGTCCGGATAGACCGTGGCGCCGCTGGCGACGGCCTTGGCCTTGGCGAGGAAGTGATCGCCGTCCGCCCAGTCGTGTTCCTTGCGCTCGGCGTCGGCGACGACGATGTATCCGGCATGCAGGCCGCGCGCGAAAGCGTCGCCCTGCGGTTCCATGTTGGCGATGCCGTCACGGTCCGCGAAGCCGCAGGCCGCCGTAAACGCGGCCAAGCCAACGGCCGCAATCAAACCTTTCAGGTTCCTCATCTGACCCCCCTCTGGTGTCACTGAATTGCTACCCGCACGCGGCCACGTCTTGAAAGCCAACACCGGGCTGCCGCCACTATACAACAAACGGCAGACCCGGAAACAGTCGCGAACGAGCTTGTTCCCAAGGACTTAGCGGATGTGGCGCAATGAACACAAAGGCCGCGTCCGCCGGTGGATGCACCGTGAAGATGCAATATCGATGCCGGCCGTAGCATGCCAATGGTGCGATTTGGAAACAAATCCGCGCCGGCCATCGACATTTGACGTTTGCGCGCTAGCATGCGGCCCACGTTCTGGGGGAGCCCACCGGGCTGAGAGGTGGGGGCGACCGGTACCGGCGGCATGACAGGCCGGCAGGCGCCCCACACGACCCTTCGAACCTGATCCGGATCATGCCGGCGTTAGGGAACGGACGGGCGGCGCGCAGCGCCGCCAGACCCGCCCGTGGCGTCCGGCAGGAACGCAGCAAGGAGGCGGATTGGATGATCCCGATGAAAACACTGGCCGCGGCGGCGCTCGCGGCGGCGCTGGCGACCGGCGCCACGGCGGCCCGGGCCGAGCCCCTGACGCTGCTGCTCGACTGGTTCGTCAATCCCGACCACGGCCCGATCATCGTCGCGGAGAAGAAGGGCTATTTCGCCGACGCCGGCCTCGAGGTCGAGATCGTCGAGCCGGCCGACCCCAACCTGCCGCCGCGGCTGGTCGCCGCCGGCAAGGCGGACCTCGCGATCTCCTACCAGCCGCAACTGCATATCCAGGTCGCCGAGGGCCTGCCGCTGGTGCGCCTGGGCACGCTGGTGGCGACGCCGCTGAACACGCTGCTGGTGATGGCCGACGGGCCGATCCGCTCGCTCAAGGACCTGAAGGGACGCAAGGTCGGCTATTCGGTCGGCGGCTTCGAGGACGCGATGCTGAAGGCGATGCTGGCGCCGCACGGCCTCGGCCTCGCGGACATCGAGCTGATCAACGTCAACTTCTCGCTGTCGCCCTCGCTGATGGCCGGCAAGGTCGACGCGGTGATCGGCGCCTACCGCAACTTCGAGCTCAACCAGATGGACATCGAGGGGGTCAAGGGGCGGGCCTTCTATGTCGAGGAAGAGGGGGTGCCGCCCTATGACGAGCTGATCGTCGTGGCCGCGCAGTCGCGCCGGGACGATCCGCGCTTTCCCCGTTTCCTCAGGGCGCTGGAACGGGCGACGCAGTATCTCGTCAACCATCCCGACGAGGCCTGGGTCCTGTTCAAGGGCTACAAGCCGGAACTCGACGACGAACTCAACCGCCGGGCCTGGCGCGATACCCTGCCGCGTTTCGCACTCCGGCCCGCGGCGCTCGATGTCGGACGCTATCGCCGCTTCGGCGCCTTCCTGCAGGAGCAGGGCGTGGTCAAGGACCTGCCGGCGCTGGAGACCTATGCGGCGGCGCCGGAGTGAGCGGTGTCGTGAGCGGTCGGGACGGCGGCGCTACTTGGTGGCTTCCCTGAGCCAGGCCAGCAGATTGTCGCGGTCCTTTTCCTTCTTCAGCCCGGCGAAGGCCATCTTGTTGCCCTTCATGTAGTCCCGGGGCTTGGTCAGGTAGCCGTGCAGGGTCTCGTCGTTCCAGACCAGGCCGTCGGCACCGGCCTTGGCCATCACGTCGGAATACTTGTAGCCCTCGACGGTGCCCGCGGTGCGTCCGAACAGGCCGTGCAGGTTGGGCCCGATCTTGTTCTTGCCGCCGGCTTCGACGGTGTGACAGGCCTTGCACTTGTTGAAGACCCGCTCGCCCTTCTTCAGATCGGCCGCGCCGGCGGCGGGCGGCAGGGCGAAGGCGACGAGGAGGGCCAAGGCGGCGGCGACGCGCGGGGTGGTCTTCATCTGCGGGGCTCCTGGCAGTTCCGGCTTTTTGTGCGCGGGCGTCAGCCTACGACGCCCTTGCAGATAATTCGACCGCGGGACCGTTCCACGGGGCGGAATGTCGCGCGGCACGCGCGCGCGAACAAACAAACCGCGGCACGCGCGCGCGAACAAACAAACCGCGGCACGCTTGCGCGAACAAACAAACCGCGGCACGCGCGCGAACAAACAAGCCGCGGCACACGCGCGAACGGACAGGCCGCGGGCCGGTCAGGCGGCCCGCGCGAAGTCCGGCAGGTCGAGAAGGGAAAGGTCGCGCCGCAGCCAGTCTTCCGCCTCGTCCTGCCGGCTGAGCACGGCATAGTCGATGCGGTAGAGCGGTTCGCGCTCGACGGCGCTGGTGAACAGCCGGGCGACGATACGCTGCATCGGGCGCGAGCAGAGGATCACGCCGCGCGGGCGGATCGAGAGATCGAGCTGCCGCCAGGTCGCCTGGTCATGATCGCGGATCCGCGACAGGCTTTCGGGATCGAGCCGGTGCAGATCGACATCGGCGGCCATGACGACCAGTTCGTCGCAGGCCTTCTGGACGGGATCGCGCGAGGTGGAGCGGTCGTACTCGGCCGCGTAGCTCTCGTAGCTCGGCGTGCCGGAGACCCACCACACCCTGAGCTTCGCGGCCTCGAGAAACTGGTAGCGAAAGGACACGCGGTTTCCTCCGGGAGCGCGGTCTCGGCGGTCCATGCATCGGCGCTTCTGCGGCGCCGGTACGTTCGGGACGCCGGATGACAGGGATCGCGATCCAGGTCGATGGTGCCCTCAGTGTGATTTGAACACACGACCTCTCCCTTACCAAGGGAGCGCTCTACCCCTGAGCTATGAGGGCCCGCCCATCGCGGGACGCCGCGCTGGCGCGGCGGCGGAAACTGACCTAAGGGTCGGTGACCGGCAGAAGCGAGCATGTAACGGATGACAGGGGCCGACGGCAAGCCGAATAAGCAGGAAAAACGCGCGGCGCGCGAGGCCCGCCTGCAGGCGCAGCTGCGGGCCAACCTGCGCCGGCGCAAGCAGCAGGCCGCCGCCCGCCGTGAGACGCCGGAGGTCGGCGAAGCCGCCGGCGCGGCCGGGGAAACCTGGCTTGCCGAGGACGGACGCTACGGCGTGCACTGCGATCCCGCGCGGCTCGATGTCGACCGGGCGCTCGTCTGGCTGCGGGAGAGCTACTGGGCGCGCGACCTGCCGGAGGACATCGTGCGGCGTTCCTTCGAAGGCTCGCGCTGCTACGGCCTGGTCGACCGGGTCGAGGGGGTGCAGATCGGCTTCGCCCGCAGTTTCGGCGACGGCGCGCGGCTCGCCTGGCTCGCCGACGTGGTGCTGGACGAGGCGCGGCGCGGGCAGGGCCTGGGGCGCTGGTTCGTGGGGGCCATCCTGGCCGATCCCGCGCTGGCGGGGGTACGGCGGATCCTGCTGGCAACGGCGGACGCCGGGGATTTCTATCGCGGTTTCGGCTTCGAGACCGCGGCCGGCGATCCGATCATGGAACTGCGGCGCGACTGATCGGGCGGCCGCGCCGCCGGTCGGTGAGACGGACGGGCGCAGGTTCAGGCGGCGGAGAACGCGCGCAGGCGGCCCAGGCTCAACTGCTCGAGGGCGTCGTAGGCGCCGTCGCCGTAGCTGATGAAGCGCGCGGCGATGCGCGGTTTCTTCGTATCGGTGCGGGCGACCTCGGCGGTCAGTTCGGCCTCCAGCCGGCGGCCCTCGACGATCGGACGGATGATGCAGCGGAACTCGTCGCCGACCATCAGCGGCCCGTCATAGCCGTCCAGCAGGAAGCCGCCCATGCTCCAGTCCACGGTGCGGAAGGTGGTGCCGTCGATCACCACCTCCAGGCCCGGCGCGGTGCGGCGCACGTCCCGGCGGCGGCTGCGATACCCGGCAAAGTGATAACTGGTCTTGCCCATCGGCGTGCCACTGCATGGTCCATTCGGAGCCCCGAGCCTAGGCCGCACGAGGTCACCAAACGGTTAACGCGGCACCCCTTTCGCGGGTGCCCTCAGCGCCCGCCCCAGGCCCGTTGCAGGGCGCGGGCGGCCTGGTCGGTGGCGCTGTAGGCCTCGTCGATCAGCGCGCCCATGCCGAAGAAGCCGTGCACCATGCCGGCATGGTTGACCAGCGTGACCGTATTGCCCGCCTCCATCAGCCGGGTGGCATAGGCGATGCCCTCGTCGCGCAGGGGATCGTAGCCCGCCACCATGACGTGCGCCGGGGCGAGACCGGAGAGGTCGTCCGCCAGCAGCGGGGCGTAGCGCGGATTGCCGGCCGCCGGGGTGCCCCCGGTGTAGTGGGCGATGAACCACTGCATGGTCTCGCGGGTGAGCACGTGATCGGTGGCGAAGGCATGGCAACTCGCGCTGTCCAGGTTGTCGGCCGTGACCGGATAGACCAGCAGCTGCAGGGCCAGCGCCGGGCCGCCGCGGTCGCGGCAGTCCAGCGCGGCGACCGCGGCGAGATTGCCGCCGGCGGAATCGCCGCCGACCGCCAGCCGCGCCGCGTCGCCGCCGAAGGTCGCGGCATTCTCCGCCACCCAGCGAAGCGCGGTATGGCAATCGTCGGGAGCGGCCGGGAAGGGATGTTCAGGCGCCATGCGGTAGTCGACCGAGACGACGATGCAGTCGGCCCGCCGGGCGAGCGCGCGGCAGATCGAATCGTGCGTGTCCAGGCTGCCGACGACCCAGCCGCCGCCGTGCAGGTAGACCAGCACCGGCAGCTTCTCGCCCTCGCGCGGGCGCGGGCTGTAGATCCGCAGCGGGATCTGGTTGCCGTCGGGGCCGGGAATGGTGCGGTCGCTCACCCGGGCCATGTCGGCGGGCGGCATGGCGAGAACCGGCGCGGTCTCCTCGTACTGCGCGCGCGAGGCGGCCGGCGGCTGTTCGTGGAACTGCGGCAGGCCGCGCAGCTTGATCAGTTCCAGGACATGGCGAACCTGCGGATCCAGCGCCATCGTGCTCTCCCTCCCGTTGGCTGTCGGGCGGAACGATAGCGGGCCCGCGACCGGGCCGGCAACGCGCGAGGCGGGCCGGCGACGCGGCCGGGTCAGTTCAGCTTGCGGCCCTCGTAGCGGCCGGAGGTCTTGTAGGTCGCGATCGCCGCCTTCAGTTCGTCATATTCCGCGCAACCGAAGAAACAGGCGCCGTCGAGCACCTTCAGGCGGTCCTCGGCGGCGGCGAGATTGCCCATCTTGAGATGCAGCTCGCCGAGATATTCGTTGGCGCCGCGATGTTTGGGCTCGATCGCCAGCGCCCGGCCGTAATCGGCCAGCGCCTGATCGTACTGGCCGAGCTGGCCCTTGGCATAGCCCAGATAGTTCCAGGCATCCGCCTTGTCGGGATCGCCCGCCACCACCTTCTGCAGCAGCGGCAGGGCGGCGGAATAGTCGCGCGCCTCGATCGCCGCCACGGCCGCCTTCCAGTCGGGATCCTCGGCCACGCTGCTGCTGTCGCCGCCCCCGCCGCCGGCGGCCATCACCGCGCCGCCGCCCAGCAGCAGCCAACCCGAAATCAGTCCGATACGAAAGGTCCGCCTCATCGCATGGCTCTCCCTGTCCCGGCGATCCCCCGAAGACCGCCCCAAGAAGATATAGGGGGCGGCGGCGCGGGGTCAGCGGCGGCGATCTGACGATCGCGTGAGGGGCAAGGCCCGGCCCGGCGTTCCATCGGGCGGTGCGAACGCCGCCGTTCCGCGCTAGTCTTGCCGTCTGATCCCGGGGGAACCGCCATGAACGCTGCCGCCTCACTGTCCATCCGCCTGAACGGGAACGACAATGTCGTCGTCGCCCGCGCCGACATCCTGGCCGGCACCGAGCTGCCCGGCGAGGGCGTGGCCACCGCCGGCCACATCATCGCGGGCCACAAGATCGCCACGCGGCCGATCGCCAAGGATGCGCCCATCGTGAAGTACGACCAGATCATCGGCTTCGCCAGCGAGGACATCGCGGCCGGCGCGCACGTGCACACCCACAATGTCTACGTGAAGGATTTCGAGCGCGACTACCGCTTCGGCGAGAACGCGCGCGAGCAGAACCTGCTGCCGGAAGCCGAGCGCGCGACCTTCCAGGGCATCGTGCGGCCCGACGGGCGCACGGCCACGCGCAACTATGTCGGCATCCTGACCAGCGTGAACTGTTCGGCCACCGTGGCCCGCTACATCGCCGACCAGTTCCGCGGCGACGCGCTGGCCGAGTTCGAGAATGTCGACGGCGTGGTCGCGCTGACCCACGACTATGGCTGCGGCGGCTGCGCCGGCATCGGCCTGAACTACATCCAGCGCACGATCTCGGGCTTTGCCCGCCATCCCAACTTCTCCTCGGTGCTGATCGTCGGGCTGGGCTGCGAGGCCAACCAGATCGGCGCGATGATGGAGGCGGAGAAGCTCAACCCCTCGGAGAACCTGCACGCCTTCACCATCCAGGAGACCGGCGGCACCGAGAAGACGGTGGCGAAGGGCGTGGACATGGTGCGCGAACTGCTCACCGACGCCAATCGCGTCCGGCGCGAGACCCGGCCGGCGAGCGACCTGATCCTGGCGCTCGAGTGCGGCGGCTCGGACGCCTATTCGGGCATTTCGGCCAATCCCTCGCTGGGCGCGGCGGCCGACCTGCTGGTCCGCCACGGCGGCACTGCCTGCCTTGCCGAGACGCCGGAGATCTACGGCGCCGAGCACCTGCTGACCCGCCGCGCGATCAACGAGAAGGTCGGCGAGAAGCTGATCGACCGGATCCACTGGTGGGAGAACTATGTCGAGCGCAACGGCGGCGAAATGAACAACAACCCGTCGCCGGGCAACAAGGCCGGCGGCCTGACCACCATCCTGGAGAAGTCGCTGGGCGCCGCCGCCAAGGGCGGCACCTCGAACCTGTGCGGCGTCTACAAATACGCCGAGCTGGTCGACACCAAGGGCTTCGTGTTCATGGACTCGCCAGGCTACGACCCGTGCTCGGTGACCGGCCAGGTGGCGTCGGGCGCCAACGTGGTCTGCTTCACCACCGGCCGCGGCTCTGTGTTCGGCTTCAAGCCGACGCCGTCGATCAAGCT
>JBGTSP010000144.1:0-10801 GCA_041940205.1 Alphaproteobacteria bacterium
ACGAGATGGACGACTTCTCGGCCAAGCCCGGCGTGCCCAACGCCTACGGCCTGATCGGCGGCGAGGCCAATGCCATCGCCGCCGGCAAGCGTCCGCTGAGCTCGATGACGCCGGCCATCCTGTTCCGCGACGGCCGAGCGGTACTGGCCACCGGATCGCCCGGCGGCAGCCGGATCATCACCACCGTGCTGCAGATCGTGCTCAACCTCGTCGACCATGGCATGAACCTGGCCGAGGCCACCCACGCCCCCCGGGTGCATCACCAGTGGCTGCCCGACATCCTGCAGGTCGAGCGCGGCATCAGTCCGGACACCCTGGCGCTGCTGGCGCAGCGCGGACACGCGCTGAAGGTTCGCCGGGCCATGGGATCGACCCAATCGGTGCAGCGCCTCGAGGACGGCCGCTTCGCCGGCGCCGCGGACCCGCGCCGGCCGGGCGCGCTGGCGCTGGGCTACTGAGCGGGTTTCCACCCGGCGCGGTTGCCGTCACGGCACTTGCACCCGACCTCGCGAAACGGCACCGTGGCGCTCTGCCGGTGCCCGCCGGCCGCGATGCGCCGCCCCGGCCCGCCCGAACCCGCAACGAGGGAGACGAGAATGACCGCCCTGCCCGGCCTGCTGGTGGAAACCGACTGGCTTGCCGACGAGATCGGTGCGCCGGATCTGCGGATCTACGACTGCACGACCCATCTGCGGCCCGCGATCGGCGCGCTGTACGAGGTCGAGAGCGGCCGCGCGGACTACGAGGCGGGCCACCTGCCGGGCGCAGGATTTCTCGACCTGCAGGGAGAGCTCTCCGATCGCGAGTCGCGGTTGCGCTTCATGCTGCCTTCGCCCGCGCAATTCGCCGAAGCGGTCGGCCGGCACGGCCTGGGCGACGGGACCCGCGTGGTGCTCTATTCCACCGGCAGCCCGCAATGGGCCACCCGCGTCTGGTGGATGCTCCGGGCCTTCGGCTTCGACAATGCCGCCGTCCTGAACGGCGGCTTCGCCCGCTGGCAGGCCGAGGGCCGGCCGGTGTCCACGGCGCCGGCGGACTACCCGCCCGCGACCTTCACGCCGCGGCCGCGGCCCGGCCTGTTCCTCGACAAGCAGGCCGTAGAGCAGGCCCGCACGGACCCGCGGGACGTCGTCGTCAACGCCCTGGCGCCGGCGATGTATCGCGGCGATGTCGAGAAGCATTACGGCCGCCCCGGCCATATCGCGGGCAGCGTGAACGTGCCGGCCCCGCACCTGCTGGATCCCGACAGCGGCCGCTACCGCGAGCCCGAGGCGCTGCGCCGTCTGTTCGCCGAAGCCGGCGTAAGCGCGGACAGGCGCGCCGTGATCTATTGCGGGGGCGGCATCGCGGCGACGGCGGACGCGTTCGCCCTCACCCTGCTGGGTCACGAGGATGTCGCGGTCTACGACGCCTCGCTGTCGGAATGGGCCAACGATCCCGCCTGCCCGATGGAAACGGAGAGCTGAGGCGCCCGGCCGCGCCCCCGCCGCCGGCATGAGCGAGAGATACGCCGCCGAAGACCTGACGACGCTGCGCCGCCTGATCATCCTGATTACGCTGACGTCCTGCGTGGCGCTGTACGCGATGACGGTGACGATCGCCAATGTCGCGCTGCCCGACATCCAGGGCTCGCTGTCGGCGACGCAGGACCAGATCGCGCTGATCGTCACGTTCAACATCGTCGCCACGGCGGTGGCGACGCCGATGACCGGCTGGCTGACCGGCCAGCTCGGCCAGCGCCGCGTGATGATCTGGTGCGTCAGCGGCTTCACCGTCGCCTCGCTGCTGTGCGGACTCGCCACGTCGCTGCCGGAGCTGGTGGTCTACCGGGTGCTGCAGGGCCTGACCGGCGCGCCCCTGGTGCCGCTGTCGCAGGCGATCTCGCTGGCGAGCTATCCCCAGCGCCAGCACGGCACGGTGACCGCGATCTTCGGCGTCGGCGTGGTCCTGGGGCCGATCGCGGCGCCCGTGGTGGGCGGCTATCTCAGCGAGGAATACGGCTGGCGTTCGGTGTTCTACATGCTGGTGCCGTTCGGCCTCGCCGCCCTGCTGGGCGTGCTCGCCTTCGTGCGCGATGTCGCCCGCCCGCCGAAGGTGCGCCTCGACTGGACCGGCTTTCTCGCGCTCTCCATCGCGATCGCCAGCTTCCAGCTTCTGGTCGACCGGGGCGAGCGCAACGACTGGTTCGATTCCGTCGAGACCGTCCTGGAGGCCGCGCTCGCCCTGCTGGCGCTGTGGGTGTTCGTGGTCCACACGGCGACCGGCCGCGCGCCCTTCCTTTCGGTCGCCCTGTTCCGCGACCGCAACTTCGTCCTCGGCATGGTGATCGTCTTCATCTTCGGAATGACCAATTTCACGCCGATGGTGCTGATCCCGCCGCTGCTGCAGAACCTGCGGGGCTATCCCGACGATCTCGTCGGCCTGCTGCTGGCCCTGCGCGGGGCCGGCACCCTGTTCGCCTTCGTGCTGATGATCTGGGGCAGCCGGCTCGATCCGCGGATCTGGCTGGTGACCGGGTTCGCGCTGCAGGGCATCGCCGGCTGGTGGATGGCGCAGTTCTCCATCGATCTGACCACGATGGACGTCGCGCTCGCCTCGACCCTGCAGGGTTTCGGTGTCGGCCTGCTGTGGGTGCCGATCACCCTGGTCACCTTCTCCACCCTCGATCCCCGGCTGCTGCCGGAAGGCTCTTCGGTCTTCCACCTGCTGCGCAACCTGGGCAGCAGCCTGCACATCTCGCTGTCGGTAGCGCTGGTGATCCGGGCCGGCAAGATCAACTATGCCCAGCTCGTCGAACAGATCACGCCGTTTCGCGAGAGCCTGCTCTACGCGCAGATCACCGGAGGCTGGAACCTCGACAGCCTGCGCGGCCTGAAGGGCCTGTCGGGCGAACTCGCGCGCCAGGCGACGATGATCGGCTATATCGACAGCTTCTATTTCTTCGCCTTCACCGCCTGGGGCGTGATCCCGCTGATCTTCCTGGTGCGCTACCGACGGGCCGGGCGCTGAAGCCGGGCGCACCCTACAGCGGCAGGGCCGTGGCGTACTTCACCTGATGCATGGCGAAGCGGGAATTGACCGAGGCGATCGCCGGCTGGTCCAGCAGGCGCCGGGCGACGAAATTGTCATAGGCGGCGATGTCGGAAACCACGATGCGCAGCAGGTAGTCGCGGTCGCCGGAAACGGCGTGGCATTCCATCACTTCCGGCGCCTCGGCGACCAGGCGCTCGAAAGCGGCGACATTCTCGCGCGAATGGTTGTTGAGGGTGATCGTGGCGAACACCGTGATCGACAGGCCGAGACTGCCGGGATCCAGCAGCGCGACCTCGCCGCGAATCACGCCCTCGTCCCGGAGCCGCTTCAGGCGGCGCCAGCAGGGCGAGGTCGAGAGATTGACCGCCTTGGCGATGTCGGCCAGCGACCGCGCGCTGTCCTGCTGCACCAGGCGGAGGATCTTCCTGTCCAACTCGTCGAGTTCGACACCCATTCCACGGAAACCCCGGTTCGAGAAAAATTCATGCGGAATCTGGCGATTCCGGCCCCGTGGAAGAAATCACTTTTCGGCGAGAGGCCGGCACCATCGCAACCGGGCGCCGTTCCGCCGCCCGTTTCCCGGGAGATCCGATCATGGCCGACTGGCACCTCGCCCAACTCAACATCGCCCGCCTCCTCGCCCCCATCGACAGTCCCCGGCTGGCCGGTTTCGTGGCCGAGCTCGAGGCCATCAACGCGCTGGCCGAGGCCGCTCCGGGGTTCCTCTGGCGCCTGCAGGACGAGGCCGGCGACGCCACCGGCATCGCCCATCCCTTCCGCGCGGACATGATCGTCAACCTGAGCGCCTGGACCACGCCGGAAGCGCTACAGGACTATGTCTACGGCAGCCGGCATGTCGAGATCCTGCGCCGCCGGCGGGACTGGTTTCACCGGCCCGAAGCGCCGCATTTCGTCATGTGGTGGCGCCCTGCCGGCAGCTGGCCCGACCTCGAGGAGGCGCGGGAGCGGCTCGCCCTGCTGACCGCGCGGGGCGAATCGCCCGACGCCTTCACCTTCCGCCGTCCGGCGCCGCGGCCCGGCCCGGGATCCCCGGCCGGCGTTGCGGGGGCGGACCTGGCTACAGGGTGAACACCTCGATCTCCTCGCTGCGGCCACGCAACTGCTGCAGTCCCGCGGGCCGGGCCAGGACCGTGCCGTTCTGGGCCGCGACGGTCACGCCGGAGGCGACGATCACGGCATCCTCGCGGCCGTCGACAAGATCCTTGCCGAACTGCTCGAGCCGGTTGGCGACATTCACCGCATCGCCGACGATGGTGTAGTTGATCCGCCCCGGCGCGCCGATATTGCCGACCGTGGCGAGGCCCGTATGCAGGCCGACACGGACGCGAATCGGCGTGGCGCCCGAGGCAATCCGGGCCCGGTTGTCGCTCGCCAGCGCGGCACGGATCGCGAGCGCCGCCCGGCAGGCCCGCGCGGCATGGTCGGGCTGCGTCTCCGGCGCGTTCCAGAAGGCCATCAGGCTGTCGCCGATGAACTTGTCGATGGTGCCGCCCTCGGCTTCCACCGCCCGGGCCACGAGGGCGAAATGGCTGTTGAGCAGGGCCGCGGTCTCGTCCGCGTCCATCCGCTCGCTCAACGCCGTGAAGCCGACAATGTCGGTGAACATCACCGTGACGTCGCGCTCGACCGACTGGGTCAGGCCGCCGCCCTCGCGCACCAGCAGATGGACCAGCTTGCGCGGCACGTAGACCTCGAACCAGCGCAGGCCGTTGACCATCGAGTTGAAGGCGGCCCCGGCCTCCGAGAATTCCCGGATCCGGCTGTCTGGCAGCGGCGTCAGGCCCTCGAGTTCGAGATCGCGGATCCGGTTGGCCGCCAGCGACAGGCTGGCCAGCGGCTCGCTCAACCGGCGCGACAGCCAGAAGGCGAAGACCACCGCCAGCAGCAGCACGCCGCCGCCGGCCACGCCCGAGATCAGCAGCCGCCAGAGTTCCTGGGTGAAATGCTCTGCCGGAAAGTACAGCCCGATGGTCCAGGGCACCGCGCCGTAGTTCCCGATGCGCCGGACGATGGCGCCATAGTCGCGCTTGCCGTCGCCGAACATCCGCACGCCGGTGCGTTCGAACAGCCGGTCCCGGTATTTCGCCTCCCCGGCGCCGGCCATCCAGGCCTCGAGCGCGGAATCGCCGACATAGCCGATCGGTGGCAGCGGTTCGGCATGGGTGGCGCCGGCAAAGCCGTCGATCAGGCCGCGGTGGGCGATCAGGCGGTTCTCGCCGTAGAGCACGAAGACATGGCCGTCGCCCTCCTGCGCCATGTCCTCGAGCTCGGCCGAGAGTTCGTTGATCGAGATCGTGGCGCCGAACAGGCCGGCGAAACGCGTGCCTTCGCGCAGCGGACGACGCACGTTGACCGCGGTGAGCTTGCGATCCTCGATCCAGATCGGCTCCCCCCAGTAGGCCCCGAAGCGGCCGCTGGCATCGGCCAGAATGGCGCGGACGTCGGTCACGCGGGCAAGGTCGATCACCTGGTAGTCGGGCAGGCCGTCGCTCCAGAAGATCCGGTGCAGCACCGCCTCCTCGTCGATGAAGGCGATCGCCCGGACCTGCGGCGTCGCGGCCAGCGCGCCGATCAGCACCTGGCGCAGTTCCTCGCGATTCGAGAGGTCGACCAGGCCGCGCTCCACGAGATGGGCGAGGAATTCCACCTGGGCCTCGGCCGGGCCGAGATGGCTGGCGATGCGGTTCTCCAGCGCCAGCATCGTCTGGTTCGCGCGATCGCGCATCAGATCGAAGGTGTTCTCGCTGGCGATGCGCCAGCCCAGCACCAGGACCACGGCGACGGCCACGGCGACCAGGGTGCCGAAGGCAAGCATCAGCCCGCTGGCGATGCGCAGGCGGAAACGGTCGGCGCGGAAGGCGGTCTCGGGCATGGTGCGGCAAGGTGGCGGCTGCCGGGGGCCAAGTCCAGTCACGTTTGCCGGTGTTCAAGGGGCTGCTAAGCTGGCCCCTTCATCAGTATCGCGCGGTCCCTTCATGACATTCGGCATCTTCAGCCAGCGCCCGCTGCCCCGTTCCCGGACGGCGGACGACCGGAAGCGACCGTTCCCATCCGACCCGGACCCGGCGGCCAGCGCCGGACGGGCGGGCACGAGTTGAGGGGCAGGACACGACCATGGCACTCGATGCAATTCAGGCCCTTACCTTCGACGTCTTCGGTACCGTCGTCGACTGGCGCAACTCGGTGGCACGCGAGATCACGGAAACCTGCCGGCCGCACGGCATCACCCTGGATGCGGACCAGTTCGCCCGCGACTGGCGAGCGCTCTACCAGCCCTCGATGCAGCGCATCCGGTCCGGCGAGCGGGAGTTCGTCAAGCTCGACGTGCTGCACCGGGAGAACCTGGAAGAACTGCTCCCGCGCTACGGCCTCGAAATGCTGAGCGAGGCGGAACGCAACCATCTCAACCGCGCCTGGCACCGGCTCGATCCCTGGCCCGATGTCGTCGATGGGCTGAACCGGCTGAAGAAGCGGTACATCCTGGCGACCCTGTCGAACGGCAACATCGCCATCATGGTCAACATGGCGCGCCGCGCCGGCCTGCCCTGGGACGCGGTGCTGGGCTCGGAAGTGGCCCGGGGCTTCAAGCCGCAGCCGCACGTCTACCGCACCGCGGCCGAATGCCTGGGCGTGGAGACATCCAACTGCCTGATGGTGGCGGCCCACAACGGCGACCTGGTGGCCGCCGCCGAAACCGGCATGCGCACCGCCTTCGTCGCCCGGCCGACGGAATACGGCGTCGATCAGAGCGTCGACTTCGAGGCCGAGCACGATTTCGATATCGCCTGCAACAGCTTCATCGAACTGGCGGACGCCCTGGGCTGCTGAACGGGGCGGGCCGTCGGGAGGGAGGCCCGATGACCCACGGAACGATCGTGGCGGCCCAGCCGGAAGCCGCCGAAGCCGGCGCCCGCGTGCTCATGCGCGGCGGCAACGCGGTCGACGCGGCGATCGCCTGCGCCCTGGTCCAGGGCGTGGTCGATCCGCAGATGACCGGCATCGCCGGCTTCGGCAACCTGCAGGTCTACCTGCCCGGCAGGGGCGTCCACCAGAACATCGATTTCCATGGCAAGACGCCGCTGGCCGCCAGCGGCGAGATGTGGGCGGACCTGATCGTCGGCGAGACCCGCGACGGTTTCGGCTTCATCCTGAAGGACAACGTCAACGACCTGGGCTACCAGTCGATCACCACGCCCGGCAGCCTCATGGCCTATGCCGAGGCGGTCGAGCATTTCGGCACCTGGGACTGGGCCGACATCGTCGCGCCGGCGATCGGGGAATGCGAGCGCGGGGTCACGGTCCGGCCCCACATGCATTTCTGGTGGACCCACCCCGACGGCATGGGCCGGGTGCCCGTGCGCGACCGCCTGGCCTTCTCGCGCACCGGCCGCGAAATCTATTTCCGCGACGACGGCGGGGTGAAGCGGGTCGGCGACCGGATCGACAATCCCGACATGGCCGCCACCCTGAAGCGGATCGCCCGGCACGGCGCGCGCGACTTCTACGAGGGCGAGATCGCCGAACGGATCGCCGCGGACATGGCGGCGAACGGCGGCCTGATCTCGGAGCGGGACCTGCGAGAATATCGCACCACCTGGACCAAGCCGCTCGCCGGGCGCTACCGGGACTTCGACTACGCCACCAACATGCCGCCGGGCGGCGGCATCCAGGTCTGCGAGATGCTGAACATCCTGGAGAATTTCGACCTCGCCGGCCTCGGCCACAACAGCGCGGACTACCTGCAGGTGGTCGGCGAGGCGATGCGCTACGCCACCGCCGACAAGGACGAGCATGTCGGCGATCCCGCCTTCTACGACGTGCCCCTGGCCCGCCTGACCAGCCGCGACTACGCCGCCGAGTGCGCGGCGGCGATCCGCAACGGCGAACGCAAGCGGGTCACGCGGTTCGGCGGACGCGACGAATCCACCCAGACCACCCATGTCGCCGTGGTCGACGAGCACGGCAATTGCGTGACCATGACCCATTCGCTCGGCATGCCCTCGGGCGTGATCACCGACGGCCTGGGCTTCATGTTCAACGGCTGCATGGCGGTGTTCGATCCGCGGCCCGGCCGGGCCGGCTCGGTCGAACCCGGCAAGTCGCGCTTTTCCTCGCTGTGCCCGACCATCGTCTTTCGCGACGGCGCCCCCTATGTGGTGCTGGGCGCGCCCGGCGGCACGCAGATCGCCATGGGCGTCACCACGGTGCTGCTGAACGTGCTCGACCACGGCATGAGCATGACCGAAGCGGTCTCGGCGCCGCGCTTCTCGGCGACCTCGGATGCGATCGACGTGATGAACCGCATCCCGCGCTACGTCACCGAGGAGCTGGAGGCCCGCGGCTACGAGGTCATCCGCTCGCCGCTGACCTTCGGGATCGCCGCGGTCCATGGTATCCGCATCAGCGAAGGCCGCTGCGACGGCGGGGCCGATCCCGGTCACGACGGCGTCGCGCTGACGGTCTGAGGCAAGGCAAGAGTTCGGAAATTTCGGGAGGGAATGACGATGGGCGGCGTTCTGGACGGCGTGCGCGTACTTGATTTCGGCCGGTATATCGCCGGCCCGTTCGTCGGCTGCATGCTGGCGGACCTGGGCGCGGAGGTGATCCGCGTCGAGAAGGTGGACGGCAGCGAGGACCGCTATACCGCGCCGGTCGGCGAGGGCGCCGAGGGCGAGCCGATGGTCGGCGCCGGTTTCCTGCAGCTCAACCGCAACAAGCTCGGCATCGCCCTCAACCCGATGAAGCCGGAAGGTCGCGAACTGGTGAAGAAGCTGGTCGCCACCGCCGACGTGGTGCTCGCCAACCTGCCGATCGAGACGCTGACCGCGATGGGCCTGAACTACGAGGCGCTGTGCGAGATCAAGCCCGACATCATCCTGACCATGTCCTCGGCCTTCGGCGCCACCGGCCCGTATGCCAACCGGGTCGGCTTCGACGGCGTCGCCCAGGCGCTGTGCGGCAACATGCACCTGAGCGGGCATGCCGACGAGCCGATGAAGAGCTGGGTGCCCTGGGTCGACTACGGCACCGCGCTGTCCTCCACCATCGGCACGCTCGCGGCGCTGATGCACAAGGCGAAGACCGGCGAGGGCCAGCTTGTCGAGGGCACCCTGCTGGGCACCTCGCTGACCTTCAACAACACCACGCTGATCGAGGAGGCGATCCTGAAGGTCGGCCGGGTCGGCTCCGGCAATCGCGGCCAGGGCGGCGCTCCGGTCGACGCCTTCAAGTGCAGCGACGGCTGGATCCTGGTGCAGATCGTCGGCCAGCCGCTGTTCGAGCGCTGGGCCCGGCTGATGGGCGAGGATCACTGGCTCACCGACCCGCGCTTCGCCACCGACCAGGATCGCGGCGACAACGGCATCGTGGTCTCCGAGCGCATGCAGGCCTGGTGCGCCGAGCGTTCGACCGCGGAGGCCATCGCCGCCCTGGAGGAGGCCCGCATTCCCTGCGGCGAGGTCTACGAGCCCGCGCGCACGCTGAAGGACCGGCATATCGACGAGGCGCAGTTCTTCAAGCACATGGAATATCCCGGGGTGCCCGGCGACTATCCCGTGATGGACACCCAGTTCCGGATGTCGAAATCCGATGTCGGCGTGAAGCGGCGCTCGCCCCTGCTCGGCGAGCACACCGAGCAGATCCTTGCCGGCATCGGCGTGGACGCTGAGGAGCTGGCGCGGCTGCGCGAAGCCCGGGTGGTGCGCTGATGGGCGCGCTCGACGGCAGGAACTGCCTCGTCACCGGCGGCGCCTCGGGCATCGGCCGGGAAACCTGCCTGCTGTTCGCGGCCGAGGGCGGCACGGTCTGGGCCGCCGATCTGAACCTCGCCGGCGCGCGGGAGACCGCGGCGATGATCGCCGATGCCGGCGGCACCGCGCATGCCCTGGCGCTCGACGTCACCAGCGAAGCCGACTGGCTGGCCGCCATCGCCACGGTGCAGGATGCCGGCGGTCTGGACGTGCTGCTGAACGGGGCCGGCATCGAGCTGATCAAGACCATGGCGGAGACCAGCCTGGAGGAGTTCCGCCGGGTGCAGGCGGTCAATGTCGACGGCGTCTTTCTCGGCACCAAGCACGGCACGGCGGCGATGGCCGCGAGCGGTGGCGGTTCGATCGTCAACATCTCCTCGGTCGCCGGCCTGACCGGCCATCCCCGGCAGGTCGCCTACTGCGCCAGCAAGGGCGCGGTGCGGCTGCTCAGCAAGGCGGCCGCGGTGGAGGCCGGCGTGAACGGCTACAACGTGCGGGTGAACTCGGTGCATCCCGGGATCATCGAGACGCCGATGGCGGACGAACTGCTGGCCCACATGCCCGACGACGCGGCCCGGGCCGCGGCACGCGCCCGCTGGGCCGAGCTGCATCCGATCGGCCGTACCGGCAAGGCCTCGGAAGTGGCGCAGGCCATTCTCTACCTGGCAAGCGACGCCTCGGCCTTCGTGACCGGCTCCGAGCTGGTGATCGACGGCGGCATGACCGCCCGCTGATCGGGAGAAAGGGCATGCGAACCCACAGGATCGCGGCGATCCCCGCGGACGGCATCGGCCCGGAAGTGATCGCGGCCGGGGCCGAGGTGCTCGCCGCCCTGGCGGAGCGGGCGGGCGATGTCGCCTTCGACCTCACCTTCTTCGACTGGGGCTCGGACTACTACAAGCTCAACGGCGCCATGATGCCCGAAGACGGCCTCGCGCAGCTTCGCGCCTTCGATGCGATCTTCTTCGGCGCGGTCGGCGCTCCCGACGTGCCCGATC